>JBDSEG010000254.1:0-9237 GCA_039920165.1 Burkholderiaceae bacterium
TTGACCGGCAGCGCGCTGCCCGTGACCGGCAGCGTCGGGACGATCTGATCAGGATTTCTTGATCACGCTGATCTGGCCGTCCGATTCCATACACGCCAGTCGCACCTGGGCGAAATCGTCGACGCCGTTGATGCGAAGTTGCGACATGAGTTCTTCCATCGAAACGAACTCGCGCCGCAGGTTGCGGTGAACGACACGGCCGTCGCGCACCAGCGTGAGCGCCGGGGGCTCGGCGAAGCGCCGAACGACATCGAACCGGTAGGCAGCCCAGTCGAGCAGGTAGTTCCAGCCAACGAAAGTGCCGACCAGGATCGCCCCGTCGGTGACGCTCTCGTAGCCGCCGGACATTGCATTTTGCGAAGCGTCGGCGATGATGACCAGCAACAGCACATCGGCAATGCCGATCGAGCCGACATCGCGTCGCAGCACGAAGCGGAAGATCCCGAACAGGAACCAATACGTCATCGTGCCGCGCGCAATGAGTTCCCACGGTGCGACGGTGAGTTCGAACATATCAGCCATGCGTCGATTGTGCGGTGGGATGTCACGGCGCTTCGGTCTGCGTGCCCCTGAGCGACGATGTCGCGGAGGCGCGAAGCAAAGCCCATTCCTGAAATGTTCGTCGGCATCGCGTGCTGGAAGCATGCATGCTGGCGTCGCTTCTCAACCGCTAACCCATCGACCGAGGAGAGATGCCATGTCTGCCATCCCTTGCGCCTTGCTGAGCGCCGCGATCGCGGCAAGCGTCGGCGTCATGTCCTGCGATTCGGGGCGCGATCCGCGCAAGCCGCCGAAGCCCGTCACCTCGTCGGTGCCAGCCCCGCCGCAGTCACCTGACGGCCAGGTCCGCGATCGACAGGGCTCGCCCCAGGTCCGCCCCAAATGATGCCGCGCGCATCGTGGGGGGTCTGCGCGACGCCGGTCTGCGGTCACGACCGAGCCGACGTACCTGCCGCGCGAAGTCGTGACGCGGGCGAGACGCTCTGCAATCATCGGTGCGCCCCAACTTCACGGGCTTGTCGCAATGGCGCTCGGCTGCCGATGCAAGCTGTGTCGAACTGCTCTCGACCGGACCCGGCGCGATTTCCTCTCCAGCACGGTCGGCAGCGGGGGTGCCGGCGGGCTCAGGCGACGTGCTGGCGGAAGAACCAGCGCCTCGCGCCACGCACTTCGAACGGCTGCCAACGCGCTGGCTCCTGCGCCAGCCGATCGGCCAGCGCATACAGGGCGAGGGGGTTGAGGCCGAGTCCGACATGGCTTGCCGGAACTTCGATGTTCTCTGACAGCGGGCCGTCCGGATTCAGGCTGCAACGCCACGCGACGATGCCGTCGCTGCGCGAGAAGATCGACGTCGTGGGAACGCCGGGAGTGATGCGCATCTGGGCCAGCTGCTCCGGATCGTGCACCGACTGCCCGCTTGCGAATTCGTAGAAGCGCCAGGCATTCGTGGCCTTGGGGTCCCCGGTAAACGGCGTTCCCAGCGTCACCACGCAGCGCGCCTGCGTCGGATGCAGCTTGGCAAGCTCGCGGGCATACAGACCGCCCAGGCTCCAGCCGACCAGACTGACCGGCGAACCGTGGCGCTCGGCCAGAGCCTGCAGGGCTCGCGAACAGTTCTTGAGCACGCCCGTGCGCGGGCCGAAATTGAAGCCCTGCCCCCACGGGTGCGCGTCGTAGCCGAGCGTGCCAAGGAAGCGCCGCATCGGCGCCGTCGATACATCGTTGGCGCCGAGCCCCGGGAGCACCAGGACCGCGTGGCCGTCGCCGCGTGGCGAGCGCCGCAGCCAAGGTGCGAGCGCCACGCTGGCCGCATATTCCAGCGGCGCGCGCGCCTCGAGCAGCAGGCTCAGGACGCCCGGGGCGCGCAAGGGCTTCGGTTCGGCGCGGTTGTCGGAATGGGTCATCGGATGCGAATTCGGCGAGGCATGTTAAGGCGGGCCCGCGATCGCCGCCTCGGCGGCATCCGCCTGGATGTGCTGCATGACGCCGCGGTGCGCGGCGCTCAGACCGCGCAGCTGCGAAAGCCGGCAAAGATATCGTCCCGCTCGGGAAGATAGAAGTTGCGGTAAGTCGCGCTGCGCAGGCCGGGCCGGGTCGCGAACGAGGCGCCCTTCAGCACCTTGTGGGTTTGAAACCAGGGCTGCGAATAGTCGCGGTAAGGATGGACCACGAAACCCGGGTACGGTGCAAACGTGGTCGCGGTCCACTCCCACACCTCGCCCCAGCGAAAACCGCGCGACGCGCCCTGGTGCGCCGCGACTTCCCACTCGACTTCGCCGGGCAGGCGCCGGCCAGCCCAGCGGCACCAGGCGTCGGCCTCGTACCAGGTGAGGTGAACCGCGGGCTGGCCGAGCGGTACCCGCTGCGTCCGGCCGAAGCGGCGCTGCAGCACGCCCTGGCGCATCTGCTCGACGTGGCGCGGCGTGCGCCGACCTTCGCGCTCGACCCAGGCCCAGCCATCGGCGCTCCAATGGCGGGCTTCGTCGTAGCCGCCGTCCTCGACGAACTCGCCGTACTGCGCCCAGCTCACCGGCTGGGCATCGATTTCGAACTCAGGCACGGCCACCTCGAGCGAACCGCGCTCGTTGTCGAAGACGAAGCCTTCGGCTTCGCGCCCAAGGGTCCACCGGGTGGCCGGGAATAAGAGCGGGGCGCGGGGCGCCTGGCTCGCCAACCGTGGCAGCAGTCCGGCATCGAAGCCGAGCGTCTGCGACAGGATGGCGAGCGCTTCGATATGCATCTCCTCGTGCAAGAGCGCGAGCCGATAGAAGTACAGCGAGCCCTCGTCCTCGCGGCTGCCGTGCAGCAGATCGAGCGTCGCCTCGAGCGTATCGACCAGGTACTGGCGCGTGGTCTCGAGATCGGGCAGGTCCAGGTCCCAGCGCGTCGCGTGCGCGACATGGCTTGAGTCGTACCAGCGGTCGGCGTGGGGCAGGATGGAGGCCAGGCGCGCGTGCGTCGGGTCGCACGCAACGCCGCGCTGGCGCTGCAGGTTGCGGCCTATCCAAGTCTCTTGGAACCAGCCGACATGGCCGATCTCCCACAGCGGCGGGTTGATCTCCGCCAACCGCGGCACCGTCATCGAAGGCCCGCCCAATGCCTCCTCGCACGCGCCGACCCAGCGAAGCAACTGGTTGCGCGCGTCCATCAGCGCGAGCGACAGCACCTCCTTGCCGGCGCGGCGCATATGCCAAGCGTCGAGTTCACGGGCTTGCAGGTCGAGCATGGGCCGAGACAGTCTTTCGAAGGTTCGAGTGGGCGGATTCGCAATCATTGTGGCATCGGATGCGCAGGCAGAATGCGGACCTCAACCGCTGAGGAGACCGATGAAGACACGCGCCGCCGTCGCCTGGAAAGCAGGCGCGCCGCTCACGATCGAGACGGTCGATCTCGAGGGCCCGCGCGCCGGCGAGGCGCTGGTCGAGGTCAAGGCGACCGGGATCTGCCACACCGATCAGTTCACCTTGTCCGGCGCCGATCCGGAAGGGCTCTTCCCCGCCATCCTCGGCCACGAGGGCGCGGGCGTGGTGCTCGAGGTCGGCGCCGGCGTCACCTCGGTTCGACCGGGCGACCACGTGATTCCGCTCTATACGCCCGAGTGCCGGCAGTGCAAGTTCTGCCTCTCGCGCAAGACCAACCTGTGCCAGGCGATCCGTGCCACGCAAGGCCGCGGCCTGATGCCGGATGCGACCAGCCGCTTCTCGATCGGCGGCGAAAAGATTCTGCACTACATGGGCACGTCGACCTTCGCCAACCACATCGTCGTGCCCGAGATCGCGCTGGCCAAGATCCGGCCCGACGCGCCGTTCGAGACCGTGTGCTACATCGGCTGCGGTGTCACCACCGGCGTCGGCGCGGTCGTCTTCACGGCCAAGGTCGAAGCTGGCGCCAACGTGGTTGTGTTCGGCTTGGGCGGAATCGGCCTCAACGTGATCCAGGGCGCGAAGATGGTGGGCGCCGACAAGATCATCGGCATCGATATCAACCCCGGCCGCGAGGCGATGGCGCGGCGCTTCGGCATGACGCACTTCGTCAACCCGAAAGACGTGCCGAACGTGGTCGACGCGATCGTGCAACTCACCGACGGCGGCGCCGACTACAGCTTCGAGTGCATCGGCGACACGACCACCATGCGGCAGGCGCTCGAGTGCTGCCACAAGGGCTGGGGAACCAGCGTCATCATCGGCGTGGCACCCGGTGGGGCGGAGATCAGCACCCGGCCGTTCCAGCTCGTCACGGGCCGCCAGTGGAAGGGTTCGGCCTTCGGCGGCGCGCGCGGGCGCACCGACGTTCCGAAGATCGTCGACTGGTATATGGACGGCAAGCTGCACATCGACGAGCTCATCACCCACCAGCTCGCGCTCGAAGATATCAACGAAGGCTTCGAGCTGATGCGGCGCGGCGAGTCGATCCGCTCGGTGGTGGTGTATTGACGGGTGACTCGCCATCGACGGGCGCTCCGCGCGACCCGCTGCACGGCGTGACGCTGGCGCTCATGCTCGAGGCGCTGGTCGCGCATTTCGGCTGGGACGGCCTGGCCGAGCAGCTGCCGGTGCGCTGCTTCGCGGTCGACCCGAGCATCAAGTCGAGCCTCGCGTTTTTGCGACGCACGCCGTGGGCGCGTGCCAAGGCCGAAAGCCTGTACCTCTTCATGCGGCGCGAGCAGGCCCGGCAGACGCGTCGGTAAGCAACTGTTTCGGTTCTTGCAGCTTGATTCGATGTTTCGCTTCAGTTTCGATATCGAGCCGCTAACGTCGCGCGATAAGCGGAGGTTCGAGATGAGTGGCAATTGGCGCACAGCCTGGCAGCAGCAGGACATCGTGGTGTATCGCAACGACCGCGAGATCGACCGCGTCCGATCGGCCGAGATCGCCCGCGTGGTGCTGGTGCATCGCGGCGAAGGCAACTCGCCCGGCGATCTGGTGCATGCGGTCGTCGTGCTCGAGGACGACTGCGTGATCTTCCCGGCCGATACCGGATTTGCGGGTCGCGTTCTGTTCGAGCGCCAGCCCTTCTGGCAGCACAAGGCGTGCGTGTACTGGGCCCGGCTGGCCAAAGCGCCGCTGCCGTGGAGGCTGCGCCGCGGCGTCTGGTTCCTGCGCTCGGCGACGGCTTCGTACATTCGCATGCCGCGCGCGGAATTGGGCGCGCTGATGGAAGGCTGGCCGCTGCAGGGTCCGCAGACCTGGGATCAGCGCAAGTGGAATCAGATCGAGAATTCGCGCCCGTTCGCGGGCGCCGATACGCGGTTGCGGGCCTGATTCGCAAGGCCAAGAAAAAACCCGGCGATGCCGGGTTTCTTTTGTCGAGCGATCCGGCCTGCGCCGGGTTTCGCCGATCAGGCAGCGGTAGCGGACTTCTTGGTCTTGCTCTTCTTGGTGACCTTCTTGTGCTTCTTGGCCATCGGAGCGGTGTCCTTCTTCATCATGTCGTCCGACTTGGCCATCGGCATTGCCGGGGTAGCGGCGACGGCCGCGGTGGCCGGCTTGGCGGTCATGGTCGACGTCGCCGGCGTGGCGGGCATAGCCGGGATGGCGGGCGTGGCCGGCTTCATGGCCGGAGCGGTCGCGGCGGTCTGGGCGAAGGCGCCGATGGCGAAGGTCGAGGCGATGATGGCGGCGAGGATCTTGTTCATGAAAGGTTTCTCCGGAGGGGATCGAGGGGAAGAGCCGATTGCTCGGGGGAAACAACGCGAGGTGAATCGGCCGCGTTGACACGCGCCGCACACGATTTATTCGAAGCGCCGCTCGCGCACCCATTTGGTCGCCACCCACTTCTCGCCCTCGAGCACCGGCGCACCACCGTGCAGCGAGCGCGTCATCGGATGCGGGCGGTCGTAGCTGAAAAAGACCGCATTCCCCTTCACCGGCGCCACGTCCAGATGGATGTCCGGAAAGATGGTCGCACCGCCCTTGGCCGGCGTATTGAGATAGCACACCAGCGAGGCGACGCGCTGCCCGCCGCGCTTGAGGATGTGCGGCGTGCCCGGTTGCTCGGGGTCGAAATAGTCGTAGTGCGGCTTGTATTCGGCGCCCGGGCGGTATCGCAGGATCTGCAGGCCCTCGCCGTTTTCGAGCGGCCAGTCGAGCAGCGCTGCCATGCGCGCTTCGATGCGCGAGATCAGCGCCGTCTCGTCGCGCTCGAAGAACATGCCGTCGCTGGTACGCGCGGTGTTGACTTCGCTCTCGCCGGTGGCCGTCCGCACTGTCTCGGAGCGCACCAGGCGGGACGAGGCGAGTTCGACGAGCTGATCGCATTCGTCGTCGGCCAACAAGCTGCCGAAGACGATCACGCGCGGAGCGCGCAAGGTGACGAGCACCTTGACCTCGCGATCGCCGGCCCAGCGCGTCGACGTTGCCGCGCCGTGCATGGGCTCGGGAACGATGACGGGCAGCGGCAGGTTGTTCTTCTTTGCGTGCTCGGCGAGAAATTCGCTCAGCACCTCTTCGAGTGCCGATTCCGCGACGTCGGCGATCCAGCCACTGGCCAGCATCGACTCCAGCACCGCCTCGGACGGTTGACCGGCAGCCGCCTGGTCGACGATCCACTGGCGCAATTCGGGGGTGATTTTCTGCTCGGTCATGACGATGATTTTGCCAAACGCGCGGCCCCGGCACCCATCAGCAACGGCCTCATCGCCAGCAGGCCAAGCACCGGACCGACGGCCAGAAAAGGCAGGAGCTGGGCGAGCGGCCAGCGCGACTGCGCGGCGGCAAACAAGGCCACGGTCAGCGTCGACAGCGCGAAGCCGATGCAGTTGACGAGCGTGAGTACACTGCCGACCTGATCGCGCGGCGCATTGCCCGCGGTCAGCGCGCTGAACTGGGGCGAATCGCCCGAGACCGTCATGCCCCACAGCAGCAGCCAGGTGGCGAAAAGCGCTGCCGGCGCGCCGATCAGCCAGGGCGCGACCAGGCCGCACAGCGCGCTGCAGCCGAGTTGGGCCGCCGCCAGGCGTGCCCCGCCGAAGCGCCGCACCAGCAGCCCGCCGCCGACGCAGCCGAGCGCGCCCATCGCGATCGCGGCGAAGACCCAGCCGTGCGCAGCAGCGCCCTGCCAGTGCACAGCCACGATCACCGGGAGCAGGACGAAAAAGGCATACAGCTCCCACATGTGGCCGAAATAGCCGAGCGCCGAAGCGCGCAGGCGCCGATCGGCCCAGATCACGCCGAGCGCGCGCGGCGACAGGCGGGCGGCGCGCGCCAAGTGCGGCCCGTCGCGCACCGCGAGCGCCATCAGCAGGCCGCCGGCCGCGGCGAAGGCGGCGACCACCCACAGCACAACCTGCCACGCCCAAGCCGCGCCGATCGCGCGCAGGCCGAACGGCAACGCCGTGCCGAGCACCAGCGCGCCCACCAGCACGCCCAGGGCGAGCCCGAGGCCTTGCGCATACCAGCCGGCGGCGATCTTCATCCCGACCGGGTAGATGCCGGCCAGGCACACGCCGGTCAGAAAGCGCAGCATGAGCAGGCCGGTCAGGGTCGGCGGCAGCAGCGTCGTCAGCACCGCCAGCGCCGCGCCCGCGAGCGAGCAGACGAGGAAGACCCGCGTGGCCGGAAAGCGGTCCGCCACAGCGAGCAACGCGAAGACGAGCGTTCCCGCGATGAAGCCAAGCTGCACCGCTGCCGTCAGCCATCCCACCGCGGCGTCGGGGAGGTCGGCGAAGCGCTGCAGGTCGGGCAGCACCGCGTTGATGGCGAACCACAGCGACGTGCCGGCGAACTGCGACAGCGCGATCACCGGCAGGATGCGGCGCGGCCGGCTCATGCGACGTTCAATCGCGGCGCCGCCGGAAGACCAGCCGGTCCGGCCGGCTCGCCGCCGCGGCGTGACGGTAGCCGTCGGCATCGAAGGCAAGCAGGCCATCGGGGTGGCCGATGCGCTGCGTGATCGCATGCCGGGCCATCAGTCCGCGCGCCCGCTTGGCGAAGAAGCCGATCACCCTGTAGGCGCCGTCGCTCCAGTCCTCGAACACGCACTCGACGACCCGCGGCGTGAGCGCGCGGCGATCGACGGCGCGGAAATATTCCTGCGACGCGAGGTTGACGATCACCGGCGTCGCCTGCGCCGCGGCGCGCCGGTTCAGGTGCTCGGCCAGGGTATCGCCCCAGAAGTCGTACAGGTTGCGCCCGGCGGGTGTTGCCAGCGCGGTGCCCATCTCGAGCCGGTACGGCTGCATGCGGTCGAGCGGGCGCAGCACGCCGTACAGGCCGCTAAGTATCGCGAGATGGTCCTGCGCCCACTCGAGCGCCGGATCGTCGAGCTCGCCCGCCTTCAGCCCTTCGTACACATCGCCGTCGAAGGCGAACAGCGCCGGCTTGCTGTTGTGCGCCGTGAAGCGCGGACGCCAACGTTGGTAGCGCTCGACATTGAGCTCGGCCAGCGGCTGCGACAGATGCATCAGCGCCTGCACATCGGCGACCGAGTGGCGCCGCAACACGTCGATGAGCTCGGCCGAGCGCGCGACGAATTGCGGTGTGGTCACACGCGGCGTCTGCGCCCGCGTCGTGTAGTCGAGCCGCTTGGCCGGTGAGAGGACATAAAGCATGGACCGCACTTTAAGGTCAGTGCGGATCGAATCGCTTTTTGGACGCCGACCTGCAAAGGACGCGAAGAACGCGAAGAAGAAAGTCAAAACACCGTCTCTGCCCTTTCATTCCGCTTTCTTTGCGCCCTTCGCGTCCGTCGCGTCCTCCGCGTCCGGAAATTTCGATGCGCAAGCCGCGTCTACCGCACCGCCTCGACGCTTGCCCCGAAGAAATAGCCGGCGCCGCGCTCGGTCTTGATGAACTGAGGATGCGCCGGGTTGGGCTCGATCTTGCGACGCAGCCGCAGGATCTGTACGTCGATCGAACGGTCGTAGACCACGGCGTTGCAGCCGCGAGATTTCGAGCAACTGGTCGCGCGACAGGATGCGCTATGGCGACGCGAGGAACGCCGCGGAGCAGGCTGAATTCGCCGTTGATCAGCTCGACCGGCTGCCCTTCGGCCGACTTCAAACGGCGCAGCCCGACATCCGCCGAACCGGTAAGCACGGACCTGCTGGATCGCATCGGCCACCGTCGCCTGGGCGCGTGCGCGGCGCAGCAGGGCGCGGACTCGCGCCAGCAACTCGCGGGGGCTGAACGGCTTGGTGAGGTAGTCGTCAGCGCCGTGTTCGAGCCCCATCCCGCGGTCTGCCTCGTCGGCGCGCCCGGTCAGCATCAGGATCGGAGTCGACGAGGTCTCGCGCAGCCG
>JBDSEG010000255.1:0-2984 GCA_039920165.1 Burkholderiaceae bacterium
GCGATCGTCGGGCGCAGCCTTCACAATCCCGCTCCGAACCGCCACGCCCGCGCCGGCAGGCGTCTGAGCAGGAAACGCATGTCGCTCGCCGTCATCCGCAGCCGCGCGCTGGACGCCCTCGCCGCGCCCGAGGTCACGGTCGAAGTCGATCTGGCGAATGGCCTGCCGACCTTTACGCTCGTCGGACTGGCCGAAGTGGAAGTGAAGGAGGCGCGCGAACGGGTGCGCGCCGCCCTTCAGAACAGCGGCTTGCAATTTCCGCTCAACAAGCGGGTCACGGTCAATCTCGCGCCGGCCGATCTGCCCAAGGAGTCAGGCCGCTTCGATCTGCCGATCGCGCTCGGCATCCTCGCCGCGACGGATCAGATCGACCCGGTCCGACTCGACGGCTTCGAATTTGCCGGCGAGCTGTCGCTGTCGGGCGAACTGCGCCCGGTGCGCGGCGCGCTCGCCATGGCGCTCGCGATGAGCCGTCAGCTCGGCGAAGGCGATCGACCTCTGCGCGCCCTCGTGCTGCCCGCCGCAAGCGCTCGCGAAGCCGCCCTGGCGGGAGGGCTGACGATCCACCGCGCGGACCACCTGCTCGACGTGGTTCGCGCGCTGCTGCCCGGGGGCGCGCATGAAGATCTGCCGCGCGCCGAGCCCGCGCCGCGCGCTGCCGCGCCGCAGCCGGCCGATCTGCGCGAAGTCAAGGGTCAGTCGGCGGCCAAGCGCGCGCTCGAAATCGCGGCTACGGGTGAACACAGCCTGTTGATGGTGGGTCCGCCGGGCACCGGCAAATCGATGCTGGCGCAGCGCTTCGCCGGGCTGCTGCCGGCGCTGTCCGACGATGAAGCGCTCGAATCGGCCGCCGTGCTCAGCCTGACCGGCGCGTTCAGGGTAGAGCGCTGGGGCGAGCGCGTGCTGCGCGCTCCGCACCACACGGCCTCGTCGGTCGCCCTCGTCGGCGGCGGTTCACCTCCCAGACCTGGCGAGATCTCGCTTGCCCATCAAGGCGTCCTGTTTCTGGACGAGTTGCCCGAATTCGCGCGCAGCGCCCTCGAGGCCCTGCGAGAGCCGATGGAAAGCGGTCGCATCACGATCTCGCGCGCCGCTCGACAGGCTGAGTTTCCGGCCCGCTTCCAGCTCATCGCGGCGATGAACCCCTGCCCATGCGGCCACTTGGGCAGTCCGCTACGCGGGTGCCGCTGCACGCCTGACGCGGTCGCGCGCTACCAGGCACGGATCAGCGGACCGCTGCTCGACCGCATCGACCTGCAGGTCGAGGTGCCGGCCGTTGCCGGGCAGACGCTCGTCGATGCGCCCGACGGCGAACCCAGCGCGACGATCGCGAAGCGGGTCGCTGCGGCGCGCCGGCGCGCGATCGAACGCCAGGGTTGCACCAACGCGCAACTTGCCGGCGAAGCGCTCGACCGGCACGCGGCGCTCGATCCGGCCGCGTCGGCCTTCTTGCGCGCGGCGGCCGCGAGGCTGGGCTGGTCGGCGCGCGGATTTCATCGCGTCCAACGGGTCGCGCGCTCGATCGCCGACCTCGCCGGCAGTCCAGCGATCCAGGTCGCCCACCTGGCCGAGGCGATCCAGTACCGGCGCGTGATCGCGGGCAGTTGAACCCGCTACGCGCGGCGCAACTGGCCTTGCACGGCGTGAACAACATCGCCTGCCCGCAGGTGAGGATCGTTCGCCGCTTCGAAGTGGCGCACGCTGCCGTCCTTCAGCGTCACGGTGGTGATCCAGACGGTGGTCTTTTTCAGATTCTTCTCGACCTCGTTGCCGAGCAGGCCGCCGCCCACCGCGCCGCCGAAGGTCGCGATCGTCCTGCCGCTGCCGCGGCCGATCTGGTTGCCGAGCGCACCGCCCGCCACCGCCCCGCCGACGATGCCGAGGCCGCTCGGCTTGCCCTTGCGCGTCTCGGTCCTGACTCCGCGCACGATGGCGCAGTCAGAGCACAGCTTGGCCAGGGTCGCGCGATTCGGCGCGGCCGTCTTGTCGGCAGCCTGCGAGAGGCCTGCGCCGGACAGGGCGAGCAAGGCGGCGAGAACGATCGGTCGATGCGATTTCATGCGGTACTCCTCGGAAACAAAGCGAGCCTAAAGCAGCGCGGCCAGCGAGCGCCGCACCAGCGCTGCGTCGAGAGCGGTGCGGCGTGACCAATCTTGCACCTGATCGTCACCGATCTTGCCGACGTTGAAATAGCCCGCATCGGGGTGCGCGAGCATGAAGCCGCTCACGCTCGCGGCCGGCGTCATGGCCAGGCTCTCGGTGAGCGCCATTCCGATCTCGTCGCAACGCAAAACCCTGAACAGATCTGCCTTCACGGTGTGATCGGGGCAGGCCGGATAACCGGGCGCCGGGCGGATGCCGCGGTATTTCTCGGCGATCAGTTCCGGCAGGGTCAGGCGCTCGTCGCCCGCATAGCCCCAGAACTCCGTGCGCACGCGCTGATGCAGCCGCTCGGCAAAGGCTTCGGCGAGCCGGTCGGCCAGCGCCTTCAGCATGATTGAGCTGTAGTCGTCGTGGTCGCCGAGAAACTGCTGGTTCTTCTTCTCCACGCCGATGCCCGCCGTCACCGCAAAAAGGCCGATGTGATCGGCGATTCCCGACGCCTTGGGTGCGATGAAATCGGCCAGGCAGCGATTGGGCCGGCGCACTTTGTCGACGACGGGCCGGACCGACTGCATGCGCAAGCCGTGCCAGGTCATCAGCACTTTCGCACGCGACCCGTCGGCATAGATCTCTATATCGTCGTCGCCCACCGTATTGGCCGGGTACAGGCCGAGCGCGCCGTTGGCCGTGAGCCATCGGCCATCGATCAGCCGCTTGAGCAACCGTTGCCCGTCCGAATAGACCCGGCGCGCCGACTCGCCCACCACCTCGTCGGTGAGGATGGCCGGAAACGGACCGGCCAGATCCCAGGTCTGGAAGAACGGCGCCCAGTCGATGCAGGCGGCGATCTCGGCCAGATCCTGGTTACGAAACAAGCGCCG
>JBDSEG010000256.1:0-5741 GCA_039920165.1 Burkholderiaceae bacterium
CTCAGCACCTCGGTCTGCGCCTGGCCGAGCAGCAGGTTGGCGGCGTCGTATTTGGCGAACACTTCGTAGAACAGCGAGCTCGACGCCTGCAACTGGCGCGCGCTCTTGGGCTGCCCCGGAAAGCCGCTGAAGACGAGCCCGGCGACGCGCGCGATCTCGCGAAAGCGGCGCCGCGCGAGCTCGGTCGAATTCAGGCTCGCGAGCACGTCCGGCAGCAGATCGTCGGCACCGAAGAGCGTCTTGTCGACGAGGCCTGCATGTCCGACCGGCAGCGCGCTCAGCAGCTCGAACCCATAGTCGTTGATCGAGATGCTGAAGGTGTTCGGGGCATCGCGCGCAAGCCGCCAGGCCAGCAGGCTCGCCAGGCCGATGTGCGCGGCGCGCCCCGCGAACGGGTATATGAAAAGGTGCTGGCCTTCCTTGGAGACCAGTCGCTCGATCAGCAGCGTCTGCGGCGACGGCAGGCGCGACAGCTTGAGTTGGGTCTCGAGCATCGGCCGCGCCGCCTCGATCTCGGGATCGGTCGTCGGTTCGCCCTGTGCAAACCGCGCCAGCACGTCGAGCACGGCATCGGCGAGTTCGCTCGACAGCGGCATCTTCGCGCCGGCCCAGCTCGTCACGCGGCCTTTGGTCTTCTCGGCCCGCTTGACATACGCGGTCATATCCTGGGTACGCACGTACTCGAGCAGCCGGCCCGCGAAGACGAAGCAGTCGCCGGCGCGCAGGCGCGCGATGAAACCCTCCTCGACGCTGCCGATGCGCCCGCCCGACAGCCACGCCACGTTCATAGACGAATCGCTGACGATGGTGCCGACCTGCAACCGGTGGCGGCGCGCGATGCCGCGGTCGGGCACGCGGTACCGGCCCTCGACGAGGGCGACGCGGTGGTATTCGGGATAGGCGCCCAGGCTCGCGCCGCCCATCACCACGAAGTCGAGCGCCCACTGGAATTCGGCCCGGGTCAGTTCGCGGTAGGCATGCGCGCTGCGCAGTTCGGCATACAGCGCATCGGCCTCGAAGCCGCCGCCGAGCGCGACCGTGACCAAGTGCTGCACCAGCACGTCTAGCGGTTTCTCGGGCGTCGCGCGCTTCTCGATCCGCCCGGCCTGCGCGGCGTGGCGCGCCGCTGCCGCCTCGACGAGTTCGAGCGTATTCGTCGGCACCAGCGTGATCCGGCTCGCGCGCCCCGGGGCGTGGCCGCTGCGCCCGGCGCGCTGCAAGAGGCGCGCGACGCCCTTGGCCGAGCCGATCTGCAGCACGCGCTCGACCGGCAGGAAGTCCACGCCGAGGTCGAGCGACGAGGTCGCGACAACCGCCTTCAGCCGCCCCTCCTTCAAGCCGAGCTCGACCCAGTTGCGCGTCGCCTTGTCGAGCGAGCCATGGTGCAGCGCGACGAGGCCAGCCCACTCGGGGCGCTCCTGCAGCAGCAGCTGATACCAGATCTCGGCCTGCGAGCGCATATTCACGAAGACGAGCGTCGATGCCGATTTCTCGATCTCGTCGACGACCGGCTTCTGCATCTGCTTGCCGAGATGCCCGCCCCACGAGAAGCGGCCGGGGTTGTCGGGCAACAAGGTATCGATGACGAGCGTCTTCTCGACCTTGCCCTGCACCAGCGTGCCGTCGGCGTGGCCGAGCAGCACGTCCATCGCCTCGCGCAGGTTGCCGAGCGTGGCACTCAGCCCCCACACCGCCAGCGCCGGATTCCAATGCCTGATGCGCGCCAGCGCGAGCTGGACCTGCACGCCGCGCTTGCTGCCCATCAGCTCGTGCCACTCGTCGACGATGACGGTGTGAATGCCTTGCAGCTCGGCGCGCGCGTTCTCGCGCGTCAGCATGAGCGACAGCGACTCGGGCGTGGTAACGAGCGCGGTCGGAAAGCGCCGGTCCTGCCGCGCGCGCTCGGCCGATGGCGTATCGCCGGTGCGCTGGCCGACGGTCCATGCAAGGCCAAGGTCCGAGAGCGGCGCCAGGGTCGCGCGCACCGTATCCGCCGCGAGCGCGCGCATCGGCGTCAGCCACAGCACGCCGAGCGGCGGCGCGACCTCGCGTCTTGTCGGCGCCGGCATCGCGCCGCGCAACAGCGCCCCGAACCACACCGCATACGTCTTGCCCGAGCCGGTGCTCGCATGCAGCACGCCGCTGCGACCTGCACGCATCGCCGCCCAGACCTCGCGCTGAAAGGCGAACGGGGTCCAGCCACGGGAAGCGAACCAAGCTGGCGGGTCGATCCCTTCGGCCTGCTCTTGGCTCATGCGCCGCAAACCGACCCCGGGGGCAGATGCCGGCGAGATCCGCCATGACGCCGATCGGCGCGCGCCTCGACGCCATCGCCCTCGCGCTGGATCTGGCGGGCTCGTGTGGTCAGCTTGTCTAGCGCGCGTTCGAGTGCCAGGGCCTCCGCCGGATCGAGCCCCGCCATCAGGCGCCGGTTGATGGCGGCCAGCCGGGGAAACAGTTCGGAATACAGGCGCTGGCCGGACATGTTCGCCCGTACCTCGGCGCGGCGAGCGTCGGTCGAGCTTCGGGTGCGCTCCACAAGCCGCTTGTCGACCAGCGCAGTCACCCGCCGCGAAACGACGGCGCGTTCAAGCTGCACGCGTTCGGCCAGCCTCGACGGCGACATTGCGCCGCTCTCGACCAGCGCCGCCAGCACTCGCCATTCCTGGCGCGTGATTCCGAAGCCGCCTTCGCACAGCCGAATTGCCGGGGCGCCGGCAATCGAGAGCAGTACTTTCAAGCGGTAGTTCAGCAGATCGTCGTGTTCAGCGGGCTCGGCAAGCCGGCTCGTCGTCGCCACCACCTCGCTTGGGTTGATCTGCATAGAAGTTGATTTCATGAACCGTTGACGTCGGGCCTAAAGTGACTCGCACGCATTGTGCGAGCCGTCCCTCAGGAGCACTCACCATGAACGCGAAACCGTTGCGCTGGATCTTCTTCGCCGCGGTAGCGATCGCGCCGGTCGCGGCACAACCACCGCCGGCGCCGGCGCAGGCTGCCTATCCCACTCGGCCGGTGAGCGTCGTCCTGGGACTGCCTGCCGGCGGCGGACCCGATACTGCGCTGCGCCAGATCGCCTTCCGGCTCGCGGACCGGCTTGGCCAACCGGTCGTCGTCGAAAATCGGCCCGGCGCGACCGGCACCATCGCCGCCGCCGCGGTGGCGCGCGCGGCGGCGGACGGCCACACGCTGCTGTTCGGCGTCGCCGGCAACCTGTCGATCGCGCCCGCGGCGATGAAGAGCCCGCCGTACGACCCCGTCAAATCCTTCGCGCCGGTGATCGAAGTTGCCAGCGGTCCCTATGTCTGGCTGGTCAGTCTGGCTGGTCAGGTCAGAGTTCGCGCCGCGCACCATGCGCGAGTTCATCGATTGGGCAAGACAGCGGCCCGGCGAGGCGAACTATGCGTCACCCGGTCAGTCGAGCGCGCATCACCTGGCCACCGAGCTGATGTCCCGCAGCGCGGGTATCCGGATGCAGCACGTTCCCTTCACCGCCATCTATCCGGCACTGCTGGGCGGCCAGGTCGATGCGATGTTCGACACCCTTCCCGGTCCGCTTGCCCATCTGGAATCGGGGCGACTGCGTGCGCTCGGCGTCACCGGGACGAAGCGCCTGGCGGCGCTTCCCGCGGTGCCCACGTTCGCCGAACAGGGACTGAGCGACGTCGACGTGGCGTTCTACTGGGGATTTGTGGCGCCCGCAGGGGTGCCTGAATCGATCGTTGCTCGACTGAATGCGGAAATCGGCCGCATCCTTTCCGAACCTGAGATCAGGACGGTGTTCGGCAAATGGGGCATCGAGGCCGGCGGCGGAACGCCTCAGGCATTCGGCAGCCGCATCGCCAGGGATTTCGCGCGCTGGCGCGACTTCATCGCGGTGACAGGGTTGACGCTCGAATAAAGCCGCTGCGCTGCCCCTCGGCGCTGGGCGGCCGTGTGCTCGACGGCGCACCAAAATCCGGGACGCGTCTCGCACCGTGGGAAAGATCGAACCGCGTCCGTCGCCGCCTGGCATCGTTGCCATTCTTGCGGGTCGCTGTTCTCACCGAAGGCGGCGACCCAAAATCAGCCAGGCGCCGGCAGTGGCCAGCGCCAGGTAGTTGACGGCCACAAACCACGGCGTATTCCAGGCCAGCCCGTCGAACCCGGCCTGTGTGAACGGGTACAGGACCGGTGAAGGATAGAAGTCTGCCGAGTGCGTGAATACGTCGATCACGATATGCGACCACCAGCCAAGCAGCGGTATCCAGAGCGAACGCAGCGCCAGCCACGACACCGCCGTGACCGCGGCGGCGACGACCGCGCTGTGCATCACGCAGTGCAGGTGGTGGGTCAGCAGCCCGACGGTCGGCGGCAGGGCCGGCTCGTGTCCCGGCAAGGCGACCGAATAGGCGCGAATCGCCGCGAAGCCGGCCTGCGACGACCGCGCCCAGACCGACACCGGCAGCAACTGGACGAGGTCCGGCAGCACCGCCATCGTCACGGTAAGCGCGATCGTGCGCCGCGACAGGTTCCAGCGCCGGCTCGCGAAGCCGATGCCGATGCCGGCCCACAAGCCATGCGCGAGGATGTCCATCGTTCGCGATCTTGCCCGGATCAGCCAGGCTCAGGTGCCCACCGAGATTCGAATTCGGCCAATCGCCGTTCGCCCGGGTTGCTCAGAGGGCCCGACCCCCATCGCGGTCGAGCAGGACCTTGCGCTGCTCGTATTCAGCCGGCGAGAGGTCGCCGCTGGCCAGACGCCGCTGCAGCACGTCGAGCGGTGACTCGCGCGGCCGGTCGCCCCGGGATCCGAAGTGGCCTCGGCCGATGAACAGGAAGGCCACCACGATGACCAGCCAGAACATCCACCACAGGCCGTGCATCCCGATCATATAGCCGCCGTCATGAAACATTCGACCCTCCTGGGGGCTTCGCGCCGCCGCCATCGGCTTCAGTCAGCGAGGCGCGCACACGCTCGAGGCGACTGCGGACTTCCGCCGCGACCCGGGCCACGGCCGGGTCGTCGGTCATCTGCATCACGGCCACCGGATCCATGAAACCCACGGTCTGCCTGCCATCGGACTCCTGTCGAACGATCACATTGCAGGGCAGCAGCAGTCCGATATCGGGCTGTGCCGTGAGCGCGCGGTGCGCTAGAGGCGGGTTGCAGGCGCCCAGGATGCGGTAAGGCGGCATGTCGATATCGAGCTTCGCCTTCATCGTCGCTTGAACATCGATGTCGGTCAGCACGCCGAAGCCCTCGGTCTTCAAGGCCCCGGTGACGCGCGCCACCGCGTCGGCAAAAGGCATCGCGGACAGCGTGCAGTAGAAGCCGTAGGCCGCACCGGCGGACGATGCGGCGGCAGGTTCAGTACGGTCGTTCATCTCGCCTGCGGAGGGCGAACGGGCGACAGATTTCATGATGAGGTCCAGTAAAAACGGGGTGCAGCTTGTGCCGGGCAGGGTCGACCCGGATGCGCTGCGGATGATGGAAAGCGTCAGGGAATCGAGCGCGGACGCATTCCATCTTAGGTTGCTTGCGGGCGGCATCATTGATACAGATCAAGCCGGTCGGGCCGGTCGCTGCCGCGACTGCACACGCCCACCGGCATCGCCCTACCCCGCCTTCGAGAACAAATCGCGGTCCGGCGTGCAGCGGCAGCGGCGCGGCGCCGATCGCGCGCGTCGAAGCCGATCGCGCCGGGCAGCAGTTGCGCTCGCCGGACCTGCGCTCGACGCCCGGGTTGGCCACTCGTCCC
>JBDSEG010000257.1:0-4498 GCA_039920165.1 Burkholderiaceae bacterium
AGGTCACGACCGGCTTCGGCATCTTCATACCCAAGGGCGTGCCGCCCGAAGTCGTGGCCACGGTCGAGAAGCTGTGGGCCGAGCGCGTCGTCACTTCCGAGAAGCTGAAGAAGTACGCCGCCGAGAAGGGCGCCCTCTTCACGCCGCTGTACGGCCAAGCGGCCTACGACGCGGTATGGCCCACCGTCGTGACCGACGCCTATCTGCTGCAGGACGCCGGCATGGCCAAGGTGTCGCCCGAGTCGCTCGGCATCAAGCGCTGATCCGGGCAGCGACCCGCGCCGAGCCTCCGTGTCGCGTCGCGGCGAGTTTCTGAACGCGGCCGGCTGGACGGCGCTCGGCACGGTGATCGTCGTCGCCTCCTGGCGCATGGACCGGCTCGCCGACCGCGGCATCAATCCGTGGTCGGCGCCCGGGCTCACCCCCGGAGTCGTCGGCGCGCTGATGGTCCTGCTCGGGCTGGTGCTCGCGGTCCAGGCGCGGGGCCGTCGACCCGATGCCGTGGAGGACGGCGAAGCGGCCGGTGCACCGGCCGGCCCGGGTGCGGTCGGCCGCACGCTGCTCGCGCTCGTCCTGTGCATCGCCTTCGCCGGCGTCTCGCTCGGCCACGGCCTGCCCTTCGTGGTCGAGGGCGCGGCCTTCATCTTCGTCTTCACCACGCTCTTCAGCCTGCCGACCTGGCGCGCCGAAGGGCGGATCGGTCGCGCGCTGCTGCAGACTGCGGCCATCGCGATCGCCGCGTCGTTCGCGATCTCGTGGCTGTTCGAGTCTGTATTCCTGGTCCGCTTGCCGTGAGCCTTGTGGTCGCGAACGCTGCATGGAAGGGCTGAGCCACCTCGCCGCCGCGCTGGCCGGCCTGGCCGGGCCGTGGCAGATCGCGTATGCATTGGGCGCCACGCTGGCCGGCATCGTCATCGGCCTGCTGCCCGGCTTGTCGGCCACGCTCGGCGTCGCGCTGTTCACCACGCTAACCATCAAGATGGCGCCGACCGATGCCATCCTGGTGCTGATCTGCGTCTACGTCGGCGCCATCTACGGCGGCAGCCGCACCGCCATCCTGCTGAACATCCCCGGCACCGCCGCCAACGCCGCCGCCTGCCTGGACGGCAACATGCTGGCCCGCCAGGGCCAGGCCGGCCGCGCGATGGGCATCGCGACGACCGGCTCGGTCGCAGGCTCGCTGTTCGGCGTGGTGTGCCTCGCGATGTTCACGCCGTTGCTCGCCGAGACCGCACTCCAGTTCGGCGCATTCGAGTTTTTCTGGCTCGGCATGGCCGGCGTGATGATGTCGGGCAGCCTGACTGGGTCGGAGCCGGTCAAGGGCTGGTTGATGGGGCTGCTCGGCATCTTCGTCGCCACCATCGGACTCGACCCGGTGCACGCCTACGACCGTTTTACCTTCGGCCAGAACGCGATGAGCGGCGGCATCGGCCTCATCCCTGCGCTGGTCGGCGCGTTCGGCTTCGCCGAGGTGCTGACGGTGATGAATGCGCCGCGCTTGGCGCCGCTCAAGAGCACGCTCGACTCGGTGCTGCCGAAGGCCGCTGACCTGCTGCGCTACTGGCGCACCATCCTGCGCTCCGGGCTGATCGGCGTGACCATCGGCGTCCTGCCCGGTGTGGGCGAGGATATGGCGGCCTGGTCTTCGTATGCCGCGGCCAAGCGCGCGAGCCGCGAGCGCGAACTGTTCGGCAAGGGCTCGATCGACGGCCTGATGGCGGCCGAGACCGGCGACAACGCGGCCATTCCCGGCGCGCTCATCCCGGCGCTGGCGCTCGGCATCCCGGGTTCGGCACCGGCGGCGGTGCTGATGTCAGCCATGATCATCCACGGCGCGCAGCCCGGGCCGATGCTGATGGTCAACCAGCCGCAATACATCTACGACGTGGTCGGCATCACGCTGGTCGCCACGCTCGCCATCCTGGTCTTCGGGCTGGTGCTGGTGCGACCCATCCTGTGGGTGCTGCGCGTGCCGCGCGACGTCATCATGCCGATCGTCTTCGTGCTGTGCGTGCTGGGTTCGTACAGCATCACGCAGCGGCTGTTCGACGTGTGGGTGATGCTTGGCACCGGCATCGTGTGTTTCCTGCTGCGAAGGCGCGGTTTCCCGGTCGCACCCTTCGTGTTGGGCATGGTGCTCGGCGACATCATCGACAAGTCGCTGCGGCGCGGCCTGGTGCTGTCCGACGGTAGCCTGCTGCCCTTCTTCACCCGCCCGATCAGCGCCGTGCTGGCCGCGCTGGTGGTCGTGCTGCTCCTGGCGCAGGTGCCCGCGCTGCGGCAGTGGTTCGCGTTCGGAAGAAAGGAGGTGGCGTGATGGCGAGCCACAACGCAAGCAGCCGGAACCCGATGCAGGACCGCCTGTCGCTGTGCAACGAGGTGCTGGCACCATGGGGTTGGGCCGAACAGTGCGCCTACGCGAGCCAGCTCGGCTACCGCGGCCTCGAAGTGGCGCCCTACACGCTGGCCGATGATCCGACCACCGTCACCGAAGCGCAGGCAAAACAGTGGGCCGGCATCGCCGCCGACCACGGCCTGGCAATCAGCGGCCTGCACTGGCTGCTGGTCGCGCCCAAGGGCTTGTCGATCAGCAGCCCCGACCGATCGGTGCGCGAGCGTACCCGCGTCGCCATCCACCGCCTGATCGAACTGTGCGCGCAGATGGGCGGCAGCTATCTGGTGCACGGCTCGCCGGCGCAGCGCAACCCGCAGCCCGGTCAGAGCGTGGCGGACGCATCGGCATGGGCGACCGAAGCCTGGATCGATGCCGGCGAGCATGCCGCCCGCTTCGGCCTCGCCTACTGCATCGAACCGCTGTCGCGCGACCAGACGCAGGTCGTCAACACGGTGGCCGAAGCGGTTGCCATCGTCGAGATGGCAGCGTCATCGAAGAGCTGCCAGACCGGCCTCGAGACCATGCTCGACACCAGCTCCGCCGGCGCGACCGAGACCGAGCCGCTGCCCGATCTCATCGCCCGCTGGTGGCCCAGCGGGCACCTGGCGCACGTACAACTCAACGACCGTAACCGACGCGGGCCCGGACAGGGCGAGGATCGATTCGGACCGATCCTGGCGGCGCTGATACATCAAGGGTATGCCGGCTGGCTTGCAATGGAACCGTTCGAATACGTACCGGATGGGGCCGGGTGTGCGGCGCGGGCGATCGGGTATGTGCGGGGGGTGTTGGAGTCGCACGTGGTGGGTTGAGCCCGGGTCTGCGGCCTGGCGAACGCGCGCTGTCGCCTTTGATGTACGAGACTCGCAGGCGGGTTTGTGCGTTCGGGCGCCCGAACGAACCGGCCTACCATCGCGGCTTATGCGCGCACCCCAGGAGCGAAGGGAAGCCAACCTGACTGATACGCCCATCGGATGGCCTCAGGGCGCTGGCGAAATGGCCGCGCGGGTGCGCAACCACGACTGGTCGACAACCCCGCTCGGCGCGATCGCGCAATGGCCGGCGAGCCTGCGGATTACCGTCGGTTCGGTGCTGGATTCGCCGCTGCCGACCATCGTGCTGTGGGGTCCGCAACTGATCCAGGTCTACAACGACGCCTATCAACCGATCCTGGCGGCGCGCCATCCCGTCGCCCTGGGGCAGCCGACCCGCGAGTGCTGGCCGGAGGTGTGGGCCTTCAACGAGCCGATCTACCGGCGGGTCCAGGACAGCGGCGAACGGGTCCATTTCGAAGACCAGGAATATGTGATCGAACCCTCCGGGGTATCGGAATCGAGGTACTTCACCATCACGTACTCCCCGGCCCGCGATGAGTCGGGAGGGATTCACGGCGTGACCGTGATCGCGATGGACACGACCCAGCGGGTGCGGGTGGAACGCGAACGCATCGAAGCGCGGCTGGAGCAGGGCCGGCTGCACGAGCAGTTGATCGCCAACGTGCAGCGGCTGCAGCAGTTGGACCGGCGCCATGCGTTCCAGCTGACCCTGGCCGACGGCCTGCGCAGGCTCGGCGCGCCCGACGCCGCGATCGACCTCGCCAGCGCCCTGCTGGGGGGGCATCTGGACGTGTCCCGGGTGATGTATGCCGATGTCGACGAGTCGGCGGGCACCTTCTCGATCCGGCGCGACTGGACCACCCGCGGCCTGGCCAGCATTTCCGGCGAGGCCCGGCAGCTCGACGACTTCGGGCCGGAGATCATCACCTCGCTGCGGGCCGGCCAGGCGATGGTGATCGACAACATCGCACTTGATCCACGGACTGCGTCCTTCGCCCATGCCTACGAGGCGATCGATGTGCGGGCCAACCTGGCCATTCCGCTGGTCAAGTCGGGGCAGATGGTCGTCATCCTGTCGTTGCAGAACGCGCAGCCGCGGCACTGGACGGCCGAGGAAGTCGAGTTGTCGGCGGACGTGGCCGAACGCACCTGGGCCACGGCCGAAGCCGCGCGGGCGCAGGCCGAACTGCGCGCCGAACGCGACCAGAGCCAGCACGTCTTCGACAGCATGACCGAGGGCATGGCCATCCTGGATCGGGACTGGATC
>JBDSEG010000258.1:0-7769 GCA_039920165.1 Burkholderiaceae bacterium
TGATCGGCGACGGCGCGCTGCAAACTGGGCGCGAGGCCGACGCTGTCGAACAGCACAACGGGAGCAGGCGAGGGTGATTCGCCGGCAGCGGCGATCGGGGGGGCGTCCGGCAATCCGGGCGTTAGCACATTTTCGGTCATCCGCGCATTATCGCCGTTCACCCCGTCCCGGGGTCGGCACGTTGTCGAAGCGCCAATAGAATCAAGGGTTTATCGGATGCTTAGCACATGATTCTCGTGACCGGCGGCGCCGGTTTCATCGGCGCCAATTTCATCATCGAATGGATCGCGGCCACCGGCGAGCCGGTCGTCAATCTCGATGCGCTCACCTACGCAGGCAACCTCGCAAGCCTGCGCAGCTTGGCGGGCGACCTGCGCCATATCTTCGTCAAGGGTGATATCACCGACCGTGCGGTGCTCGATCGGCTGCTCGCTGAATACCGGCCGCGCGCGATCGTCCATTTCGCTGCGGAAAGTCATGTGGACCGCAGCATCCACGGCCCTGGCGCCTTCATCAAGACCAATGTCGAAGGGACGTTCATGCTGCTCGAAGCAGCGCGCGCTTACTGGTCGGCGCTGGATGACGACTGCCGCGCCGCCTTCCGCTTTCATCATGTCTCGACTGACGAGGTCTACGGTTCGCTCGCTCCGGGCGAGCCGGCCTTTACCGAGAACCACGGCTTCGAACCGAACAGCCCTTATTCGGCCAGCAAGGCGGCGAGCGATCATCTTGTGCGGGCGTGGTTTCATACCTATGGCCTGCCGGTCGTGACGACCAACTGCTCGAACAACTACGGGCCGTTCCACTTCCCGGAAAAACTGATCCCGCTGCTGATCGTCAATGCGCTCGCCGGCAAGCCCTTGCCGGTTTACGGCGACGGCCGGCAGGTGCGCGACTGGCTCTATGTCAAAGACCATTGCGCAGCGATCCGCGAGGTGCTGGCGCGCGGGCGCCTGGGCCAGACCTACAACGTCGGTGGTTGGAACGAGCAGCCCAATATCGATATCGTGCATACCGTGTGCGATCTGCTCGACCGGCTGCGGCCCGACCCGGTCGGCCCGTATGCCCGCCTCGTCACGCACGTGAAGGACCGCCCAGGCCACGACCGCCGCTATGCGATCGATGCGCGAAAGATCGAAGCCGAACTCGGCTGGAAGCCGGCCGAGACCTTCGACAGCGGCATCGAGAAAACGGTGCGCTGGTACCTCGACAACCCCGAATGGGTGGCCGATGTGCAAAGCGGCGCCTACCGCGACTGGGTCGCGACGAACTACGCCGAACGCAGCGGCGCGGGCGCCTGAGCCGCCTGGGATGAGGATCCTCCTGCTCGGCAAGAACGGCCAGGTCGGCTGGGAACTGCAGCGCTCGCTCGCGCCATTGGGCGAGCTCGTCGCCTGCGGCTCGGCCGACGCCGATCTGGGCGAGCTGTCCGCGCTCGCGAGCCTTGTGCGACGCGTGAAGCCCCAGCTCATCGTCAATGCCGCCGCGCACACCGCGGTCGACCGGTGCGAGAGCGAACCAGAACGGGCGATGGCGATCAATGCCGGCGCGCCCGGGCTGCTTGCGCGCGAAGCGGCAGCCCTCGACGCGCTGCTGGTGCACTACAGCACCGACTATGTGTTCGACGGCAGCGGCTCCGCGCCGTGGATCGAAGACGATGCGACCGGCCCCGTGAATGTCTACGGCCGCAGCAAGCTCGACGGTGAAGAAGCCATTCGTGCGAGCGGCTGCCGGCATCTGATCCTGCGAACGAGCTGGGTCTATGCAGCGCGCGGCGGCAATTTCGCCCGCACGATGCTGCGCCTGGCTGCCGAGCGCCAGTCGCTGAACGTCATCCACGACCAGATCGGCGCGCCCACCGGCGCCGAGCTGATCGCCGACGTGACTTCGCATGCAGTGCGTGGCGTCATGCAGCGGCCCGGCCTCGCCGGCACCTATCACCTGGCAGCGGCGGGAGCGACCAGCTGGCACGGCTATGCGACCCACGTCGTCGAAGCCGCGCGGGGCAGGGCGGCGAGCACGGTCAAGGTCGTGGCGGACGCGATCCATGCCGTTCCGAGCAGCGCCTTTCCAACGCCCGCGCGCCGGCCGATGAATTCGCGCCTTGATTGCAGCAAGCTGCAGCGCGCGTTCGAACTGCAACTGCCCGACTGGCGTGCCGGCGTCGACCGCCTGCTCGCCGAACTGCTGCCGCCCACCAACCAAGGCACGTCTTCCCGATGAAAAAACTCCAGCGCAAGGGCATCGTCCTCGCGGGCGGCTCCGGCACCCGGCTGCACCCGGCCACGCTCGCGATGAGCAAGCAGCTGCTGCCGGTGTACGACAAGCCGATGGTCTATTACCCGTTGTCAACGCTGATGCTGGCCGGCATTCGCGACATCCTGCTGATCAGCACGCCGCAGGACACGCCGCGTTTTACTTCGCTGCTGGGCGACGGCAGCCAGTGGGGCGTGAGCATCCGCTACTGCGTGCAGCCGAGCCCGGACGGCCTCGCGCAGGCCTTCATCCTCGGAAAGCAATTCATCGCTGGCGAGGCGAGCGCGCTGGTGCTGGGCGACAACCTGTTCCACGGCCACGATCTGCAAGGGCTGCTCGGAGCGGCCAGTTCGCGCGATATCGGGGCCTCGGTCTTCGCGTACCACGTGCACGATCCCGACCGCTACGGCGTGGTCGCTTTCGATGCGCAGCGGCGCGCCCTGAGCATCGAGGAAAAGCCGGCCGCGCCGAAGAGCAGCTACGCCGTCACGGGTCTCTATTTCTACGATGAGCAGGTGTGCGACATAGCGGCCGGCATCAAGCCCTCGGCGCGCGGCGAACTCGAGATCACCGATGTCAATGCGCAGTACCTGCGCCAGGGCCAGCTCAGCGTGGAGATCATGGGCCGCGGGTTTGCCTGGCTCGATACCGGCACCCACGACAGCCTGCTCGAAGCGGCCCAGTTCATCGCCACGCTGGAGCGCCGGCAGGGCTTGAAGGTCGCGTGTCCGGAGGAAATCGCCTTCCGTTGCGGCTGGATCGACGCCGCGGCGCTCCAGGCACTGGCCCTGCCGATGGCGAAGAACGGCTACGGGCAGTACCTGCTGCGCCTGCTCGACAGCAAGGTGTACTGATGCAGGTCACGCCGCAAGCGCTGCCCGAGTTGCTGCTCATCGAGCCGCGCGTCTTCGCCGACGAGCGCGGCTTCTTCATGGAAAGTTTCAACCAGCGCGAATTCGACCGTGCACTCGGCAGCCATGTCGAATTCGTGCAGGACAACCATTCGCGCTCGCGCCGCGGCGTTCTACGCGGTCTGCACTATCAATTGCTGCCGCACGGCCAGGGCAAGCTGGTGCGAGTGACGCAAGGCCGCGTCTTCGACGTGGCCGTGGACGTTCGGCGCTCGAGCCCGCGCTTCGGTCGCTGGGTCGGCGTCGAGCTGTCGGGCGATAACCATCGTCAGCTCTGGATTCCCCCCGGCTTCGCGCACGGTTTTCTGGTCTTGAGCGACAGCGCCGACTTCGCCTACAAGACGACCGAATACTGGTTCGCCGAATCCGACCGTGCGATTCGCTGGGACGATGCCGATATAGCGATCGGCTGGCCGGCACTCGATGCCGAATTTATCGTCGGCGCCAAGGACAGCGCCGCACCCGCATTGGCCCAAGCCGAGGTTTATCCATGAGTTCTGAGAGCCCCATCGTCGTTACCCCGGTCATCCTGGCCGGGGGCAGCGGAACGCGCCTGTGGCCGCTGTCACGCGCGCGCCATCCGAAGCAGTTTCTCGTCCTGTCGGGAACCACCAGCCTGTTCCAGCAGGCGGTCGATCGCGTCGGCGGCGTCTCCGACCCGCGCATTCGTCTCGGCGCGCCGGTCGTCGTCGGCAACGAGGAGCATCGCTTTCTGGTCCTCGACCAGCTGCTCGCGCGCGGCATCGCGCCGGCCGCGATCCTGCTCGAACCGTGCGGCCGCAATACCGCGCCGGCCGTGACGCTGGCGGCGCTGCAGGCGCTAGAGGGCGGCTCGGATCCGGTCCTCGTCGTCACCTCGGCCGACCAGACCGTCACCGATCCCGCCGCCTTCACGGCCGCGGTCGGACGCGCCGTGCTGCAGGCGAGCGAGGGCGGCATCGTCATCCTCGGCATCACGCCCGACCGCCCCGAGACCGCCTACGGCTATATCGGCGCGCAAGCGAGCCCGGACGGCAACGCGATGCAGGTGCAGCGCTTCGTCGAAAAGCCCGACGCCGCCACCGCTGCCCGCTATCTGGCCGAGGGCGGCTACTACTGGAATGCCGGCATGTTCGTGCTGCGTGCGTCGGTCTGGATGCGTGCCCTCGAAACCTTCCGCCCCGATATCGCCGGCGCGACGCGCAGCGCGTGGGACGGCCGCGCCACCGATGCGCAGTTCGTGCGCCCGGGCGCGAGCCTGTTCGCCGCCGTGCCGTCCGAATCGGTCGACTACGCCGTGATGGAGCTCTGCCCCGGCAGCGAATTCCAGGTCCGCATGGTCGCGCTCGACGCCGGCTGGTCCGACCTCGGCGCCTGGGATGCCGTGTGGCAGGTCGGCACCAAGGACGGCGCCGGCAACACCGCGCATGGCGACGTCATGTTCGAGGACAGCCGCAACAGCCTGGTCCACGCGACGAGCCGGCTCGTCACCGTGGTCGGGCTCGACGACGTCGTCGTCGTCGAAACGCCCGACGCCGTGCTCGTGACGCGGCGCGACAAGAGCCAGCAGGTCAAAAAGATCGTCAACCGGCTCGACGCCGGCGAGCGCTCCGAGCAGACGCTGCACCGGCTGGTGCACCGACCCTGGGGCTGGTACGACAGCATCGACCACGGCGCGCGTTTCCAGGTCAAGCGCATCATGGTCAAGCCCGGCGCAAGCCTGAGCCTGCAGATGCATCACCACCGCGCCGAACACTGGATCGTCGTGTCCGGTACGGCCGAGGTGACGAACGGCGAGCAGGTCACGCTGCTGACCGAAAACCAGAGCACCTATATCCCGCTCGGCCAGACGCACCGGCTGCGCAACCCCGGCAAGGTGCCGCTCGAGATCATCGAGGTGCAGTCGGGCTCGTATCTCGGCGAGGACGATATTGTGCGCTTCGAGGATACCTACGGCCGGGGCTGAGCCGGTTGGCGGTCGCGCATACAGTGCAAAAGGCGGTGTGTAGAATCCAGCGTTCACCGACTGAACGCAGTGATCTTCTTCGCCCGTGCCGCAACCTCTTTCTGTCGACCCCCAGAGCGCCGACCTCGAATTGCTTCGGCTGCTCGAACAGCATCCCGAATATTCGCAGCGCGAGCTCTCGCGCGAGCTGGGGCTGAGCCTCGGAAAGACGCATTACCTGCTCAAGGCGCTGCTCGACAAGGGCCTGGTCAAGGCGCAGAACTTTCGGCGCAGCGGCAACAAGATCGGCTATCTGTATGTCCTCACGCCCAGCGGCGTGCGGCGGCGCCTGCAGATGACGCAGGCCTTCCTGGTCCGCAAGGAGCGCGAATACGAAACGCTGCGCAGCCAGATCGCGGCGCTGCGCCAGGAAATCTCGGCGCGTTCCGAAGCCGATCGCTGAGCATGGCCGCATGGAGCTGAACGCCCGTATCCTCGTCACCGGCCATCGCGGCATGGTCGGCTCGGCTCTCGTGCGTCGCCTGCAGGCGCTGGGCTATGCGAACCTCGTCACCCGCACGCGCGCCGAACTCGATCTGCTCGACCAGCGCGCGGTCCACGCCTTCCTCGACGAAGCGCGTCCCGACTACATCTTCATCGCCGCCGCCAAGGTCGGCGGCATCCAGGCCAACGACCGCCTGCGCGCCGACTTCCTGTACGAGAACCTCGTGATCGAGGCCAACCTCATCCACGGCGCGCACCGCGCAGGCATGCAGCGTCTCATGTTCCTCGGCTCGAGCTGCATCTATCCGCGCGACTGCCCGCAGCCGATCCGCGAGGGCTATCTGCTCACCGGCCCGCTCGAACCGACCAACGAGCCCTACGCGATCGCCAAGATCGCCGGCATCAAGCTGTGCGAGAGCTACAACCGCCAGTACAGCCGTCAGTACGTCAGCGTCATGCCGACCAACCTGTACGGCCCGAACGACAACTACGAACTCGCGACCAGCCACGTCCTGCCCGCACTCATCCGCAAGGCGCACGAGGCGTGCGAGCGCGGCGACAGCGAACTGGTGGTCTGGGGCAGTGGCACGCCGATGCGCGAGTTTCTGCATGTCGATGATCTGGCCGATGCCTGCGTGCACCTCATGGCGCAGGACTACGACGGTCCGCTCGTCAACGTCGGCAGCGGCACCGACGTGACGATCCGCGAACTCGCGCAGACCGTGATGGACGTCGTCGGCTTCAAGGGCCGCATCGTCTTCGACGCGAGCAAGCCCGACGGCACGCCGCGCAAGCTGCTCGATGTCAGCCGCCTCGCGGCGCTGGGCTGGCGAGCCAAGATCGGCTTGCGCGAGGGCATCCAGGCCGCGTACGACAGTGCGCCGTTTCGTGTGCGCTCTCGGTACAGCGCTTGAACCCGGGAGCGAACGCCGTGCCGGTCATTTCGATGTTCTACGGGATCATCATTCGCATGTATTTGCTCGACACGCAGAACCGCCATCTGCCGCACCTGCACGCCAGGTATGCGGAGTTCGAGGCGTCGATCGGCATCGCAGATGCCGAGGTTCTGGCCGGGCAGCTGCCGCGCAAACAGTTGCGACTCGTCCAAGCCTGGATCGAACTGCATCGTGACGAGTTGATGGCCGACTGGGCGCTCGCCAGCGCCGGTGAACTTCCCTACAAGATCGACCCGCTGTGAGGTGAATATGGATTGGGACGTCAAGACAGTTCAAGCGCTGCCCGACCACCAACTCGTCGTCGAATTGGCCGATGGACGCAAAGGAGTGTTCGATATGCGTCAGTTCCTCGCCCGGCCCGGACTGCAGCGCTTGAGGGATCCTGCCTATTTCATGCGGGTCGAGATTCGCTTCGGAGCGCTGACGTGGCCTCACGACGAGGATATCGCCCCCGACACGCTGGCCGCGCATCTCGAGGCGATTGCGGTCGCCTGAATCACGACGAAGAATGAAGACGATGAATCCCAAAACAGCCCTCATCACCGGCGTCACCGGCCAGGACGGCGCCTACCTGTCCGAGCTCTTGCTCGGCAAGGGCTACGAAGTGCACGGCATCAAGCGGCGCAGTTCGCTGTTCAATACCGACCGCATCGACCACCTGTACCAGGACCCGCATGTCGACCACCAGCGCTTCAAGCTGCACCACGGCGACCTCACCGACAGCACCAACCTGATCCGCATCATCCAGCAGGTCCAGCCCGACGAGATCTACAACCTGGCCGCCATGAGCCACGTCGCCGTCAGCTTCGAGACCCCCGAATACACCGCCAACGCCGACGGCATCGGCACCCTGCGCATCCTGGAAGCCATCCGCATCCTCGGCCTCGAGAAGAAGACCCGCTTCTATCAAGCCTCGACCTCCGAGCTGTACGGACTGGTGCAAGAGACCCCGCAGAAGGAGACCACCCCCTTCTACCCGCGCAGTCCCTACGCCGTGGCCAAGCTGTACGCCTACTGGATCACCGTCAACTACCGCGAGGCCTACGGCCTGTACGCCTGCAACGGCATCCTTTTCAACCACGAAAGCCCGTTGCGCGGCGAGACCTTCGTGACGCGCAAGATCACCCGCGCGATGGCGCGCATCGCGCTGGGCCTGCAGGACTGCCTGTACCTCGGCAACATGAGCGCCCTGCGCGACTGGGGCCATGCCAAGGACTA
>JBDSEG010000259.1:0-2583 GCA_039920165.1 Burkholderiaceae bacterium
AGCGTGTCGCTGGTGGCGGTGTTCATTCCGCTGCTCTTCATGGGCGGCCAGGTGGGGCGCCTGTTCCGCGAGTTCGCCGTGACGCTTTCGGCGGCCGTGATGATCTCGCTCGTCATCTCGCTCACCACCACGCCGATGATGTGCGCCTGGCTGCTCGACCGGAACACGCAGACGCGCGAGCCAGGCCGCGTCGGCCGCTGGTTCGAGGCGGGGTTCGAACGGGTGCTGAAGTGGTACGAGGCTAGCCTCGACTGGGCGCTGCATGCCAAGGCGCTCGTCATGTTCATCCTGGTCTGCGTGGTCGGCCTGAACATCTGGCTCTTCATCGCGACGCCGAAAGGCTACTTCCCGCAGCAGGATTCGGGACAACTCAACGGCGGCCTGCGCGCCGACCAGAGCATCTCGTTTGCGGCCATGCAGGCCAAGCTGCGCCAGATGGTGCGCATCATCAAGGCCGACCCCGCGGTCGACACCGTGGTCGGCTTCACCGGCGGCTCGCGCGCCGGCGGCGGCTTCATGTTCGTCAACCTGAAGCCGCTGGCCGAGCGCGGCATCGGCGGTCAGGCGGTGATCGCGCGGCTGCGGCCCCAGCTCGCGCAGGTGACCGGCGTAAGCCTTTTTCTCAACCCAGTGCAGGATCTGCGAATGGGCGGGCGCCAGAGCAACTCGACTTACCAGTACACGCTCAAGAGCGACAGCGCGGCCGACCTGCGCAAGTGGGCCACGCGGCTTGCCGATTCGATGAAGGCGCAACCCGCACTGACCGACGTCGATACCGACCAGCAGGACAACGGCGTCGAATCCTTCGTCACCATCGACCGCGACAGCGCAGCACGCCTGGGCCTGACCAACCGCGATATCGACAACGCGCTCTACAACGCCTTCGGCCAGCGCCAGGTCGCGACCATCTACGACGCGCTGAACCAGTACCGCGTCGTGATGGAGGTCGATCCGAAATATGCGCAGGGGCCGGCCGCGCTGCCCGATGTGCAGGTGCCGTCGCGCAATGCCGTTGCCGCCACGGCGAGTGCATCGTCAGCCACGACCAGCACCGCGGCGACGAGCGCCAATCCGGGCTTGCGCGACGCCTCGACCGGCGCCAGCGTGAATACGAAGGTGCGCGCGATGGTGCCACTCACCAACGTCGCGAGCTTCAGCATCGAGCCGACGCCGAGCTCGGTGAACCACCAGGACGGCGAGCTCGCGACCACCATCTCGTACAACCTCGCCGAAGGCAGCAGCCTCGCCGATGCGCGCGCCGCCATCGACCAGGCCGCCGCCGAGATCGGCATGCCGATCAACGTGCGCGGCTCGACGCAAGGCGCCGCGGCGGCCTTCGAGGCGAGCCAGAGCCAGCAGCCGCTGCTGATCCTGGCGGCGCTGGTCGTGATCTATATCGTGCTCGGCGTGCTGTACGAGAGCCTGATCCATCCGATCACGGTGCTGTCGACGCTGCCCTCGGCCGGCGTCGGTGCGGTGCTCGCGCTGCTGATCTTCAAGCTCGAGTTCTCGCTGATCGCGCTGATCGGGTTGTTCCTGCTGATCGGCATCGTCAAGAAGAACGCCATCCTCATCATCGATTTCGCGCTCGAGGCCGAGCGTTCGCGCGGTCTGTCGGCGTTCGACGCCGTGCGCGAGGCCTGCCTGCTGCGCTTCCGGCCGATCCTGATGACGACGCTCGCCGCCGCGCTGGGCGCGCTGCCGCTGGCGATCGGCTTCGGCGAAGGCGCCGAGCTGCGCCGGCCCCTGGGCATCGCGATCATCGGCGGCCTTATCGCGAGCCAGTTGCTCACGCTGCTCACGACGCCGGTCGTCTACCTTCTGCTGGACAAGCTGCGCCGGCGCAGCCCGATCGAACGCCAGCTCGCGCGCGGCAATGCCGTGCCCGGACCGGCGTCCACCACCCCGGCGGCCGCGCGCCCGCTCGAAGGCACTGCATGAAGCGCACCCCGATTCTCCGAAGCCCCGTCGCCGCCGCGGCGGTGATCGCCGTGCTGTTGGCCGGCTGCTCGCACGGCGTCGTCGAGCCCGAACCCGACCCGCCATTTGCCGCCGCCTTCAAGGAATCGCCGCCCGGATGGACGACCGCCGTGCCGGCCGACGGCATCGACCGCGGCGCGTGGTGGACCGTCTTCGGCGATCCGCAGCTCGATGCGCTGCTGGCCCAGGTCGAGATCTCGAACCAGAACGTCGCCGTCGCCGCCGCGCAGTACGCGCAGGCACGCTCGCTGGTGGCCGAGCAGCGCGCGACGCTCTTCCCCACCCTCGGCGCCTCGGCCGGCGCGACGCGCAGCGGCGGTGGCGCCAATGCGGGCAGCGATGCCAGCCGCTACCAGCTCGGCCTCTCTGGCAGCTGGGAGCTCGACCTGTTCGGACGGCTGGCCAGCGGCGTCGATGCCGCCGGCGCACGCGCGCGGGCGAGCGCGGCCGATCTCGCATCGGCCCGCCTGGCGGCCCAGGCCGAGCTCGCGGCCGACTATTTCTCGCTTCGATCGGCCGATGCCGAGGCGGCGCTGCTGCGCGTCTCGATCCGCGCCTACGAGGAGTCGGCGCGCATCACCGGCAACCGCTACAACGCCGGCA
>JBDSEG010000260.1:0-15580 GCA_039920165.1 Burkholderiaceae bacterium
TCGGGCAAGAGCACGCTGCTCAAGATCATGGCCGGCATCGACCGCGACATCGAGGGCGAGGCCACGCCGATGCCGAACCTGAAGATCGGCTATTTGCCGCAGGAGCCGGTGATGGATCCCGCGCAGACGGTTCGCCAGGCGGTCGAAGAGGGCATCGGCGGCGCGCTCGCCGCGAAGAAGCGACTCGACGAGGTGTATGCCGAATACGGCGAACCCGATGCCGACTTCGACAAGCTGGCCGCCGAGCAGGGCGAACTCGAAGCCATCATCTCGGCCGCTGGCGCCGACAACACCGACCTGCAACTCGAGATCGCCGCCGACGCGCTGCGTCTGGCGCCGTGGGACGCGGTCATCGGGGTGTTGTCGGGCGGCGAGAAGCGCCGCGTTGCGCTGTGCCGGTTGCTGCTGTCCAAGCCCGACATGCTGCTGCTCGACGAGCCGACCAACCACCTCGACGCCGAGTCGGTCGACTGGCTCGAGCAGTTTCTGTCGCGCTATCCGGGCACGGTGGTCGCGATCACCCACGACCGCTATTTCCTCGACAACGCGGCCGAGTGGATTCTCGAACTCGACCGCGGACGCGGCATTCCGTACAAGGGCAACTACTCGACCTGGCTCGAGCAGAAGGAAGCCCGCATTGAGCAGGAGCAGAAGACCGAGGATGCGCGCACCCGGGCGATGAAGAAGGAGCTCGAATGGGTGCGCCAGAACCCGAAGGGCCGCCAGGCCAAGAGCAAGGCGCGGCTCGCGCGCTTCGAGGAGCTGTCGGACGTCGATTACCAGAAGCGCAACGAGACCAACGAGATCTTCATCCCGGTGTCCGAACGCCTGGGCAACGAGGTGATCGAATTTGAGGGCGTGTCCAAGAGCTTCGGCGACCGTCTTCTGATTGACAACCTTTCGTTCAAGGTCCCGGCCGGCGCGATCGTCGGCATCATTGGACCGAACGGTGCGGGCAAGTCGACGCTGTTTCGCATGATCGCTGGCAAAGAGAAGGCCGACTCGGGCGTTGTCAAGATCGGCCCGACCGCGAGGATGGCCTTCGTCGAGCAAAGCCGCGAGTCGCTCGAGGACGACAAGACCGTGTGGCAGGACGTTTCCGGCGGCCTCGACAATATCGTCGTCGGCAAATTCGTGATGCCCTCGCGCGCCTATATCGGTCGCTTCAATTTCAAGGGCAACGACCAGCAAAAGCTCGTCGGCCAGCTCTCGGGTGGAGAGCGCGGGCGGCTGCACCTGGCCAAGACGCTGTCCCAGGGCGGCAACGTACTGATGCTCGACGAACCGTCGAACGACCTCGATGTGGAAACGCTGCGCGCGCTCGAAGATGCGCTGCTCGAATTTGCCGGCTCTGTCATGGTGATCAGCCACGACCGCTGGTTTCTCGACCGTATTGCCACCCACATCCTGGCGGCCGAAGGCGACTCGAAGTGGTTCTTCTTCGACGGCAACTACCAGGAATACGAAGCGGACAAGAGGAAGCGGCTGGGCGAAGAGGGCGCGCGCCCGCATCGTCTGCGTTTCAAGGCGTTGAAGTAGTCGACCAGGGGCGCGGCGGCTGACTCGAAAGCGCTTCGTGTAGGAGATTTCCTGCAACGCGGAGGGATATCCGCTTACGAGTTCCGGAATGGTGGTTCAAACTTGGGTATTGGCGCGCGGGTAGCGTGCCACATTGAGCAGACGAGGCGGCTTGCGATCGGGCCCCCTCACTGACGACCCGGTGATGTCCCAGCCATGAACAAGCATCCGTTCACTTTTCGGGCCTTGCATTCGTTTCAGCAGCCGTCGCGTGCGTTGCGATCGGGGCTCGTGTCGGCGCTGTTGCCGGCGATGACGGCGGCATTGCTGTCGGGTTGCGCGGTCCTGCCGGTCTCGTTCCTGCCCGGCCTGCGCGCGACGACCCCGGCCGATGCCGAGGCGGCCCGGCTCGCCGCGGTCCAGCCTTTCGTGCCGGTCGGCGCAGCGCAACGGCCTGCCGCTTCCGCGTCGTCGCCGACCAGCGCTCCCGGCGCGCCGCCGTCGGCCGGCAGTCCGCCGCCGTTCGCCGCCGTGGTGCGCGACGCGACCCGCATCGATGGTCCGATCGCGCTGTGGCAGAAGGAAGAGCGGGTCTGGATCGAATTGACTCCCGAGCAGTTCGGCGTGCCCTACCTGCTGTCCCCCAAGCTCAAGTCCGGCATCGGCGAGGCGTTCCTGTTCGGCGGCCTGATGGCCTTTCCGGTCAGCGGCGCCGGCGGCCAGCAGGTCGTTGAGTTCGTTCGCGTCCACAACCAGGTGCGGCTGCAGGCGCGCAATCTCGAGATCGTCGCGCGTCCCGATACGCCCGAGGCGCGCGCGGTCGAGGCCGGTTATTCGGCGAGCCTGCTCGGCAGCACGCCGGTCGCGAGCCAGCCTCATCCCGAGCGCAAGAGCGTGCTCGTCGATGCCAACAACCTCTTCCTGACCGACCTGCTCGGCGTCGCGATCCGGCTGCAGCGCGCGTTCCGGCAGAACTACAACCTGGACCTGCGCAACTCGGTCATCAGTGCGGTGCGCGGATCGCCCGAGGCGACCGTGATCGAGACCCAGAACCATTACTACACCGCCACGCTGATGCAGGGCAGCGGCGCATCGGGCGGCAACGCGCCGTCGCTGCCGAGCTACGTGCCCGATACGCGCAGCCTCTTCGTCAGCCACCACTATTCCCTTGCGCCGCTGCCGGCGCAGCCGATGGCGGCGCGCCGCGCCGATCCGCGCATCGGGCTGTTCTCGAATACTGTGCTCGATTTCGGCGACGACCTAACGCGCTCGCCGCGCAAACGCATCGTCAACCGCTGGCGATTGGAGAAGAAGGACCCGGCGGCAGCGCTGTCGGAGCCGGTCAAGCCGATCACCTACTGGATCGACCGCAACGTGCCGCTGAAATACCGCGCCACGGTGGCCGAAGCGATCCTCGAATGGAACAAGGCCTTCGAGGCGATCGGCTTGCGCAATGCGATCGCGGTGCGCCAGCAGCCCGACGACGCCGCGTTCGACACGCTCGACTTCGGCTACGCCTCGGTGCGCTGGATGATGAATGCCAATCCGGGCTTCGGCGCCATCGGTCCGCGCCATATCGATCCGCGCACCGGCGAGATCCTCGACGCCGATATCGCGTTCGAGGGCCTCGAATCGCGTCGCATGCGGTCGCTGCGCTCGCAGGTGCTGCCCGCGTCGCTTGGCAACGGCGCCGCGCCGGCCGACGCTTCCGCGCCGGCACCCTCCAGCGGCGAGATGTGCACGCACGCCGAGATGGCGGCCGAGCAGCTCGGCTATGCACTCGACGTGCTCGAGGCACGCTCCGAGCTCGATCTCGACAGCGCGCAGGCGCAGCAGTTCGTGCTCGACTCGATCCGCGAGACCATCCTGCACGAGGTCGGCCACACGCTCGGCCTGCGCCACAACTTCCGCGCCTCGCGCGCCTATTCGGAAGCGCAGTTGTCCGACGTCGCGTACACGCGCGCCAACGGCACCACCGGCTCGGTGATGGAGTACCACGCGATCAATCTCGCGCGCCCCGGTGAGACCGCCGGCACGCCGTTCCAGCTCACGCTTGGCCCGTACGACTATTGGGCGATCGAGTACGCCTACAAGCAGCTCACGGCCGAAGAAGAGGGCTCGGCGCTGCAGCGTATCGCTGCGCGCAGCAGCGAGCCGCTGCTCGCCTACGGCACCGACGAGGACAACGACTTCGGCATCGACCCCGAGACGATCCAGCTCGACCTCGGCTCCGACCCGATCGCCTTCGCGTCGCGCCGTATCGATATCGCGCGCGACCTGTTCGCGCGCCAGGAAACCCGCGTGCTCAAGCCCGAGCAGGACTATTCGGTGCTGCGCCGCTCGCTCAATTACGCGCTGGCCGACGTGGGCCGCGCGATCGGCGTGCTGACGCGGCAGATTGGCGGCGTTCGAACGCTGCGCGACTTTCCGGGCAGCGGGCGCGACCCGCTCGAACCCGTGCCGCTCGCGACCCAGCGCCGCGCGCTTGACCTCATCTCGCAGACCGTGCTCGCGGGCGAGGGACTCACCGTCTCGGCGGCGCTGCAACGCCGTCTCGCACCCGACTTCCAGGACCGCAGCGACTGGAGCGGCGTGCCAACCGACTACCCGGTCCAGCAGCGCCTTCTCGAGCTGCAGCGCGCCGTGCTGCGCCAGCTCATGAGCGATGCGGTTGCGGCGCGCATCCTCGACAGCGAAGGCAAGGCGCGCAGCCCGGCCGAGGCTTTCCACCTCGCCGACCTCTATCCGCGCCTCACCCGCGACCTGTGGACCGAGCTTGCGAGCGGCGCCGAGATCGGACCGGCGCGGCGCGAGATCCAGCGCGAACATGTGAACCGCCTGGCCGAGCTGCTGCTGCGCCCGTCCGGCCTGTCGCGTGCCGACGCGCGCGGCCTGCTGCGGTCCGAGGCGCAGCAGCTGCTGGCGCGGCTGCAGGTCGCGACCAAGCGAAACGGACTCGCAGCGCCGACGCAGGCGCATCTGCGCGACAGCGTCGAGACCTTGTCGCAGGCGCTCGCTGCGCGACTGGTTCGCACCGGCGCTTGAAGCGGTCCGTCCCTCGCCTCGCGCAGCGCGCCTGCGCGATCCTGCTGGTCATGGCGTCGATGACGGCGGCTGCACTCGGCGTGGTCGATGACCGCGGCGTGCGAATCGAGCTGGCCGCACCCGCGCGCCGCATCGTCACCCTCGCCCCGCACCTGACCGAGCTGATGTTCGCCGCCGGCGCCGGCGAGCGCATCGTCGGCACCGTCGCCTACAGCGATTTTCCGGCGGCGGCGCAACGTATCGAGCGGGTCGGCGATGCGAGCGCGCTCGACCTCGAACGTCTGGTCGCGCTGAAGCCCGATCTGGTCGTGGTGTGGCTGGGCGGCACCCCGCAGCGGCAGCTCGACGTGCTGGCCGCGCTCGGGTTGCCGCTGTACTACCAACAGCCCAGTAGCCTCGGATCGATTGCCGATTCGCTCGAACGCTTCGGCGCGCTGGCGGGAACCTCGGCGCTCGCGCGACCCGCCGCGGTACGCTTTCGCGAGCGGCTCGCCGGCATCGCTGCGCGCTATCGCGGCAGCGCGCCGGTGACGGTCTTTCACCAAGTCTGGGACCGGCCGGTGATGACCGTCGGCGGCAACCACCTGATCAGCCAGGTGATCGCGCTGTGCGGCGGACGCAATATCTTCGATGGCCTCTCGGCGCTCGCGCCCGTGGTGTCGACCGAGGCCGTGCTCGACGCCGACCCCGAACTCATCGGCGGTGCCGGCGCCGGCACCGGCTTGCCGCGCGACGCGGGACTCGGCATCTGGCTGGCGTGGCCGCAACTGCGCGCTGTTTCGCGCGGCAACCTCTATGTGCTGCCGCCCGATCTCATCAGCCAGGCCGGGCCGCGCATCCTCGACGGCGCGCAGCAGCTGTGCGACGCGATGGACGAGGCGCGGCGGCGCCGGCCTTGACGGGCTGCCGGGTCCGCGCCCGCTTCGCTAACGGCCCTGGTAGGCGACCGATATGAACAGATTGCGCCCCGCCGTGTTGTAGCCGCGCACCTGCTCATAGGCCTTGTCGCCCGCATTGGCGAGCCGCGCCGACATCGTCCATTCGGGCGTGATCCGGTACGCGGCGTGCAGGTTGACCAGGGCGTAGCCGCCCATGCGCGAAGCCGGGTCGTTCGACGCCGCATCGAAGCGGGCGCCACTCGCAACGGCGTCGAGGCCCGCGCGCCACGCGCCCCAGGTCGCGGCGAAGCCGGCCGTGCCGTGGTCGCGCGCGCGGCGCACGAGGCGCATCCCGGTATCGGTATTTACGGCGTTCTGGTGGGTCCATTCGGCGCGTGCTTCCCAGATGCCGCTGCGCAGCGCGGCATCGGCAGTGCTGCCGCGGATGCGCGCCTGCGCGACGTTGTCGACCGTCGTGAAGCTCGAGTCGACCGCGATCAGGTCGTGAACACGGCTTTCGAAAAGCACCAGACCGGCGCGTAGCCGCCCGTCGTCGTAGCGCAGCGCGGCTTCGGCACTGCGCGCTCGTTCGGGGCGCAAGGCCGGGTTGCCGGAGAAATACGGGCTCGCGTAGTAAAGGTCGTTGAAGCTTGGCGCCTTGAAGGCCGTGCCGGCCGATGCCGAGACGCGCCAGGCGGGCGCGAGCCGCAGGCCGTAAGCCGCATTGCCGGTCGTGCGCGCGCCGAACTGCGAATTCGAATCGCGCCGGGCCGAGACTTGCAGCAGGTGCGCGCCCCACTGCGCAGCGTGGCTCGCGAAGATCGAGCGGATGCTGCGGGTATCGACCGCGAACGGCGTATCGCTCGCGACCTTTTCGCGCCGCCATTCGGCGCCGAGCGCGAGCCGGCCGCCGAGCGCGTCGATATCGTTCTGCCAGCTCGCCTGGTCCTGATCGGTGCGAAAGACGCTCGGGAAGATGCCGCTGATGCGGCCGTCGTCGGTGCCGCGCGCCAGCAGCAGCCGGCTGGTCCAGCCGTCGGTGATGCGGTTGCGGCTTTCGATCGCCACCGATGCCAGGCGCTGGCGGTTCATGTCGTCGCTGTAATTGCCGTTGAAATCGAGGCCACTGTCGAAGTGGGTCGTGCGATCGCTGTGCAGCGCGCGCGCGGAAATCGTCTGGCCGGGCGCAAAGGCATGCTCGACCGACAGGCCGATGTTGCGCCCGTGCGTCGGGTCGCGATCGGCGTCGAACGAGAACGTATTGGTCGGGTTGGTCGCCGAGAACGCACCCGACCCCGACGCACCGAGCTGCAGCGACCATTGCGTGGTACCGATCGCGCGTGCGATGCCGGCCGATGCTTCGTAAGTCCGCCAGGTTCCGTATCCGACCGTCGCCTGGCTGCGCGGACCTTTGCGCGTGAATACCTGGATCACGCCGCCGATCGCATCGGCACCGTACAGGCTGCTCGACGGCCCGCGCCGGATCTCGATGCGCTCGATTTGCGCCAGCGGCAGGTTCTCGAACGCATTCGTTCCGCTGCTGGCCGAATTGACGCGAACGCCGTCGACCAGCAGGACGACATGGTTCGCATTCGTGCCGCGCAGAAAGATGCCGGCGGTCTGGCCGGGGCCGCCGTTGGTGGCGATCTCGGCGCCGCCATGCGCTTGCAGCAAGTCCGCCAAGCTGCCCGAACCGGCGGCGCGGATCGTCAACGCGTCGATCACGACCACGTCCGACAGCGCATCGCCGATCGGTAGCGGCGTGCGGGTGGCGGTAACGACGATGGGATCGAGCCGGGCCGGATCGGCCGCGGCACACGAGAAGAACGGAGCAAGCAGAGCGGGACCGCAGACGAACGCGGCCCGCCACAAAAGGGGCGGGGGAAACATACCGGTGACTCCTTTGCCGCGAGCGTCCCCGCAAGCGGCATCGATGGACGAGATCGCGGCGCTGGTGTGCGCCGCGACGAAGTTGCGTCCAGGCCGGTATCCGGGCTCGCAGGCCGGTGCGGTGGCTTGTCGCCAGCGCACCTCGCAACGCCGCCTTCCCAGGGGTGTGACCCCGCAGTGGCATCGTGACGTTGCTTGTTCCTGCTTACCGGTGCGGGGGCAGCGCAGGCCTGTTGGCACCCGCGAGGATGCCCGTCACCTGCTTCCCGTTTAACGCCCGCCGGAAGCCCGTCGGACGCACCTGAAGCGCGGCGATGATAGCCGGCGATGCGTCGACCGCTGCGTGGGACTGCGTCGCTGGCGTGACCGCGACACGCAGCCGACCTGCTCTATTTCTTGATGGCTGCCAGCGCTTCGTCGACCTGCTTGGCCATCGCGTCAACGTCGGTCTCGCGTGTCCGCAGGGTGATGCCGATAGTCGCCAACATCTTGCGGAAGGGTTCAGCATGTTCGCCGGCGTTCTTCAATTGCGCGGTCAGCGATTCGTGCTCCATGCGCCGGGTCTTCAGGTCGCCTTTGATCGCCTTGATCTGTGCAGGCCACGCTGTCAGCTTGGTCTGGACCATCATCGCGTCGGCCTTGGCCTTGTTCTTGTCTTTCGCCTTCTCCTTGGCGCTGACCAGTAGCTTGACGTTCTTCACCAGTGAGGCGCCGAAGCCCTTCTTGTCCTTGTCGATCTTGCCGTCGAAATACGAGGAGATCGAGCTGACCAGCTTGCCGATGTTTTGTTCCAGCGCGGCATCCCAGGCCTTGTTGCCAGCTTCAAGCGCGGCGATCTTCTTCGTCAGTTCGGCCGTGCCTTCGTGCCCCTTGCCTTCGCGGTCCTTCTGCATCTGAACCAGTTCGGCCATCAGGATGGGATAACGCTTCGTGTACTCCTGCATCCGCGCGACCACCGCTGACTGCTTGCCGAACTCGTTGCTGACGTTGATCCCCTCGAGTCGCTTGGCCGAAATCTTGTCGACCATCTTCTGGTCGATTGCGCCCTTCTTGAGAGGCGTGCTCCAGAAACTTCCACGAAAGATGACCGGCATGTTGCTGGTGAACTCGGTCGTCAGGCGCTGGAACTCGGGGATCATGGCGTCGATGGTCGTCTTGCCCTTTTTGACCCAGTCGCGCTCCGCATCACTCAGATGGCGGTTTGCCTTGCGGCAGTCGGCGACGATCTTCTCGATCCCGTCCATCGCCTGCTTGCCGCCGTCGCGCAGCGTATTGACCTTGGTGAGAACTTCCTTCCCGTTGGACAGCGCGGCTTCGCCGGCATCGAGACAGCGTTTCAGGTAGTCAGACGAAAAGGTCTTTTTCTGGGGCGCCGGCACCGATTCCCACTTCTCTGCAATCGCATCGGTTTGCTTGACCCAGGCATCGGAAACGAAGGCATTCAGGTTCTTCACGGATGGACCTTTCGGAAAGGGTGGGGCGTACGCGACACCCTGTCGCAACGCGTATCGAATCGTAAGTACCGAGCTTCCGGACGGCAAGTGCCGCGGCGCTTCGGCTTAAAAAATACCCAATGCCAGGCCGCCCGCCAGCGCCGCGCCCAGTTCCGCGCAGCGTTCGAGTTGCCCAGGGTCGATCTGCTTGGGCGCCAGGATGGCTTCGGGCGTCTGAGCATGAGTGCAGACGATCAGCGGTTCGGCGACCGCCTTGAGTCGCCAGCCAGTCGCGATGCGCTCGATCTGCCGAGCCGCGTTTTCTCCGTCGCTGCCGGCGCAGACCAGGGTGGCGTAGGGCCGGCCCTCGATGCGGCCGAGCGCGGGGTAATAGCTGCGGTCGAAGAAATCCTTGACCACGCCTGCCATCGCCGCGAGGTATTCGGGCGTGGCGAACAGATAGCCGGCGGCGGCCAGCACATCTGCCGGGCCCGCTTTGGCCGCGTGCAACAGGCGCACCTGAACCCCGGCTTCGGTCGCCGCGCCCTGTGCCGCCGCCTCGGCCATCGCGCGCGTGCCGCCGGTCTGGCTGTGGAAGACGATCAGCAAGCTCGGCATCGCGCCAGCTTAGCCCCCGGGCGAGGCGCTTGGCGGCGCGCCGTATCGTTCAGCATGAAGGAACGTCGGTCCGCCATGGTTGACGCCCGCCGGCGCAGCGCCGATATTCCGGGTCGCACCGGGGCCGGTCCCCGCAACCGCAGGCAGTCCGCATGGCCACCACCCTTACCCTCAATGGCCATCCGGCCCGCAGCACGAGCGACGCATCGACCCCGTTGCTCTACGTGCTGCGCAACGAACTCGACCAGCACGGCCCGCGCTTCGGCTGCGGGCTGGCGCAATGCGGTGCCTGCACCGTCCACGTCGACGGCCGCGCCGCGCGCTCGTGCGTCACGCCGCTGGGCAGCGTCGGCGGCCGCGCGGTGACGACGCTCGACGGGCTGGCAGCGCGCCATCGCGAGCAGCATCCGGGCAGCGACCCGACGGCACTGCACCCGGTGCAGCAGGCCTTCATCGACGAGCAGGCCGCGCAGTGCGGCTACTGCATCAACGGCTGGATCATGACCGCGGCGGCGCTGCTGGCCGACAAGCCCAATGCCAGCGACCGCGAACTGCGCGAGGGGCTGTCGGGGCTCAAGTGCCGCTGCGGCACGCAGGTCAGCGTGCTGCGTGCGGTCAAGCGCGCGGCCCGGCAGCTGATCGACCAGCGGACGCGCGCATGAAGGCCGCCGCGACGCTCGATCGCCGGTCCTTCCTGGCCGCCGGCGGCGGACTGATCGTCACGCTGGCCCTGCCGTCGGCGTCGCTCGCCAACGATGGGCCGGGTGCCGGCCTGGCGCCCGAGCGGCTCGACTCGTGGCTCGCGATCGACGCCCAGGGCCGGGTGTTGGCCTCGGTTGGCAAGATCGACGCCGGCCTGGGCATCGCGACCGCTTTCGCGCAGATCGTCGCCGACGAGCTCGACGTGACGATCGCGCGGGTGCAGATCCGCATGGGCGATACCGCAACCACGGTCGACCAGCGCGGCACCGGCTCAAGCAACGGCATCACCGACGGCGGGGCGGCGCTGCGCACCGCGGCGGCGCAGGCGCGCGCCTTCCTGGTCGCGCAGGCGGCGGTGAAGCTCGGCGTTCCGGCCGACCGGCTCGAGGTCGTCGACGGGGTGGTGCGGGTGCCGGGAGAGCCCGCACGCAGCGTCGCCTATGCAGAATTGCTGCGCGACGGGCGCTTCGAGATCGGCGTCGACCCGAAAGCGAAGCCGGGGTTCAAGGACCCGAAGCAATATCGCTACGTGGGCCAGCCGGTGCCGCGCGCCGACATCGCCGCCAAGGCGACGGCGCAGTACCGCTATCTCGTCGACTACCGGGTTCCCGGTATGGTCCATGCGCGGGTGCTGCGACCACCAACGGCCGGCGCGACGCTGCTGGGCGTCGAACGCGCGCCGCAGGGCCCGGGCTTCATCAAGCTGGTGACGCTCGGCAATTTCGCGGCGGTGGTGTGCGAACGCGAAGAGCAGGCGGTGCAGGCGGCGCGCGAGGTGCGTTTGAAGTGGTCGGAGCCGGGCTTCGTTTTCTCGCGTGACTACGACGCGCTCTACGACACGCTGCGCAGCGCGCCCGCAAAGAGCAGCAAGGTCGAACGCAGCGCCGGCGATGTCGACGCCGCGCTGGCGTCGGCTGCGCGCCGCATCGAGGCTGAATATGCCTATCCGTTCCAGTCGCATGCCTGCATGGGCCCGGCATGCGCCCTGGCGCAGATCACGCCCGATCAAGTGACGGTGTGGATGGGCGGGCAGAAGCCCTACCCCCTGCGTCATACCGTGGCCGAATTGCTCGGCCGGCCGCTGGCGCAGGTTCGCGTGGTCTGGCTGCCCGGGTCGGGCTCGTACGGGATGAACGACGCCGACGATGCCGCGGTCGACGCGACGCTGATCGCGCGCGAGGTCGGCCGCCCGGTGCGCCTGCAGTACGCGCGCAGCGATGCAACCGCCTGGGATCCGAAGGGCCCGCCAGGGGTCTTCAAATTGCGCGGCGGGCTCGATGCCGATGGCAAGGTCACGGCCTTCGACTACCGCTCGCGCGGCTACTCGGGGCGGACCCGACCCTCCGGCACCGAGCGCTACGGCGACAGCCTCGCCTCGCAGCTGATCGGCGGCCACGTCACGAAGGGTTCGGACCTGTACCAGGTCTCGGGCGAGTCTTACGGTTTCGCGAACCGCCGCGTCGCCGGTGACCTGATTGCGTGGGAGGGCTCGCTCGCGACCGGCCTGCGCACCGGCCACCTTCGCGACCCCGACGGGATGGCGACCTGCTTCGCGAGCGAAAGCTTCATCGACGAGCTGGCGCTCGCTGCGAAGGCCGATCCGGTCGAATTCCGCCTCGCCAACCTGACCGATGCGCGGCATCGGGCGGTGGTGCGTGCCGCGGCCGACAAGGCCCGCTGGCAAGCGCGCGTCGGGCCGACCCCGGACGCCGGCGGCGCCATGCTGACGGGCCGCGGCATCGCCTACGCGCCGCGCAACGGCGCGGTGGTAGCCATGGTCGCCGAGGTCGAGGTCGAGCGCGCAACCGGCCTGTGGCGCGCCACCCGCTTCGTCGTCGCGCACGACTGCGGCATGGTCGTCAACCCGCGCAGCCTCGACGGCGTGATCGAGTCCAATATCCTCATGTCGCTCAGCCGCAGCCGCCACGAGGAGGTTCGCTTCGATGCCCGCTCGGTGCTCAGCGTCGACTGGGCGAGCTACCCCATCCTCGACATGACCGAGGTGCCCGACGCCATCGAAGTGGTGCTGGTCGGTAACCTGCCGGGGCGCTCGTACGGCGCCGGCGAACCGTCGACCCGCCCGGTCGCGGCGGCGCTCGCCAACGCCCTCTTCGACGCCACCGGCCGACGCCTGCGCCGCGTGCCGTTGACGCCCGAGCGGCTGCTTGCCGCCATGAAGTCGCCGGCTGCGTCCGTCGTGTGATCGTTTGTCTGCCTTTCTTCCCACTGCCTTGAAAGCCTTCGCCCCCATGACGTCCCGCCGCCTCGCCATCGCCTGCATCCTGTCCGCACTCGCCTGGGGGGCGCTCCCGCCGGCGCGGGCGCAGGTCACCGACTGGCCGCAAAAGCCGATCAAGCTCGTCGTTCCCTATGCGCCGGGCGGCAGCGCCGATACGCTCGGCCGGCTCATCGCCAAGCACCTCGGCGAAGCCTTCAAGCAGACCGTGGTGGTCGAAAACAAGGCCGGCGCGGGCGGCCTGATCGGCTCGCAGCTCGTCGCCAAGGCGGCGCCGGACGGCTATACGCTCGTCGTCTCGGGCATCGGTTCGCACGTCATCGCGCCGGTCGATCAGCCGGCCGGGTTCGACCCGATGAAGGATTTCAGCCATATCGCACTGCTCGCCGGTCCGCCGCTCGCGGTGGTCGTCAATGCCGAGCTGCCGGTCAAGGATTTCGCCGGCCTGCTGAGCTATGTGCGCTCGAATCCGAAAGGCCTGTCCTGGGGTTCGCCGGGACAGGGCACGCACGGCCACCTGACCGGCGAACTGCTGCGCACCCAAGCCAAGCTGAACATGGTCCATATCGCCTACAAGGGCGCCGGCCCGGCGGTGGCCGACCTCATCGCCAACCAGATTCCGGCCGCCGTCATGACGCTGAGTTCGGCCAATGCGCACGTGCAGACCGGCAAGCTGCGCCTGCTCGCGGTCTCGTCGGCCAAGCGGCTGGCCGAATTTCCCGCCGTGCCGACGCTGGCCGAGCTGGGCTACCCAGGCCTGACCGGTATCACCTGGTTCGCGCTGTCGGGCCCGGCCGGAATGGCGCCGGCGCTGGTCGAGAAGATCAACGCCGAAGTGCGCCGCGGCATGCACACGCCTGCGATCAAGGCGGTGCTGCAGGCCGAGAGCATGGAGACCATCGATCTCGACCCGGCGGCCTTCACGCGTTATGTGCAGTCCGAGATTGACCGCTGGACGCCGGCGGTGAAGTCGGTCGAAAAGACCGGCAAGTAGCGCCTTTGCCGGTTCACGCGGGGAGCGGCGCGACCAGCCCGCCGTCGCGGCTCGCGACGCCGCCACGTCGGCCCGGGGTCACGCTGCCGTAACGCTGCGCGAACACCGGCGGCAGCGACCGCGCATCTTCCGGCGCGAGCCACAGGCGCAGCAGATGGCGCCGCCGTTCCGGCTCGGGCCAGTCCGCGAAAGCGGTGCGGTCGTGCAGCAGCGTGTGGTTGTGCACCAGCTGGATATCTCCCGGCTCGAGCCGCATCAGGAAGTGCAGCGCCGGGTCATCGGTGAGTGCATCCAGCAGGTCGAGCGCTTCGATATCGTCTGGGGCGAGGCGGGGTGCCTGCGCGAAGCGCTGCGCCGAATCGATGTACTGGCGCTGATAGATCGCCGACATCCGGCCGGCATGCCAGTTGAACACCGGGATGCTGAAGAACGGCAGTTCGCCGGGCTCCTCTTCGCCACGCCGGTCGGTCGCCATCGGCGCGAGCAGGCGGCGCGCCAGATCGGACCGGCGCCGGCGCAGTTCGTTCCACAGCGTGCTCGACGAGACCAGCGCCGAGTCGCCACCCGCGCGCGCAGTCTGCAGGCACAGCAGGCCGACGATGTCGCAGCTGTCGGTATGGAATGTCTGGCGCTCGGCGGTCTGGTAGATGCGGACGGTCGGATCGTCCGAGCGCAGCCCGAGGTCGCGCACGTGGCCGAGCACATGACCGTTTGCGTTCTGGCTCAGCGCGTGGCCGAAGTGGGTTCCGAGGCCGAAGAAGGCGGTCGCCGACAAGCGCAATGGCCAGCGTTCGACCGGCAGGCCGCGCAGCAGCGCGAAGCCGCGTCCGTTCAGGACTTCGGCGCGTATGCGCGCGAGGCGCGGCGCCAGCGTCGGCAACGCGAAGTTGGCCGCCGTGAGCGCGGCGATATCGGCGCTTCGCTCCGCGAGCGGCGCCGCCGCGGCCTCGATCTCGACCACCTCGGCCGGCCCGAAGGTTTCGATCCAGTCGCTGCGCGCGGCCATCTCGGGGCCGCGCCACGCGGCCGGGCCGGTCTGCTCGGGCGGCAATTCGAGGGTGTCGTTCATGCGCCAATATAGGCTGCGCGCCGGCCCGCTACGATGCCGCTTCGATCGCACCGATGCGCGCAATTCCGAAGGGCACCCAGCATGAAGCTTGAAGGAACATGCCATTGCCAGGCGGTCCGCTTCACGGTCGAGTCGCACGAGCCGGTGCCGTACCTTCGCTGCTATTGCGGCATCTGCCGCAAGACCGCCGGAAGCGGCGGGTTCGCGATCAACCTCGGCGCGGTCAAGGCGACGCTGCGGGTCGAGGGCGAGGCGAATCTGTCGGTCTACCGGGCCCGCCTCGACGATGGCGGCACGAGCACCGGCGAGCGGCATTTCTGCAGGCTATGCGGCACGGCGCTGTGGCTTTACGACCCGACCTGGCCCGAGCTCGTGCACCCGCACGCCGGCGCGATCGATAGCCCGCTGCCGGACCCGCCGGCCCGTGTCCACATGATGCTCGGCGCGAAGCCCGCGTGGGTCGAGGCGCATGTGGGCGTACATGACGAATCGTTCGATGCTTATCCGCAGGAGTCGCTCGCCGACTGGCACCGGCGCCACGGCCTCACCGCGTGATTCGAAGCGCGGTCAGATCCCGGCGTACCACTGGTAGCCCTGGTCTTCCCAGAAGCCCCCCTTGCCGTCGCCGATATGGGCGAAGTCGGCGACCAGTTCAAGCCGCATCACGTATTTGGCATGCTTGTAGCCGAGCTGGCGCTCGACCCGCAGCCGTAGCGGCGCGCCGTTGGTGATCGGCAGCGGCTGGTCGTTCAAGCCGTAGGCGAGCAAGGTCTGCGGGTGGTAGGCATCGTGCAGGTCGATGCTTTCGTAATACGGAGTCGCATCGAAGGTATCGGCGCAGTGCAGCACCACGTAGCGCGCCTGCGCCTTCGGCCTGACGAGCGCCAGCACCTTGCCGAGCGGCACGCCCGTCCACTGGCCGATCGCGCTCCAGCCTTCGACGCAGTCGTGGCGCGTAATCTGGGTGCGCGATGGCATGGCGCGCAATTCGGCCAGGCTGTAGGTCGCGGGTGTTTCGACGAGCCCGTCGATCGCGAGCTTCCAGTCGTTGAAACCGTTCGCCGCGTGCGCCTTGTAGGCGGCGCCGTCGGGGTCGGTATTGCCGTTGCCGCGAAAGGTCGGCGACAGGTCGGACTTGTCGAATTCCTGCGCCATCGTCGTCGCGCCGCGGCCGACGGCACTGCGCACGCCGCGGCT
>JBDSEG010000261.1:0-32287 GCA_039920165.1 Burkholderiaceae bacterium
AGATCAAGCCGTTGCAGCGCCTCGCAGATCGAACGCGCGATGGCACGAACCCGCGTGGCGCGCTCGCCCTGGGTGCCGAGCTTGCCGTGGTAGACGACCTTGTCGAGCCCGGCGACGCGGTCCTGCAGACGCTGCTTGCGGTCCTGGTCGAAGAAAAATTTCGCATCGGCCAGGCGCGGTCGCACGACGCGCTGGTTGCCTTCGATCACCCGGCTCGGATCGGCCGGGCGGATATTGCTGACGACCAGAAAGCGCTCGGTGAGCTTGCCGTCGGCATCGAGCAGCGGAAAATATTTCTGGTTCGCCTTCATGGTGAGGATCAGGCATTCCTGCGGCACCGCGAGGAACTCGGCCTCGAAGCGGCACAGCAGCACATTCGGCCGCTCGACCAGCGCCGTGACCTCGTCGAGCAGCACCGCATCGTCGATCGGCGCGAGGCCTTCATTCGCCGCCGCGGCCTGCAACTGGCGCGCGATCTCGTCGCGCCGCTGCGCGAAGCCGGCAATCACGGCACCCTGCTCCTCGAGCTGGCGCGCATAGTGGTCGGCGTCCTGCAGCACAACCGGCGTCATCGGCGCCTCGAAGCGATGGCCGAAGGTCTGTCGGCCCGACGTGAGTCCGAGGGTATGCACCGCAACGACCTCGGCGCCGTGCAGCGCGACCAGGCCGTGCGCGGGGCGAACGAAGGCGACGCTGGTCCAGCCATCGGCCAGTTGATACTGCATCAGCTTGGCGATCGGCAGCCGCGCGAGCGCAATGTCGAGCGCCTTCTGCAGCCCGGCGGCGAGCGTCGCGCCGCGCACCACGCTCGAATGAAACAGTGCTTCCGACTTGCCGTCGATGCGCCGCTCGAGCGTCGCCACCGCGGATGCGTCCGCCCCGAGCGCGGCGAGCTTTTTCAGCAGCGCCGGGGTCGGCTCGCCGGTGGTGGTGAGGCCGACGGCGACCGGCATCAGCTTGTGCGACCGGGCGCTGTCCTCGCTCTGCGAGCGCACGTCGGTCACATGCGCGGCGAGCCGGCGCGGCGAGGCAAAGGAGGTGACGACCGAGCCGGCGCTCGCGAGGCCCTGCTCGCGCAACTGCTCGCCGAGCACGCTCGCGAACGCCTGGCCGAGCTTGTTCAGCGCCTTCGGCGGAAGCTCCTCGACGAACAGTTCGACCAGCAGGTTGCGGGTCGTCATGTGGCGCCCGCCGTGCTGTTTTTCGGGCTGATCTGTGCGGCCTTCGCCGCCAGGCTGTCGCGCGCCCACTCCTTGGGCGCCAGCGGAAAACCGAGCCGGGCCCGGCTGTCCAGATAGCTCTGCGCGACGCTGCGCGAGATGGCTCGGATGCGGCCGATATACGCGGCGCGCTCGGTCACGCTGATCGCGCCGCGCGCATCGAGCAGGTTGAAGCTGTGCCCGGCCTTGAGCACCTGCTCGTAGGCCGGCAGCGCGAGCTCCTGCTGCATCAGATATTTGGCCTGCGTCTCGTGGCCGGCGAAGGCGGCGAGCAGCAGCTCGACATTGCTGTGCTCGAAGTTGTAGATGCTCTGCTCGACCTCGTTCTGGTGGTAGACATCGCCATACGTCAGGCGCCCCGAGGCGCCTTCGGTCCAGGTCAGGTCGTAGACGTTGTCGACGTTTTGCAGGTACATCGCCAGCCGCTCGAGCCCGTAGGTGATTTCGCCGGTGATCGGTTTGCAGTCGATCCCGCCGACCTGCTGGAAATAGGTGAACTGGGTCACTTCCATGCCGTTCAACCAGACCTCCCAACCCAGGCCCCAGGCACCGAGCGTCGGATTCTCCCAATCGTCCTCGACGAAGCGGATGTCGTTGACGGTGAGGTCGAAGCCGAGTGCTGCGAGCGAGCCGAGGTACAGGTCGAGGATGTCCGCCGGCGCGGGCTTGAGGACGACCTGGTACTGGTAGTAGTGCTGCAGCCGGTTCGGGTTGTTGCCGTAACGGCCGTCCTTGGGACGCCGGCTCGGTTGCACATAAGCCGCCTTCCAGGGCTCGGGTCCGAGCGCGCGCAGAAAGGTCGCGGTGTGGCTGGTGCCGGCGCCGACTTCCATGTCGTAGGGCTGCAGCAGCGCGCAACCTTGGCCATCCCAGTAGTCCTGCAGTCTCGAGATGATTTGCTGGAAGGTAAGCATTGGTGAATTCTAGGAGGGCAGGCCTCGCCGCCGCCGCAGCGCGAGCGCCACGATCACGAGCGCCAGCGCAGCCGGCGCGGCCAGCCCGACGCGCGCGGCCCACCAGGCGAACGGCGTGATGCCGCTGCGGCCCTGGACGTTTGCATCGAGCACGCCCTGGGTGTAGGGCGGCAGCGCGTGCGTCACGCGGCCGGTATGGTCGATGACGACGGTGGCGCCGGTATTCGTCGCGCGCAGCATCGGGCGCTGAAATTCGAGCGTTCGCAGGCGCGAGATCTGCAGGTGCTGGTCGATCGCGATGGTGTCGCCGAACCAGCCGATATTGCTGATATTCGCAAACAAGGTCGGGGCGAGTGCCGGATCGACGAAGCGCGCCGCCAGCTCCTCGCCGAACAGGTCTTCGTAGCAGATGTTGGCGGCGATGCGCTCGACGCCGCCGGCCGCGGGGCGCAGCACGAACGACGGCGCGACCAGCGGACCGCGGTTGAAGTCGCCGAGCGGGATGTGCATCAGGTCGGTGAACCAGCGAAAGCCGGCCGGGATGAATTCGCCGAACGGCACCAGGTGGTGCTTGTCGTAGCGGTAGAAACCGCCTGGCAGCGCCGCCGCATCGGCCGAGAGTCCGGCCGCCGAATTGGTATAGCCTTCGGCCGCATTGCCGAGCGGCAGGCCGAGCAGCGCCGCCTGCCGGCCGGCTCGGAAATGATCGATCAGGCTTTGCCAGTAAGCCGGGTCGAGCTGGCTCGGCAGGAGCGGAATGACCGTCTCGGGCGCGAGCACCAGTTCGCCGCGCGCAGCAAGCAATTCGCGCTGCGTCCACGCCATGGCTTGTGGCAGGTGCTGGTGCGAGAACTTCTCGTCCTGCGCGACATTGCCCTGCAGCAGCGTCACGCTGAAGCGGGTGGTCGGCGCGGTGAAGTCGGGCACCGGTAGTGCGGCCAGCCCGCCGAGCATCACTGCAGTGCCGAGCAAGGCGATCCGGGCGCGCCGACGCCCTTGCAGGCCCGCGAGCGCGACCCCTGCGGCCAGCACGGCGCAGACGAAGCCCATGCCGTAGACGCCGACCCACGGCGCCAGCGCACGCAGCGGCGCGTCGGTGTGCGCGTAGCCGCTCGCGATCCACGGAAAGCCGGTGAAGATGACCGCGCGCGCCATCTCGGCAAGCAACCACAATGCGCCGAACAACAAGGTATCGGCGCCCGCCCGACCGCTGCGCCAGCGCGCGAAGAGGCCGGTCGCGGCGGCCAGGTACAGGGACAAGAATGCCGACAGGCCGAGCACCGCCAGCACCGTCATCCAGCTCGGCAGCCCGCCATAGCGGTGCAGGCTGATATAGAGCCACCAGGTGCCGGCGACCAGCCACGCAGTGCCGAAGACGAGGCCGATCAGCGCCGCGCGCCGCGGTGTCGCACGCGCTGCGGCCGCGACGAGCCAGACCACCGCGAGCAGTTGCAGCGGCCAGGCCCACGGGCGCAGGAAGGCGAGGCTGTGCAAGGCACCGAGCGCCGCCGCGAGGCCGAACACGAGCGCCGGCGTCGGCACGCGGGGTCGCGGCGCCGCTGCCGCGGCGCCGATCAGCACCGGCTCAGGCACCCGTCGAACCGATCGCCTCTTCGGGCGCGCGCGTCACCTTGAACCAGCGCACCGCGCCGCCGCGCGTGAGCATGACGTTGAACAGCAGGTCGCCGACCTGGGTCGTCTCGCCGCGCCGCGGAACGCGGCCAAGCTCGTGCGCAACCAGGCCGCCGATGGTGTCGAACGCGTCGGTCGGCAGCATCGAGCCGAAGACATCGTTCACTGCTTCGATCTGCGCATCGCCGGCCACCCGCTGGCTGCCGTCGGCCAGGGTATAGATGCCGATATCGAGCGCCTTGTCGTCGAACTCGTCCTCGATCTCGCCGACGATCTCTTCGAGCACGTCCTCGATCGTGATCAGCCCGGCGGTGTGGCCGAACTCATCGACCACCATCGCGAGGTGGTTGCGGTTCGAGCGGAAATCGCGCAGCAACTCGTTCAGGCCCTTCGATTCCGGGACGAAGACGGCCGGACGCAGCAGCGCCCGCACGTTGAGGTCGGGCGAGCGCTGCATCTTCAGCAGGTCCTTGGCCATCAGGATGCCGATCACGTTCTCGCGTTTTCCCTCGAAGACAGGAAAGCGCGAATGCGCGGTGCCGATCACGCTGTACAGCAATTCGTCGTAGGGCGCATCGATATCGAGCTGGTCCATGCGCGGTGCGGCGACCATCACGTCGCCGGCGATCATGTCGGCCATGCGCAGAACGCCTTCGAGCATCATCCGCGACTCGGGCTCGATGAGCTCGCGGTGTTCGGCGTCGGCGAGCGACTCGAGCAGCTCGTTGCGCGAGTCAGGACCCGGCGAAATGAGCTCGATCAACTTCTGGAACAGCGTGCGGCGCTCGGCGGCCGGCGCGGGTGCATTCCTGTCGGCCCGGTGGGGTCGGGCCGGATGGGGATCGGACATCGCTCGGGGCGGGCGGAGAATGACGGGCGCCGAGCTTACCCGAAGCGCCTGCCCGGGCCGGATATGCTTGAAGCGCCGGCCCGCGCCCCCACCTGACGCCGGTGCGGGCAAGCGCAGCCTGCAGCGGCCCGCGCAGCCGCTCTAACGCGCGACCGAACCACCCTCATTCACGGAACCACCATGCCACAAGGTCTGATCCCCGCGACCATCCTCATGGGCTTTGGTTTCGGCCGCGTGACTGCGCCACGCTTTACGTCTGCTGCGCGGACATGAGCCTGCACCGAAGCCCTCCCTTCGATCCCCTTCACCCTTCTTCCACGGAATCGCCATGTCACAAGGCCTGATCCCCGCCACCATCCTCACGGGCTTTCTTGGGTCGGGCAAGACCACGCTGCTCAAGCGCATTCTGACCGAGGCCCACGGGCAGAAGATCGCCATCATCGAGAACGAATTCGGCGACGAAAATATCGACAACGAGATCCTGGTCCAGGACAGCAAGGAGCAGATCATCCAGCTCAACAACGGCTGCGTGTGCTGCTCGATCCGCGAGGATCTGCGCACCACTCTGGCCGACCTGGCCGAGAAGAAGCGCAAGGGCGAGCTCGATTTTGACCGCGTCGTGATCGAGACCACCGGCCTGGCCGACCCCGGCCCGGTGGCGCAGACCTTCTTCATGGACGATGAGATCGCCGAAAGCTACCTGCTCGACTCGATCCTGACCCTGGTCGACGCGGTGCACGGCGACCAGCAACTCGACGACCGCCAGGAAGCGCGCCGCCAGATCGGCTTTGCCGACCAGATCTTCATCAGCAAGACCGACGTGGCGGACGGGGCGAAGGTGGATGCGCTCGCCCACCGCATCCGGCACATGAACCCGCGCGCGCCGCAGACGAAGGTCAATTTCGGCGCGGTGCCGATCTCGTCGGTCTTCGACCTGAAGGGCTTCAACCTGAATGCCAAGCTCGATATCGATCCCGAGTTTCTCCAGGCCGATGCGCATGCTCACCACGACCACGATCATCACGACCACGCCGACGGCGAGGCCTGCGACCATCCTCACCACCATGTGCACGATGACGATGTGAAGTCCTTCGTCTTTCGCTCCGACAAGGCCTTCAACCCGGCCAAGCTGGAGGATTTTCTTGGCGCCATCGTCCAGGTCTATGGCCCGAAGATGCTGCGCTACAAGGGCGTGCTCAACATGAAGGGCAGCGACCGCAAGGTGATCTTCCAGGGCGTGCACCAGCTCATGGGCAGCGACCTCGGGCCCAAATGGGCGCCCGGCGAGAAGAAGAACAGCAAGATGGTCTTCATCGGCCTGGATCTGCCGCGCGACGTGTTCATGCAGGGCCTGGAGCAGTGCTTGGTCTGACGGCTTAGGGACCGTCCCGGCAGACCGCGGGAAAGGCGTCACGCAACGGGGGTTAAAAGCGCCTGCGAGGGCTGCGGGTGCGTGGCTACAATCCGCGGCGCCCAAACCCGCCGTGCCTCGGAGCCGGTCCCGCCCAACGGGGAAGCATTCGGCGCGAGGAGACAAGATTTTGAGCAAGACCCCGGTCCAAAAAGCGACGCCCAAGACGGCGCCGGCCAGCTTGCCACCCATGCCCGCCAAGGGCGCCAAGACAAACGCTGCCGTGGCCGCCAAGACGGTCGCCAAGGCCAAGCCGGCCGCCGCGCCCGCTGCCGTCGCGTCCGCCGTTAAGCCGGCGCCGCGTCCCGCGCCGGCTGCCGTCGCGCCCGCACCGGTGCCGGCGGCCCAGGTCGCCACGGCGATCGCGCCGATGAAGCCGCGCAGCCGGTCGGCCAAGGCCTTGTATGTGCCGGTGCAGGCGCCGCTGCCGCTGCCCACCTCGCGCTTTGCCGACCGCTTCGCGCCGCCGCGCCCGCCGACCCGGCACATGAGCAAGCCCGAACTCGAGTCGCCCAAGCACATCCACAAGCACGACCCGAAGCTTGCGAATGCCTGGAAGTCCAAGTCCGCCAAAGAGCTGTCCGAGGCCGAACTGCTCGCCATGCCCGACGCGGAGTACATGAACGACAAGCAGCTGGAGTTCTTCCGCCTCAAGCTGCAGGAGTTGAAGGACGATCTGCTCAATAACGCGGGCGAGACGACTGAGCATCTGCGCGAGGACACCTCCATCGTTCCCGACCCGGCCGACCGCGCGACGATCGAGGAAGAACATGCGCTTGAACTGCGCACGCGCGACCGCGAACGCAAGCTGCTGAAGAAGATCTCGCAGTCGCTCGCGCGCATCGAATCGGGCGAATACGGGTTTTGCGACGAGACCGGCGAGCCGATCGGTATCGGCCGTCTGATCGCCCGACCCACCGCGACGCTGTCGCTCGAAGCCCAGCAACGGCGCGAGTTGAAGCAAAAGCTGTTCGGCGACTGACCCGCGGTCCCACGGAGCCGCCCGCTCACCCACCATGTCGGACCCCAAAGACAACACGAGCTTCTTCCGCAAGGTCGTCAAGTTCGTGGCCAATCCGACCACGGAATGGGCCGAGATCGGAGCGCCGCCGCCGCGCTCGCGCGAGGACGAATATGCCAAGTCCGAGCTGAAGGCGATGATCGAGCGCAAGCGGCGCAACGACTTCGTTCGCAAGCGCGAGTTCGACATGCTGCGCAAGGTCCGCCGCGAGGGCCTGACCAGCGAGCAGCTCGCCGCGCTCGGCGGCTCGTCGCGGCTCGACGATTCGGGCATGCGCGGCGCCGACAGCGGCGCCAAGGCCGAGCACGGCGTGAAGGCCAAGATCGACGAGATCGAGCAGCAGATGGTCGGCGAGTCGTATGCCGGTTCGCAGCGCCGCAGCCCCGAGTTCTACAACGCGCAGACCCAGCCCGCGGCGATGGACGTGAGCGGTCCGCGCAGCGGACGGGCGTTCCACGAGACGCACGACGGCGATACCGAGGCCGGTCGTCTCGAAGCCGACGCGGCGCCCGGACCGGTGGCGGCGCCTGCATCGGCTGCCGTGCCTGCGCCGCGCGCGCCGGCAGAGGCCGCAGCGCCCGCGCCCCTGGCGCATGGCAACGTGATCCACGATCCCGAACTCGACGAAGCGGTGATTGCCTTCGCGAATGCCGATTTCGAGCAATGCGAGCAGTCTCTCGTCGGCCTGACCGCGCCCGGCGGCCTGCGCTCGCAGCATGCCGAGACCTGGCTCGCGCTGTTCGACCTGTACCGCGCGATCGGCCAGCAGCACAAGTTCGAGGGCCTGGCGCTCGACTATGCGCAGCAGTTCGGCTGGTCGGCGCCGCAGTGGTTCTCGATGCCGCGCCTGGTCGCCGAGGCGGCGAGCGAGGAGCATCCGACGCGCGGACGGATCGACGGCCTGGTCGGCTGGGTCTGCCCCGAATATATCGATGCGGACGCGGTCGCCAAGCTGTATTCGCAGTCGCTGCAAATGCCCTTGCCGTGGGTATTCGACTGGAATGCGCTCAAGGGGATCGACGCCGAGGCCTGCGCGCGCCTGAGCGAACTGTTCCGAAGCTGGATTCCCGAAGTGCTGGATATGCGCTGGATCGGTGGCGACCGACTTTTTGGCGTGTTGCAGGAAGCCGCGCCGACCGGCGTTCGCGATGCCGACCCGGCCTTCTGGCTGCTGCGACTGGACGCGCTGCGCATGGCGAACCGGCCCGACCAGTTCGACGAGGCGGCAATCGATTACTGCGTCACCTACGAGGTTTCACCGCCGTCGTGGGAGCCGGCGCGGTGCAAGGTGCGCGTGAGCAGCGGGGCGAACAGCCTCTCGCCGGCGAACAGCGTGGTGAGCGACGCGACGACCAGCCTCTTCGAATCGGTATTCACCGAGGATCCGAGCCGCCAGCATGTCGCGAGCTTCGAACTCTCCGGCCAGCTCGTCGGCGATATCGGCGCGACCCTGCGCCGGATGGACAGCGAGCTCGGCGCGGCGCGCCAGATCGATATCTCGTGCGCGCGCCTGATCCGGGTCGATTTCATCGCCGCCGGCGACCTGCTCAACTGGGTGCTGGCGCGGCGCAGCGAGGACCGTGGCATCGGCTTCATCGACGCGCATCGGCTGGTCGCCCTCTTCTTCGGCGCGATGGGCATCAACGAGCACGCGCGCGTCAAGATCCGCACCATCTGAGCATCGCGCAACGCGGGCGCAAAAGGCGGCTTGAATCGACGCCGCGCGTCGCCATCTGGCGCAGATGGAAAATTACCACGGCACCACCATCCTGAGCGTGCGGCGCGGCAACCTGGTCGCCCTCGGTGGCGATGGCCAGGTGACGCTCGGCAATATCATCGTCAAGTCATCGGCGCGCAAGGTCCGCAAGCTGTACAAGGATCAGGTTCTGGCCGGCTTTGCCGGCGCAACCGCCGACGCCTTCACGCTGTTCGAGCGCTTCGAGGCGAAGCTCGAAAAACACGGGGGCAACTTGGTGCGCGCCGCGATCGAGCTGACCAAGGACTGGCGCACCGACCGCGTGCTGCGGCGGCTCGAAGCGATGCTGGCGGTGGCGGATCGGGAAGCCTCGCTCATCATCACCGGCAACGGCGATGTGCTCGAGCCCGAATACGGCATCGTCGCTATCGGCTCGGGCGGCGCCTACGCGCACGCCGCCGCGCGCGCCCTGCTCCAGCACACCGACCTTGCGCCAGCCGACATCGTCAAGCGCTCGCTCGAGATCGCTGGCGACCTGTGCATCTATACCAACCAGACCCACACCATCGAGATCCTGTGAGCATGAGCAGCAGCGCCCCCATCAAATCGGCGATGACGCCGCAGGAGATCGTCTCCGAACTCGATCGCCATATCGTCGGCCAGGCTGACGCCAAGCGGGCGGTCGCGATCGCGCTGCGCAACCGCTGGCGGCGCCAGCAGGTCGCCGAGCCGATGCGCGCCGAGATCACGCCCAAGAACATCCTGATGATCGGCCCGACCGGCGTCGGCAAGACCGAGATCGCGCGCCGCCTGGCCAAGCTCGCCGACGCGCCCTTCATCAAGGTCGAGGCGACCAAGTTCACCGAGGTCGGCTACGTCGGCAAGGATGTCGACTCGATCGTGCGTGACCTGGTCGACATGGCGGTCAAGCAGGAGCGGGAGAGCGCCGTGCGCCAGATGCGAAGCCGCGCCGAGGACGCCGCCGAGGATCGCGTGCTCGACATCCTGGTGCCGCCGGCACGTTCGTCGAGCAGCGAGTTCGGCCTCACCGCGAGCAGCCCGCCGGCGCTCGACAACACCGCGCGCCAGGTGATGCGCAAGCGGCTGCGCGAAGGGGTGCTCGACGACAAGGAGATCGAGGTCGACGTCGCCGACGCCAAGCCCGCGCTCGAGATCATGGGTCCGGCCGGCATGGAGGAGATGGCCGAGCAGCTGAAAGGCATGTTCTCGCAGCTCGGCGCCGCCAAGCGCAAGACGCGCAAGCTGCGCATCGCCGATGCCTTGAAGCTGCTGATTGACGAGGAGGCCGGCAAGCTCGTCAACGACGACGAGATCAAGTCCGCCGCGCTCGCCAACGCCGAGCAGAACGGCATCGTCTTCCTCGACGAGATCGACAAGGTCACGTCGCGCTCGGAAGGCCCCACCTCGGGCGCCGATGTCTCGCGCCAGGGCGTGCAGCGCGATCTGCTGCCGCTGGTCGAAGGCACGTCGGTCAATACCAAATACGGCATGGTCAAGACCGACCACATCCTGTTCATCGCCTCGGGCGCATTCCACCTCACGAAGCCGAGCGACCTGATCCCGGAGCTGCAGGGGCGCTTTCCGATCCGGGTCGAACTCGGCTCGCTCAGCGTCGACGATTTCGAGGCGATCCTGACCCAGACCCACGCGAGCCTGGTCAAGCAATACACGCTGCTGTTGGCGACCGAGCAGGTCACGCTCGAACTGCACCCCGAAGCGATCCGGCGCATCGCGCAGATCGCCTTCGACGTCAACGAGCGCACCGAAAATATCGGCGCGCGCCGCCTTTCCACCGTGATGGAGCGGCTGCTCGACGAGATCAGCTTCGACGCGCCGAACCGCAGCGGCCAGACCTTCCGCATCGACGCCGCGGCGGTCGACGCGAAGCTCGCCGAACTGGCGAAGAACGAGGATTTGTCGCGCTACATCCTCTGAGCCGGCTTGCCGAGTGAACTCGCGTGCCGGGCATCGAGCCCGGCACGCTCGCCGAGCGCTGCGCTGGTCGATCCCCGTGGACGGGGCCCCTCGCCCTTCGCTTCGCGCTCTACAGCGCCAGCCGATGCGACTGCAACTGCAGCAGCCCTTCGAAGATCAGCGTATCCACGGTCTCGAACGGCAGGTCCGTCATCGGCCGCAGCTTGACCGCTGCGCCGCCGCTCATCATCAGCGCCGGCGCCTGGTCGCAGTGGGCGCTGAGCTTGCGGTGCATGCGCTCGACCGCGCCGGCAATGGCGTCCGAGCCGCCGCTCATCAGGGCGTCGCTGGTATTGGTCGGAAAGTCGACCGCCTCGCCGGTCGGCGCCTTGAGTCCGGCAGTACCCATCTCGAGCGCGCGCAGCATGAGGCCGAAGCCGGGCAGGATGAGTCCGCCGAGGAAATTCCCCTCGGTATCGAGCGCATCGACCGTCACCGCGGTGCCGACCATCACCACCAGCACCGGCCGTGCCGGGCCGTTCGCGAGCATGCGGTGGCGCGCGCCGATGAGCGCCACCCAGCGATCGACGCCGAGCCGGCCCGGATGGTCGTAGCCGTTCGTCACGCCGCAGGCCTTGGGGCCGGCGACGACCCAGTGCGGTTCGACATCCCAGAGTTCGAGCTGTTCTTCCACGCGACGCTTGATGCCCTCGCCGGCAACCACGCAGCCGAGCATGCTGGACGGCTCGGGCAGGCCGTTCCATTCGGACTCGGCGAGGTTGTCGATCGCTTCGAGAAAGACGGCGCCGTGCGCCAGCAGCCGCGCGCCGGGCCGCGGCGCCGCGTACTGCGCCCATTTGAGACGGGTATTGCCGATATCGATGGCAAGAAAACTCATGGCCCGGGGTCCTTCGCGACAGCTGCGGTGCGACTTCGCCGACGGGCGCGATTGTGCCCGGCCGGTGCCCGGCGGTGCGGACCCCCGGCGCTACACTGATGATTGACGTATACGTCAATTCAACCGCACGGAGGCCGCTTGGCCAAGACCCGCTTCGACCCGGCCGACTACCAGCATGCGAACGCGCCCGCAGCCCGCGGCAAGGCCTTCGACCTGACCGGCATCGACCCCGGCGCCAAGCCCTTTTCGAGCGGCGACAAGTCGCGAGATCAGGCCAGCGTCGAGGCGCTCGCGATCGAACTCGACCGGCTCCAGGACATGTTCTATGCCGACCGCCGCTTTAAGATGCTGGTCGTGCTGCAAGGCACCGACACGAGCGGCAAGGACGGCGTGCTTCGCGGTGTCTTCAGCCGCATGAGCCCGCTCGGCGTCCACACGATCGGCTGGAAGGCGCCGACCGAGGACGAGCGAGCGCACGACTATCTGTGGCGCATCCATGCCCGCGTGCCGGCGAATGGTGAGCTGGTGGTCTTCAACCGCAGCCATTACGAGGACGTGCTGGTGCCGGTGGTCAACGGCTGGATCACGCCCAAGCAGGCGGCCGAGCGCTATGCGCAGATCAACGATTTCGAACGCATGCTCAGCGAGACCGGCACCGTGGTCGTCAAATTCATGCTGCACATCTCGAAGGAAGAGCAGCGCGCGCGCCTGCAGGAGCGCATCGACGACCCGGACAAGCACTGGAAGTTCGCCGCCGGCGATCTCGAGGTGCGCAAGCAGTGGGCCGAGTACCAGGCCGCCTATGCGCGCGCCGTCGCCGCGACCGGTACCCCGTGGGCGCCGTGGACGGTGGTGCCGGCCGATTCAAAGACGCAGCGCAACCTGATGATCGCGACACTGATGAAGCAGGCCTTCGAAGGTCTGAAACTGCGCTATCCGCCTGGCGACCCGAGCCTCACAGCGCTGCGCGTGGTGTAGATAGCCGGGCCTTGCGCACGAACCGCGCACGAACCGCGCACGAATTGAAAGATCTCTCTCCATGACCGACCTGTCCGCCGAGTTCAAAGCCCTGGCCGCCTACCGCCCGACCCACAAGGTGCGCTTCGTCACCGCCGCCAGCCTGTTCGACGGCCACGACGCGGCGATCAACATCATGCGGCGCATCCTGCAGGGAATGGGCTGCGAGGTGATCCACCTCGGCCACAACCGCTCGGTCGACGAGGTCGTCACAGCGGCATTGCAGGAGGACGTGCAAGGTATCGCCATCAGCAGCTACCAGGGCGGCCACGTCGAATATTTCAAATACATGGTCGATCTGCTGAGGGGCCGTGGCGGCGCGCATATCCAGGTCTTCGGCGGCGGTGGCGGCGTCATCGTGCCGAGCGAAATCGCCGAGCTGCAGGCCTACGGCGTGGCGCGCATCTACAGCCCGCAGGACGGCCAGCGCATGGGTCTGGCGGGAATGATCGGCGAGATGGTGATGCGCTGCGACCACGATCTGTCAGCGCACGCGCCGAGCACGCTCGCCGCTCTGCAAGGGCGGGACGAGACGAATTGGCGCGCCCTCGCGCAACTCGTCACGGCGCTCGAGAACGGTCGGGTCGGCGCCGAGCTGAAGGCCGGGCTGCCTGCCGCGGCGGCGCGCGCGCGAACCCCCGTCGTCGGCATCACCGGCACCGGCGGCGCCGGTAAGTCGAGCCTCACCGACGAGCTGATCCGGCGCCTGCGGCTGGACCAGGACGACGCGCTTCGAGTGGCGGTCATCTCGATCGACCCGTCGCGCCGCAAGAGCGGCGGCGCCCTGCTCGGCGACCGCATCCGCATGAATGCGATCGGCCCGTGGCGGCATGGGCAGCGCGTCTTCATGCGAAGCCTCGCCACGCGCGACTTCGGCAGCGAGATCAGCCAGGCGCTGCCCGATGTGCTGGCGGCGTGCAAGGCGACCGGCTTCGACCTGATCGTGGTCGAGACCTCGGGCATCGGCCAGGGCGACGCCGCCATCGTGCCGCTGGTCGACGTGCCGATATATGTGATGACACCCGAGTTCGGCGCCGCGAGCCAGCTCGAGAAGATCGACATGCTCGACTTCGCCGAGTTCGTCGCGATCAACAAGTTCGACCGCAAGGGAGCGGCCGATGCGCTGCGCGACGTGGCCAAGCAGGTGCAGCGCAACCGCCAGAAGTTCGACGCCGCACCCGACACGATGCCGGTCTTCGGCACGATGGCGAGCCGCTTCAACGACGACGGCGTGACGGCGCTTTACCAGGCGCTGCGGGTACGGCTCGCAGCGCTCGGCATGCCGCTGACAGAAGGCCGGCTGCCCGCGGTGGCGACCCGCCACAGCACGCACCAAGTGCCCATCGTTCCGGGCGCTCGCGTCCGCTACCTGGCGGATATCGCCGAGACGGTGCGCGGCTACAAGGCGCGTGCGCTCGCTCAGTCGCGTCTGGCCCGCGAGGTCCAGCAACTGCGCGCGGCCGCCGTCATGCTGCAGACCGACAAGCCCGAGCGGCACCGTGCGGTCGAGGCGGTCGACGATCTGGTCGCGACGCGCGAAGCGCGACTCGACCCGGCCGCGAAGAAGCTGCTCGCGATGTGGCCGCAGATGCAGCAGGCCTATGCGGGCGACGAGTATGTGGTGAAGATCCGCGACAAGGAGATCCGCAGCGCGCTCACGTCGACCACGCTGTCGGGCACCAAGGTGCGCAAGGTCGCGCTGCCGACCTTCGAGGACCACGGCGAGATCCTCAAGTGGCTCTTGCTCGACAACGTGCCGGGCAGCTTCCCGTACAGCGCCGGCACGTTCGCGTTCAAGCGCGAGAACGAAGATCCGACCCGCATGTTCGCGGGCGAGGGCGATGCGTTTCGGACCAACACCCGCTTCAAGCTGCTGAGCGCCGGAATGGACGCGAAGCGGCTGTCCACCGCCTTCGACTCGGTCACGCTATACGGCAACGACCCCGACCGGCGGCCCGACATCTACGGCAAGGTCGGCAACTCGGGCGTGAGCATCGCGACGGTGGACGATATGAAGGTGCTGTATTCGGGATTCGACCTGACGCACCCGGCGACCAGCGTGAGCATGACGATCAACGGCCCGGCGCCGACGATCCTTGCGATGTTCATGAATACTGCGATCGACCAGAACCTGGACAAGTTCAGGACCGACAACGGCCGCGAGCCGACGGCTGGGGAAGCGCAGAAGATCGCCGCGTGGGTCAAGGAGAACGTTCGCGGCACGGTACAGGCCGATATCCTGAAAGAGGACCAGGGCCAGAACACCTGCATCTTCTCGACCGAGTTCAGCTTGAAGGTCATGGGTGACATCGCCGAGTATTTCGTGCACCACCGCGTGCGCAATTTCTACTCGGTGAGCATCTCGGGCTACCACATCGCCGAAGCCGGCGCCAACCCGATCAGCCAACTCGCCTTCACGCTGAGCAATGGCTTCACCTTCGTCGAGGCCTATCTCGCGCGCGGCATGCACATCGACGACTTCGCGCCCAACCTGAGCTTCTTCTTCAGCAACGGCATGGACCCCGAATACACGGTGATGGGCCGGGTCGCACGGCGCATCTGGGCGATTGCGATGCGCGATCGCTATGGGGCCAATGAGCGCTCGCAAAAGCTGAAATACCACGTGCAGACGAGCGGCCGCAGCCTGCACGCGCAGGAAATCCAGTTCAACGATATCCGCACCACGCTGCAGGCGCTGATCGCGGTCTACGACAACTGCAACAGCCTGCACACGAACGCTTTCGACGAGGCGATCACGACGCCCACCGAAGACAGCGTGCGCCGCGCGATGGCGATCCAGCTCATCATCAACCGCGAATGGGGACTGGCAAAAAACGAGAACCCGAACCAGGGCGCCTTCATCATCGACGAGCTGACCGAGCTGGTCGAGGAGGCGGTGCTGCAGGAGTTCGAGAGGATCGCCGAGCGCGGGGGCGTGCTGGGTGCGATGGAAACCGGCTACCAGCGCGGCAAGATCCAGGAAGAGTCGATGCACTACGAGATGCAGAAGCACACGGGCGAATATCCGATCGTCGGCGTCAATACCTTCCGCAACCCGCACGGCGACCCGGTCGCCGATACGCTCGAACTCGCGCGCTCGACCGATGCCGAGAAGCAGTCGCAGCTGAAGCGGCTGGCTGATTTCCAGACGGCCCACGCCGCGGAGTCGCCCGCCATGCTCGCCCGTCTGCAGCAGGCCGTGATCGAGAACCGCAACGTGTTCGAGGTGTTGATGGACGCGGTGCGTTGCTGCTCGCTCGGGCAGATCACGAATGCACTGTTCGAGGTGGGTGGGCAGTACCGGCGGAGCATGTGAAACGGGATGCAAGCGGCGTAGGAAATCGGCCACGCCCAGGCACGCGGTGCGGCGACTGACGCCGCTGTGGTCGCGCGCCATGCTGGCCGCATGTATTTGTCGGAGGATGCTTCGATGCGCAACCCCTGGATGACCAAGAACCCCTTCATGAGCGCGTGGCTGAGCAGCGCCAACCGAATCGCTGGCGCAGCGCGGGGGCATGCGAACGCTGCGACCAAACGTGAGCTCGCTTCGGCGCAGGCCGAGATGAGCCGGCAGATCATCGATTTCTGGGCGTCGGGATCCGGGTTGGTGGGCGGGAGAAAACGCCGGCGTTGATGGCGAGCGAGCGGCGCGGCGCCGCCTACCTCGCGATCAATCCGATGGGCAAGGTACCAGCAATGCGACACGGCGAAGCCCTCCTCACTCGTCACCGAGAGCAGCCAGCCGTCTTCATCTACCTGGCCGACCTTATCCCGAAGCCGGCCTCGCCCCGCCGCTCGGCGACCCGTTGCGCGGACCGCACCTGCGCTGGATCGTGTTCTATGGTTCGACCTTCGAACCTGCGCTGTCGACAAGACGATGAAGCGCGAGCCGGCCGCGCCATCGACCTTGCCGTACGGCGATTACGACACGATGCTAAAAACGCTGACCGACCCGCTCTCGCGCGGCCCGTGGTTGCTCAGCGAGCGCTTCAGCGCCGCAGGTGTGTTGTGGGGAACGGCGCTGACCTGGACCACGATGTTCAAGCTGGTGCCCGAACTGCCCGTGTCATCAACTACACAGCCCGCCTCAACTCGCGGGCGGCGGTGGCGCGGGCCAGGGCGCGCGACGCCGCGCTGGCAGCGGCGCAAGCGCCCCGCAGCGCCCGCGTGAAGCCAACGGAACGACGGGAACAGGCCGCCCTGACGCGATGACGATCATCCTGGTGCGCCACGGCGAGACCGCGCTCAATATCTCGCGTGTGCTGCAGCCGGCCGATACGCCGCTCAGCGCCAATGGCCTGGTGCAGGCGCGCGCGGTCGCGCAGCGCCTGGCCGGCGACCGGGTCGGCGCCATCGTCAGCAGCGACCTCCCGCGCGCCCTCGTCACGGCGCAGGCGATCGGCACAGCCTGCCGACTGGATGTGTCGACGTCGACCCTGCTGCGCGAGCGCGACTTCGGCGATTGGCGCGGTCTTTCCTACGACGCGCTCGGGATCGATCCGATGACGATGGACGAAGCGCCGCCCGCTGGCGAATCGATGGCCGATTTCGAGCGCCGGGTCGCGCTCGCGTTCGACTTCATCCTGCGCAAGCGCCACTCGCTGGCCGCGCCGCTGGTGGTGGTGAGCCACGGCATGCTGATCCGCGCCATGCTCGAGCGCCACTGCGCGCCGGCTGCCGCGCTGCCGCCGCGGTTCGGCAATACGGCGCTGAGCATCGTCGATGCGCAGGCGCCGCACGCGGCCCGGCTGCTGGCCTGTACCGCGCATCTCGATGAGGGCAATGCCGATGCGGCCGCCGCGCTGGCCGGCGGTTGAAGAATTCGCAATCAGCCCAGGCGCTCGATCAACGCCATCGCCGCGGCCGGTGCGCGCTCCTTCGCGCCGCTGATGAAATAGACAAAAACATCGCGCGGCTCGGCCGTGGCCGATGCAGCCACCGGCTCGAGGCGCGGCAGGTCGGCCGGCTCGTGGCCCTCGGCCCAACGCTTCGCACGGACCGCCCAGTCGTCGATGTGGGCTTGCGCATAGCCGCTCGCGATCTCGGGCTGCGTTCGCATCAGCCGCGCATAGACGAAATCGCCGGTCAGGTCGGCGAACGACGGGTAGTCGTCGGAGTCGGCGAAGACCGTCGCGACCTTCGCCTTGCGCGCCAGTGCGAGATAGCCGGGTGTCTTGAAACTCTCGTGCCGCACGTCCAGCACGTGACGCAACGCAATCGAACCCAGCTGCTTCGGCAGCAGTTCGACGAAGGCGCCGAAGTCGTCGGCTTCGAAGCGCTTGGTCGGCGCGAACTGCCAGACGATGGGGCCGAGCTTGGCGCCGAGTTCGGTGATGCCGCTGTCGACGAAGCGCGTGATCGACTCGCCCGCTTCGGCCAGCACGCGCCGGTTGGTCGAGTAGCGCGAGGCCTTGAGCGAGAAGACGAACCCCTCCGGCGTCTCGTCGCGCCACTTGGCAAACGTGGCCGGCTTCTGGGTGCTGTAGTAGGTGCCGTTGACCTCGATCGCGGTCAGCTTGCGGCTCGCATATTCGAGTTCGCGCGTCTTCGCCAGGCCTTCGGGAAAGAAGTTGGCACGCCACGGCTCGTAGGTCCAGCCGCCCACGCCGACCCGGATCGCGCCCGCCGTCTTCTTGGCCATGCTCATACCCCCTCGCCCCGTTCGGTCAGCGACCACGCGTCGCGCGCATGGACGGCCGCGCCGTCGTGCGCCAGCTTGAGCAGGTGCGCGGTCAGCGAGCGCATCGCCACCGGATGCAGACGTGGGTTCACGTCGTCGTAGATGCGCGCGAGCAAGGCGTCGGCTCCGGCCGGACCAATCTCGCGCAGCGCATCGACCACCTTGGCTTCGCGGCGCATGCGGTGGTCGATGATCGCCTGCAGCGCGCGCCGCGGCTCGTGCATCAGAAAGCCGTGGCCGGGCGCCAGCCACTCCAGATCGGCATCGAGCAGGCTGCGCAGCGACGCGACATACGCCGCCATATCGCCGTCGGGCGGGTTGATGACGACGGTCGAGGCCTGCATCACGTGGTCGCCGGTGAAGAGCAGCTTTTCTTCCTCGAGCAAGTAGCACAGATGGTTCGATGCATGGCCGGGCGTGTGCACCACGCGCAGCGTCGCCGCGCCGGGCAATGCGAAGACTTCGCCGCCGGCCAGCGCAACGTCGGGGCGAAAGCTCGCGTCCTGCCAGTGCGGATGGTCGGCAATCCGGCCGTGCGTGATGGCCTCGGTGCGAGCTCGCAAGGGCACCGTTGCGGGCGAATGGTCCATGTGCGTATGGGTCGCAAAAATCCATCGGATCGACCCGGGCGCGGCGGCGATGATGGCCTCGACGTGCGCCTCGTCGAGCGGGCCGGGATCGATCACCGCCCATTCGTTGGATTTCCCGCCGCCGACCAGGTAGGTGTTGGTGCCAGGCCCGGTCATCACGCTGCCGTTGTTGGCGCTCACGCGGATCACTCGCTCGGACAGCCGCACCGGCACGCCGGGTTCGATGTCGTAGCTGACCCCGCCGTGGCCGAGCGGATCGAGCCGGCCGATCTCGGCCCAGGCCGGGGCATCCGGCATCACGGGCTGCGGACCTTCCTTGCCGCTGCCCACGCGCGGCATGATGAGTGCAATCCGGCGCGGCTCGCGCGCCCAGGCGAGCGTGTCGTCGACGCTGTCGAAACGCTTGACCAGTTCCAGCGTGTGCCGGGTCGGGTTCATCAGCTTCAAGGTCTCGCTGCGCGCCAGCGCATCGACCGGCCGCAGCCACTGCTGCTCGACCATTTCCGAACCATCGTGCGCGCCGGCCTGCGCGGGCGGCGCCGCCGCGATGAAAAAGCGCGTATCGAAGCGCTTGGCGCGCCCGAGCGGCGTGAGCCAGTGGCTGAGGTAGACCAGCCGGTCGACGGCGAGGCGCACGCCGGCATGCGCGCAGAACTCGCCGATGCTGCGCTCGCCCCGGTTCAGAGGCTCGCGCCAAGTGGCCAGGCGTTCTTCCTCCGCCGGATCGAGTTCGATCAGCCGGTCATTCACATCGACCGCGATCAGCAGTCCGGCCTCCTCGAAGCTCTCGCGCACCGCGGCGATGTAGTAGTCGAGTCCGCCTTCGGACAGGCCGAGCGTGGCGCTCGCCTGGGCATCGTCGAGGCCGGCGCACACGCCGTGCGCCGCGCGGTCGGCGCGATCGACCAAGCCGCCCGGAAAGACCCAGGCGCCACTGTTGTGGTCGCCCCGTTCGGCGCGCCGGCACAGCAGCACCTCGATGCCGTCGACGCCGTCGCGAACGATGGCCACGGTGGCGGCGGGGCGGGGCGGGCGGGCGGCTTCGGTCATGGTCGGATCATCTTATCGCCGCACGCTTGAAGGTTCATCCGAGGCATGATGTTTGGGCGTCCTTGCCTGGAGACCGAACCATGACTTCCGACGATCTTCAATTTGAGTTGCGCGACGACGGCGTTGCCGTCCTCACGATGAACCGGCCCGACCGGCTGAATGCGTTGTCGGCCTCCATGATCGAGGCGGCGATCGACGCATTGCAGCGTTGCGCCACCGATGAATCGGTCGGCTGCGTGCTGCTCACCGGCGCCGGTCGGGGTTTCTGCGCCGGCGGCGACGTGAGCATGATGGCCGGCCCCGCCGTCGCAGCGATGACGCTCGAGCAGCAGATCGACCGCCAGCGCGGCATCCACCGCTTCGCGGCGCTGCTGCATTCGATGCCTAAGGTGACGCTGGCGGCGGTAAACGGTGCGGCAGCGGGTGCGGGACTCGGCCTCGCGCTCGCCTGCGATCTGCGCATCGCCAGCAGCACCGCCCGGCTCACCACCGCCTTCGCCAAGGTCGGGTTCAGCGGCGATTTCGGCGTCACCTGGGGGCTGGTTCAGCTGCTCGGCGAAGCCAAGGCAAAGGAGCTGCTGTTCCTGTCCGAAACGGTCGATGCGGAGGAAGCCTTGCGTCTGGGGCTCGTCAACCGGGTCGAGCCGGCCGAGGAGTTCGGCGCGGCGGCGCTGGCGCTGGCGACGCGCATCGCCAGCGGTCCGCGAACGGCCCTGCGCTACATGAAGGAGAACGTGGGCTTCGCATCGAGCGAGAGCTACGAGGCGCTGCTCGACCGCGAAGCGTTCAGCCAGCGCCGCTGCGCTCAGACCGACGACCACCGCGAAGGTGTCGCGGCCTTCATGCAAAAACGCCCGCCGAAATTCGGCGAGCGTTGAGGTAGGGCGCGCCCGCTCAGGCGCTTCGCCGCAGATCGTTACAGGCGATAGACCTGACCGCCTTCGACGCGGACCCGGTCGCCCACACGCAGATCATCGACCTGGCGGAAATCGAAGCTCGCGCGGTCGCCGTTCTGCAGGCTGACGGTCACACGATAGATATCGTCTGCGCGCGCATTGCGGTTCTCGATGTTGTTGCCGACCATGGCGCCACCGACCGCGCCGACCACCGTCGCCGCAGCGCGGCCGTTGCCGCTACCGACCTGGTTGCCGACCACCGCGCCGATCACGCCACCGAGCAAGGCGCCGCCACCCGGCGAACGCGTGGCCATCGGCATGCGCTCGATATCTCGTACCACGCCGTACTGCGCATAGGCGCTGTTGTAGCCAGGTGCGGCGACCGGTGCCGACGAATAAGGATCGGCTCGATACGGTTGGCTGCGTGGCGCTGACGAGCACGCCGAAACCACAGCCAGCGCAACGAGTGCGCCTGCGAAAGAAGCCTTGCGAAGGGTTGCTTGGGTATTCATGGCGTGCCTTTCTCTTGACGATTTCGATGCTTCATCGTGGCCCGCCGGTTGCACCGGCGCCATCAGATTCGCCCGCCAGGTCGCGTGGGCGAATGGGCGATACAAGGGTAGTCCTTCTCTCACAGGATGACCCGCGCCGCCCCGCATTTTCGACCCGCGTTGGAACTGTGGGCTTGCTCCTACAGCCCGACGCTGGTCCCGCCGATAGCCGCGCTCGACGCGCCCGAGCAGGATCACCTCAAGAATCGAATCGCTCACAAGGGGCCCAACATGGCAAGCGAAGCGGAATGGCTGGACGATGTTCGGCGCTGGTATTTCGGTGGTACGCCACCGGAGACCGACGATCCCGCGACCGAGTCTGGCAACGACGATGACGTCGGCTACGAAGCAGCGCATCCGGCACTCGTTGCGCACCATTGGCCTGACGCTCCGTCGGGTATCGCCGATCCGGCGCCGTCGGCCGGTGGCTGATTCGGCGCAGTTCTACGTGGCGGCGGCATCGAGCCCAGCCACCAGCCATTCCCGGGTAGCCGCAGGATCGATCACCGCATCGATCTCCAGCGTCTCCGCCATCGGGATCGCGGCGCCCTTCGCGACCTGTTCCGCAAGCAGCGATTCGAACAAGGCGTCGCGCGTCGGGCCTTCGGTCACAGCCTCGAGTTCCTTGCGATAGCCCAGCCTCACCGCGCCCTCCAGACCCATCGCGCCGAACTCGGCGCCCGGCCAGGCGACGGTTGCGAACGGCACATGAAAGCCGCCACCGGTCATCGCCATCGCACCGAGGCCGTAGGCTTTGCGCAGCACGATGGCGAAGAATGGCACCGTCAGGCGCGCGCCGGCGATGAACATCCGGCTCGCCCGACGCACCTGCGCCTGCGCCTCCACCGCGGGGCCGACCATGAACCCCGGCGTATCGACGAGCGAGACAAGGGGTAGCCGATGCACATTGCACAGGTCCATGAAGCGAACCGCCTTGTCGGCGGCATCGGCGTCGATCGCGCCGCCGAGGTGCGCCGGGTTGCTCGCCAGGAGGCCGACGCGCCGGCCCTCGATGCGCGCGAAGACGGTGAGCACGCCGGCGCCAAAGCCGGCGCCCAGTTCGAGCACGCTGCCGGTATCGACGACGAGAGTCAGTACGCCGCGCATTTCGTAAGCGCGCGCCCGGTTCGTCGGCAGCGCTTCGCGCAGCGCGGCCGGCGCGGCGCAGGTCCAGCGCGCTTCCTCTCCCCGCAGCGCCGGAGCCGGGCTCAGGTGGGCAAGACAGCGGCGCGCCACCGCCGCGGCTTCGAACTCGTCAACAACCAGCATATCGATCACGCCGTTGCCGGACTGCACGTCGCTCGGTCCGATCTGCTCGGGCGCGACCACGCCAAGGCCGCCACCTTCGACCATCGCCGGCCCGCCCATGCCGATATTGCTGCCACGCGTGGCGATGATCAGGTCGCAACAACCCAGGAGCGCGGCATTACCGGCAAAGCAGCGTCCGGCCGCGATGCCGATCAATGGCACCTGCCCGGACAGCCGCGCAAAACGCGCGAAGGTCGTGATGAACAGGCCGGCGACGATGATCGAATCGGTATCGCCCGGCCGCCCGCCGCCTCCCTCGGCGAACAGCACGACCGGCAACCGGTGGCGCAGCGCGAGATCGAGCATGCGATCGGTCTTCTGGTGGTTGCGCAGGCCTTGCGTGCCGGCCAGAACGGTTGCGTCGTAGGCCATCACGATGCAGCGCCGGCCCTCGACGCTGCCGATGCCGGTCACGATGCCATCGGCGGGCGTCTGCCGCATCAGTTCGTCGTGGCTGCGCCGGCGGCTCTGTGCCGCAACCGCGAGCGCACCGTATTCCTGGAAGCTGCCCGGATCGCAGACCGCGGCGACGTTCTCGCGCGCTGTGCGCTGGCCGCGCGCACGCCGGCGCGCCACCGCCTCGGGGCGGTTGGCGTCGAGCGTATGCGCGTGGCGTTCGACGATGCGAAGCAGGTCGGCGCGCAACGCCCCTGGGCGCGACGCAGGGTCCGCAGGAACAAAACCGGTTGCCGCGGTAGGCGCGGCCTCGGCCTGCCATTCGATCAGGACCTGGCCTGCCTCGACGCTGTCGCCCGCGGCGACCTGCACGCGCAGGATGCGCGCGTCGGCCGGCGCGACGATCTCGTGCTCCATCTTCATCGCCTCGAGGATGCAAAGCCGCTGGCCGCGGCGCACCGCATCGCCGGCCGCCACAACCATCTCGACCACGCTGGCCGCCATTGGCGCCTCGATCCGCTGCTGCATCGCCCGCCTCCTCCCTGCCGGCGAATGTAGCCGGCGTGGTTCCTTCATCTGCTTCAATCCGCACCATGCCGGCAAGCCTCGTGCTGCTCAACCCCTGCGCCGCCGGCGGGCGCGCGGCGCGACTCGCCGGACCGATGCGCGAATGGCTCGCGCAACACGCGCCGAAGGTTCCGCTGTTCGATCCCGACAGCATCCAGCGCGCGCGCGCCACGCTGCAGTGCCTGCCGGCGGGCAGCCGGGTCGTTCTGGTCGGCGGCGACGGCACGCTGCACCACATGCTGCCGGCGCTGCTGACGCACCGCCACACGCTCGGCGTGGTGGCGGTGGGCAGCGGCAACGATGCCGCGCGCGCGTTCGGTGTGCGCTCGCTCGGCTGGCCGCAGGCGCTCGCCCTCGCATTGACGGGGGCCGCCCGCCGCGTCGATACCGGCGAGCTGCGCATCGCCGGCCGGCGGCTGCCGTTTCTGTCCAGCCTCGCCGCGGGCTTCGACGGTGCGGTGGCGCAGCGTGCGCTCGGCGGGCCGACGTGGCTGGCCGGCCGCCCGCGCTACGTGTGGGCGACGCTGCGCGAACTGGCGGCGCTGCGGCGCTGGTCGGTCCAGATCGCGCTCGATGGCCGTGCGCTCACGGATCATCCTGCGCGCACGCTGCTGTTCGCCTCGACCCTGAACACCCCGACCTACGGAGCCGGCATGCCGGCCGTACCCGACGCCTCGATCCACGACGGCCGGCTCGATCTGCTCATCGCCGGGCGCTTCGGCCGCGCCGGGGTGCTGCGCATGCTGCCGCTGCTGATGCGTGGGCGCCACCTCGGCCATGCCCAGGTGGCGGTGCGCCGCTTCGATTCGATGCACGTGCAGTCGACTCCCGCGCTGCCGCTGGCCGCCGACGGCGAGCCGCTGCCCGCCACGACGAACTTCGAGGTGCGGGTTCGCGAGGCGAGCCTGTCGGTGGTGACGGCGAAGTAACACAAGCGCAGTAGCCACCCCAGACACGCCGTCTTGCATCCCCCAGTAAGCTTCGCGGGACGGCGCCTCGTACGCCGCCCCGGCTGCAGCGTAATAAGCGCGCGCTGGCGACGACATCGATCCGACCCTTGCCGTCTTTGGAGACCTGATGCACGCTACCCTGCCCTTGCTGGCACGCACCGATTTCCCCGCCCTGTCGCGAAAGCACCCGAGCACGCTGCAGGTCAACCTCGGCTACAAGTGCAACCAGAGCTGCCTGCACTGCCACGTGAATGCGAGCCCGCAGCGCACCGAAGCGATGGATGCGGATACCGTTGCGCTCGTGCTGGACGTGCTCGCCGCGCGCAAGCTGCAAACCCTCGATCTCACCGGCGGCGCGCCCGAACTCAATGTGCATTTCCGCGCCTTGGTGCGATCGGCGCGCGCGCTCGGCGTACACGTGATCGACCGCTGCAACCTGACGATCCTGTTCGAGCCCGGGCACGAGGATCTGGCCGAATTTCTCGCCGAACAGCAGGTCGAGGTGGTCGCGAGCCTGCCTTGCTATTCGCTCGAACGGGTCGACCGTCAGCGCGGCGAAGGTGTCTTCGACAAGAGCATCGCGGCGCTGCAAAGGCTCAATTCGTTGGGCTACGGGCGGGGCGATCCGGATTTCGCGCTCAACCTCGTCTACAACCCGCAGGGCGCCGCGCTGCCGCCGCCGCAGGCCGCGCTAGAAGCCGACTACAAGCGCGAGCTGAGCGCGCATTTTGGGATCGAGTTCGACGCGCTCTATGCGCTGGCCAACATGCCGATCCAACGCTTCGGCAGCACCCTGGTCTCGAAGGGGGAATTTGCCGGCTATATGCGGCTGCTGAAAAATGCCTACAAGCCCGAAAATCTGGACACCGTGATGTGCAAGACGCTCGTCAGCGTCGACTGGCAAGGCTATCTGTACGACTGCGATTTCAACCAGATGCTGGGCCTGCCGTTGCGCCTAGCCGGCGCCGCGCGCCCGCATCTGCGCGACCTGCTCACGCGCGACCTGCAAGGCGGCGCGGTCCGCATCGCCGACCATTGCTATGGCTGCACCGCCGGACAGGGCAGCAGCTGCGGCGGGGCCCTGAAAGCGGCATGACGGGCGGGATGACTGACCGCACGGGAACGCGCCTGTCGATCGTCATGCCGGTCTACAACGAGGCCGAACTCCTGGCCGGAGCGCTGCAGGTGCTGGCGCCATTGCGCGAGCGCGGTGCCGAGGTCATCGTGGTCGACGGTCAGAGCAGCGACGCGACCCTCGCGGTGGCGAACGCAGGTCCGGTCGACCGGGTGGTCAATTCGTTGCGCGGGCGTGCTCTGCAGATGAATGCCGGCGCCAGCAAGGCGACCCGCGACCACCTGCTTTTCCTGCACGCCGATACCACCCTGCCGCCCGACGCGCCAGCGCTTATCGCCGCGGCGCTCGACGAGCAGGGCCATGTATGGGGACGTTTCGACGTACGCATCGAAGGCCGCTCCCGCATGCTGCAAACCGTCGCCGCGTGCATGAACCGGCGCTCGCGCCTGACCGGCATCGCTACCGGCGACCAGGCGATCTTCGTCACCCGCGACGCCTTCGAATCCGTCGGCGGCTATCCGAAGCAGCCGCTGATGGAAGACCTCGAACTCAGCCGCAGCCTGCGCCGCATCGGCCGGCCGGCCTGCCTGCGCGCGACGGTGACGACCTCGGGCCGGCGCTGGGAGCGCCACGGCGTATGGCGCACCATCCTTCTGATGTGGCGGCTGCGCGCGCTGTACTGGCTGGGCGTATCGCCGCAGCGCCTGGCACGGCGCTGGCGCGCCTGAACCCATGGTCGATGCCGAACATCCCGACTGCGCGGTCATCGTCTTTGCCAAGGCGCCGTTTCCGGGCTTCGCCAAGACACGGCTCGCCCCGGCGCTGGGCGGCGACGGTGCGGCCCGGCTCGCGCAGCAGCTGCTCGCGCGCGCGGTGCTGGCGGCGGCGGGCGCCGGCGTCGGCCCGGTCGAGCTGTGCTGCGCGCCGGACTCGCTTCATCCGAGCTTCGCGGCGCTCGCCGAACGGTACGGCATCGAACTCACCCTGCAGGGCGATGGCGATCTCGGCGCGCGCATGAACCGCGCCTTCGAACGCGTGCTTGCGCGAGCGCCGATGGCGCTGCTGATCGGCACCGATGCGCCGGCCCTCGACGCCGTGTATTTGGAAGAGGCCGCCGCCGCGCTGCACGAAACCGATGCCGTCGTCGGTCCTGCGCTGGATGGCGGCTACGCGCTCATTGGTCTGAAGCGCGCTGCGCCGGGACTTTTCGACGCCATGCCCTGGAGCACGCCCGACGTCCTCGACGAAACACGGCGGCGGCTGCGTCAGCTCTCACTGCATCACACCGAACTGGCACCGCTGGCCGATATCGACGAGCCGGCCGACCTGATTCATCTGCCGACCGGCTGGGCAATCGAATGACGCCCGGCCGCTCATGCCCGCTCGCCTACCGCTACGCGCCAGCCGCGTTCGCGCGGCCCGCGAGCCTGGAGTGCGAGACGCTGTTCGTCGTCGGCGGGGTCTACGGAAACCGCCCGGCGCTGCGCCGCATCGTCGAGCTGTTCGACGCCGAACCTGGGCGCAAGCGTCTGGTCTTCAACGGCGATTTCCACTGGTTCGATGTCGATCCGGCGGTCTACGCCGAGATCGGCGCGACGGTCCTCGCCCATGAAGCGCTGCGCGGCAATGTCGAGACCGAACTGGCGGTCGAGGATGCCGATGGCGCCGACGACGCCGGCTGCGGATGTGGCTATCCCGAGTGGGTCGACGATGCGGTGGTTGCGCATTCGAACGCCATCTTGCGGGGCCTGCGCGCGACCGCGCGCCAGCATCCCGCGCTGACCCGGGCCGCGGCGGCGCTCCCGATGACGTTGCGCGCCGACGTAGCCGGCATGCGGGTCGCGATCGTGCACGGCGACGCAACCTCGCTCGCCGGCTGGGGCTTCGCGCACGAGCGCCTGGCCGATCGGTCGCATGCGGCCACCGTGGCAGGGTGGTTCGACGCGGCCCAGGTCGATCTGTTCGCGAGCAGCCACACCTGCCTGCCCGTGTTCCAGCGCTTCGGCAATGGCCTGGTGCTCAACAACGGCGCGGCCGGCATGGCCAATTTTTCAGGTCATGGAGAGGGCCTGCTGACGCGCATCTCGACGCGTCGTTTCGACGGTCCGCAAGCGCGCTACGGAACGCGCCGCGATCGCCTGTTCATCGATGCGATCGCGGTGGATTTCGACGCTCCCGCGTGGCAGGCCGAATTTCTCGCGCAGTGGCCCCCCGGCAGCTCGGCCCATGCGTCCTATTGGCGGCGCATCGTCGACGGGCCGGACCATACGCTGGCGCAGGCGATGCGCCTTGCCGCGCGCTGAACCCCACGAGGACGAACCATGCTGGCCATCATCGGCGGAACCGGAATCTACGAACTCGCCGGCCTGCGCATCGACGAGCAATTCGATCCGCAGACCCCGTTCGGCGCATCCTCGGGCGCGGTCGTTCGCGGCCGCCTCGGGCGGCACGAATTGCTGTTCCTGGCGCGCCACGGCGGCGGGCACCGTCTGCTACCGCACGAGGTCAACTACCGTGCCAATATCTTTGCCCTGAAACGCGCCGGGGCGACGCAGGTGCTCGGCTTCTCGGCCGTCGGCAGCCTCGCGCAGGAGGTGGCGCCGGGCGACTTCGCAATGCCGAGCCAATATCTCGACTGGACCCGCGGCGCACGCGCGCAGACCTTCTTCGGCAACGGCGTGGCGGCGCATGTGTCCACCGCGCGACCGGTCAGTTCGGCGCTGATCGATTGGGTCGAGGCAGCGGCGCGCGCGCGCGGAGTCCCAATGCACCGCGACCTGACCTATGCCTGCGTCGAGGGCCCGCGTCTGGGCACGCACGCCGAAAGCCTGTTTCTGCGCCAGGCCGGCTGCCATCTGGTGGGAATGACGAATGTCCCCGAAGTCTTTCTGGCGCGCGAAGCGCAACTCGCTTACGCGACGATCGGCATCGTGACCGACTACGACAGCTGGAAGGAAGACCCCGACCAGCATGTCAGCGTCGCCGCCATCTTCGAGCGCTACGGGCACAGCCTGCAAACCGCGCGCGACCTGCTGGGTACCTTGCTGGACGGCGATCTGCCGGTGACGGACACCGCCAGCCGCGAGGGTTTGAAGCATGCCCTGATGACGCCCGACGCCGCCTTGAGCCCGGCCCAGGCCGAATGGCTGGCCGTGCTGAGGCGTTGACGCTGGGCGCGCGAAAATCAACACGGGGTTGCTGGCTTTCGCCGGCAATCCGGTGAGGTTTGAAGCGGTGTGGCGAGGGATCAGTTGTGATCCGCGCGCGGCGTACGCTCGCGCGCCGTCGGCAGCATCGCCGACGGTGCCGGTGAGGCGGTGTCGCTCGTGCGACTGGTCGAGTTCGGGGCCGTGATGGCGGGTACGGCGGGCGATATATCGGTGGGCGCACTCGAATTGCCCGGGTAGGTCGACGTGGTTCCCGACGAATAGCCCGGCGTGGTCGTCGTCGCCGCATCGTTCGAAGGCTGCGTCGCGGCGGGCGGGGTGGCGCGCGTGACCTCGGCGGGCATCGCCGGGCGGCCGGTCGCATCGACCGGCAACGTGCTGCGTGGCGAGGTGCTGTTCGGCGTCGTGAGCGCCGGGTCGGTGGAAGTCTGCGCCAGCACCAAGGTGCCGGTACCGGCGATGGTGGCGGCGGCGATCAAGGCGGTAATGCGGGGCGAAATTTTCATGCGAAATCTCCTTGAACTTTGCCGTGCGCAGGGCGCCAACCGGACGGACTGTGTTGCACTGCCGGCGAACAGCTAGCGTGCGCACAGCTTAGAAGCGCCGCTTACTTGACTCGGTCGGCGAGCGTCGTTCGATCACGTAGGACAGGGGACACAACCAAATGAAACTGCCGCATTCGCCTAGCCTGGCGGGGCGGCCTCACCCGCGCATCAGCGCCTCGATCGCGGCGGCTTCGACCGGCACGCCGCGGCTGATGAGCTCGCATCCGCTTGCGGTGACGACGGCGTCGTCCTCGATGCGGATGCCGAGGTTCCAGAAGTGCTTGGGCACATCCTCGCCGGGTCGAACATACAGGCCCGGCTCCAGCGTCACGACCATGCCCGGCCGCAGCAGGCGCGAGGGCTTGCGCACGACCCGTCCGCCCAGGCCGTCGGACTGGTCGAAAGCGGCCTCGTCGGCGGCCAGATAGTCGCCCACGTCGTGCACGTCGCGGCCGAGCCAGTGACCCGTGCCGTGCATGTAGAAGCGCCGGTAGGCCGCGCTGTCGATCACCGCATCGACATCGCCCACGATGGCGCGGTCGAGCAGCCGCGTATCGAGCATGCCCTGCGCGAGCACGCGCACCGCGGCGTGGTGCGCATCGCGCTGGCGCGCGCCGGGGCGGGTGGCATCGGCGGCCGCCAGCTGCGCCGCGAGCACGAGTTCGTAGAGCTCGCGCTGCGCCGGCGTGAAGCGGCCGTTCGCCGGAAAGGTGCGGGTGATATCGCTCGCATAGCCGTCGAGCTCGCAGCCGGCGTCGATCAGGCACAGCTCGCCGGCGCGCAGCCGCGTCGCGCCGGCGCTGTGGTGCAGCACGCAGGCGTTCGCGCCGGCGGCGACGATCGACGGATAAGCCGGCGACTGCGCGCCGTGGCGTCGGAATTCGTGCAGCAGCTCGGCCTCGATTTCGTATTCGGGGACTTCGGCGTGCGGCTCGGCCCGATAGCGCGCCCCGCACCAGCGCATCGCGCGCACGTGCGCACCGGCCGAGATCGTGCCGGCGCGCCGCATCGTGTCCAGCTCGGTCGCATCCTTCACCAGCCGCATCTCGGCCAGCAGCGCGGCAAGGTCGCGCTGCTGAGTGGGGCACGCCTCGCCGTGGTGGCTGCGGCCGCGGATCGCCGCCAGCGCGGTCTCGATGCGCGACGCCTCCGACGCCCCGGCGAAAGCGAACCACACCGCGCCCTGGTCGGCGAGTTCACGCGCGAGCGTCGCATCGAGCGCCTCGATCGGCAGGGCCGCATCGACGCCCAGCGCTACGGGCGCCGCCTGCGGGCCCAGGCGCGCGCCGTCCCAGACCTCGCGCTCGGGATTCTTCTCGCGGCACAGCAGCACGCTGCGCCCGCTCGCGTGCAGGAGCAGCCACGCCTGCGGTTCGTCGAATCCGGTCAGGTAGTGGAAATTGCTGTCGTGCCGATACGGATGGTCGCTGTCGGTGCTGCGGGTTCGCTCGGGCGCATTCGCGAGCACCGCGACGCCCCCACCGGCGGCCGCCATGGCCTGCGCAAGACGCGCGCGGCGTTCGGCATGCACACTCATAAAGCGGTGCTCCGGTTCAATGCATCGAGCTGCGCCGGTGTGCCGAGGTTGTGCCATTCGCCGTTGAAGACCTCGGCGCCGATTCGGCCCTGGCGCATCCCGGCATAGAGCAGCGGGCCAAGCGCGGCGCGCGTGCCGGAGGCGATATGCCGCACCAGCGTTGGCCGCATCAAGGCGAGGTTGGCGTAGGTCCAGGTCCGGCCGTCGGGGCCGGCCGGATCGGCCAGGCCGCGACCGTTGGGATCGAGACCGAAATCGCCTTTCGCGTGGAAATCCGGATTCGGCACGAGCCAGAGATGGGCGGAGTCCGACGTGGCCTCGAAGCGCGCTGCCGCAGCCGGATCGAACGCGAAGTCGGGCGCGAAGATATCGGCCGAGACGAGCCAGAACGGTTTGTCGCCGTCGCCCGCACCCTCGGCCAGCAGTGGCAATGCCTTCGCGATCCCGCCGGCGGTTTCGAGCGCGCCGCCGTGGTCGCGACCTTCCATCGACCAGGCAATGCGAACGCCGAACCGCGAGCCGTCGCCGAGTGCTCCGGCGATGCGGTCCTCGAGCCAGGCGGTATTGATCACGATCTCGTTCACGCCGGCGCGCGACAGCGCCTCGATGTGCCATTCGATCAGCGGCTTGCCGTGCACGCGCAGCAGCGGCTTCGGGCAGGTGTCGGTCAAAGGCCGCATGCGCTCGCCGCGGCCGGCCGCGAGGATCAAGGCTTTCATACGGCGCACGGGCGAAAGGAGGGCATGGGCCGATTATCGAGCCCCGTAAAATGCGCCGCTTCTCAACGCAGCCGCATTCGTGCGCACCGGGCTGGCCTCATGACCCTCGACAAGCTGATGGCCGACGCGATCCGAGCGCTGGCGATGGACGCGGTGCAGCAGGCCAACTCCGGCCATCCGGGCGCGCCGATGGGCATGGCCGAGATCGCGGTGGCGTTGTGGGGCCGCCACCTGCGCCACAACCCGGCCCATCCGCACTGGGCCGACCGGGACCGCTTCGTGCTGTCGAACGGCCATGCATCGATGCTGCAGTACGCGCTGCTGCACCTCACCGGCTACGACCTCGCGTTGTCCGAACTGCGCAATTTCCGTCAGTTCGGCAGCAAGACACCAGGCCACCCCGAAGTGCACCTCACCCCCGGCGTCGAAACGACGACCGGGCCGCTCGGCCAGGGTCTGGCGAATGCGGTGGGCATGGCGCTGGCCGAGAAGCTGCTGGCGCAGAGCTACAACCGCGTCGAGGGCGTTGGCGTCGCCGCCGTTGCGCACACCCTCGTCGACCACCACACCTATGTCTTCCTCGGCGATGGCTGCCTGATGGAGGGCATCAGCCACGAGGCCTGCGCGCTCGCCGGCGCGTGGAAGCTGTCCAAGCTGATCGC
>JBDSEG010000262.1:0-13579 GCA_039920165.1 Burkholderiaceae bacterium
ACGGCTCAGGGCAATACGCCGGCAGGCTCGACCACCGGCCAATCGGCCTAGGCGAAAGCGCCCGCCAAGCCACAGTCCCAGCCGAGCCCGCCCGCGACCGGCCCCGATGCATCGAAGGATTCAGGCAAGAAGTAGCCACGCGCTGGCGGGGCAACGAGCGCCGCTCGCGCGCATCGTCGATACAACGGTTGGATGCTCGCGCAGTGCGCGACGCTTGAATTGAAAAATATTTCTCTGAACCCGACCACTTTTGACGAGGTGGTTGCTGCATCGCAACACGGCCTGGGACGCGTTAGCGCTGCTGTATAATTGGCGATTCGCGGAGAGATGGCCGAGTGGTCGAAGGCGCTTGACTCGAAATCAAGTATACGTTTACGCGTATCTAGGGTTCGAATCCCTATCTCTCCGCCATCAAAACATTTCCCCGCCCGCGTTCAATGAATGTGTTAACAGCCGTCGCGTGCAAGAACGCGGGGCCCGGTAAACACTTCGACGGCGCCGGATTGTTCCTGCACGTCGCAGCGAACCACGGTACCAAACCCATTCCAGTACGTCGTATCCATATCGAGCCACGTCGTTCCTTTATCGCCTCCGAATTCATGATTCTATCGAGGCGACGACTATTCTGACGCGGGGAGGGGGGGATCAACAGGCCTCCTGTAAAGCGGCGGAACGGAGCGCAAACATTGCTGCCGGGGGAATTTACAATTACCGCTTTTTAATATGCTAACCGATTGATTCTGAGCGTGGTATGTATGTTGCTTGGCACGTTCCTGCCGCACGGCTGGAGTGAAATGCGATGTCGGGGCCCGTGGCATGGCAGCAAACGGCGCGTGCTGCGGCAGTTTATCGGGAGGTCGGAATGCGCAAAGCACTTGGAGTGCTATTTAATGTAATCGCGTTTGGTAGCGCGGACGCGGCAATCCTGTATGAGCACCAATTCGCGCCGGGAACGCCGCAGGCGTGTACTTCGTGCATTCCCCAGCCTCCTCAGCTCAACCGCGTCTGGGACGCCTTTGACTTGAGCGCGCCGGCGGAAATAACCGCGATCGAAGCCCTGCTCGGTTTCGATGTTTCATATCTAACGAGCGGAACAACGCCCATCAACTATTCCATATGGGATCAAACGCGATCGACAAAGCTGTTCACGCAAGACTTTCTGCCTAACCAGCTCACAATCAATCTCGTTCAGGCGCCTAGCTACGACGTAGTCGCGCAGCTAACGCCATTGCCTCTGAACGCGGGAACGTACTATCTCAGTATTTTCAATGGTAACCAGATCGAAGCGCTGGGCTGGAATGTGAGTCCTGTGACGCTGTCTGGCCGATCGGTTCAGACGATTGGGCCGACCTTCGCGCCCCTGCCTTCGGAGAACAGCGCGAGCGGGCGGGACATGGCATTCCGGGTCATCGGCGAGGCGACAGCCGTCCCTGAGCCGTCGACGGCCCTGCTGGTTTTAATCGGCGCTTTCGCACTGGGCGCGCTGGGCTACCGGACCCCGGCCCAGTCCGACATCACAGGGCACGGAAGATTACCACGATGCATACCAGGCGGTGAGCGTCCGAACCTTCGGGCGCTGGCGAAGCTGCTGCGCGACCGACGGTGACATTGAGATCGCCGGTGATCACTGTTTGCCCTTGCGCTATCTGACACTCGGGATGTTCCAAGCTGCACGCCCTAGAGAATGCAACGTGCAACATCGGGCCCGGTCAGCGAGAGGGACCCGGCAGCCGATCCACACGCTGGCGCCTGCATGCATCCGGGCACGTTAGAGCGCGGAGGTCGGCAACGTGAATAAAAGCGGCCGCCAAAGACGCGGGACGTCCGCTCTTGGGCACCAGACCTTTGCAGGCGGTCCCGGAAATCGTGGGACGACGGCACACCCTGCCCATCCTTGCCGACGTTCGCCTATTGAACATCAAGCTGCGCTGCTGGGGACCGTTGTTTATCCGCCTACCGACGACAAAGCACCTCGTCGCGCGGCGTGGTCAAGCCCTACCTCTTGTTAACGCGACCACCAAGCGACAAACTACCGCATCGAGACGACCTGTTGGCAGACCGATCACTCTCGACTCATTCAAGAAACCAAGCCCGGGCAGCCGCGTGCCGATGGCCAACCAAGCGCGCTCGCTGACGCTCGCGCATATACAGCACACGGTATCCGGCGTCGATCAGCCCACTTGCCGATGCCGCATTCCAGATGGCTCTGCCCACAGCCCTGGCGGGCCGAAGATCAGGTAGGTGGCCCCCTTGTCGATCCAGGCGTTGCCGCTGCCCCGCGCCATGACTTGGGCTTTGGCAGCATGACAGCATCGGCCTCGGCGAACTCGAAGTTGACCAGCGTCTTGGTTGCATCAAGCTGCGACTCGTCGCGATGACGTTGGATGGGCCGCGTGGCGCGCTCGGCGACCTAGTACTCGAGCAGCGCGCCAAGGAACGTCCCGCCGACCAGCCCTCCTATCCGAGCATTCGGCGAACTCCGACTAGAGTCGCCCGATCGTTGGCAGACGCAACCGTGCCGAACTGCAGAAGCACCGGGGCTGTCGTGAACGCGTCGGGGGCGAAGGTCGACTGACGAACGCGACGCTGGCGCCGGGGATCGGCCTCGCGCTAGGCAGATCGGCGCAAGATTCGCCGTCGTATCAGGGGGTCGCGCCGAGCAGGACCGTAGTTTCGCGCAGCCGGCTCGCGAGATGCAGCGCAATGCCACGCAACGCGGCCGCATGCAGCACGGGCTCGGTGCCGGCGAGCGCATCGAATTGCTCGCGGCTCAGCGTGATCAGTTCGGTGTCGATTTCGGCGACCGCATCTGCGCTGCGCGGCCGGCCGTCGAGCAGGGCCATCTCACCGAAAATGACGCCTGGCCCGAAGCTCAACAATCGCAGTGGGGCTGCACCCCCGCGTTCGATGCGCAGTGCCATCCGCCCGTGGCGCACTGCGTACAGCGCGTCGCCGGAGTCGCCGCGTCGAAAGAGTGTGGCGCCGGCCGGCAACGTAACCGCTACGAAGCATTCAAGCAGCCGCGCGGCCTGCGCATCGTCGACGCAGGGCAGTGCAAAGGGAATCGACGAGGAGTCCGGAGAAGTGTCCATGCCCGCGAGCAGGTCGTCCTCGGCGCGCTCGAGCGCCTCGTCGATGTCGCCGACGATCTCGAGCAACGTGTCGTCGGCCGCGGAGATCCAGAGATCGAAAGAACGCCGCCTGGCATCGCCGCCGGCGGCAAACCCCGCCAGCACGAGACGAACCCCGCGCGTTCGCAGGCGCTGCGCCGCCTGCACCAGCGATCGCGCCGCGGTGATGTCGACGCCGTCGACGCGCTGCGCGTCGAGCAGCAGCCAGCGCAGTGTGCCTTCTTGCGTATCCAGCGCCTCGCCGAGTTCGTCGCTGGTACCGAAGTACAGCCAGTGGCCCAATTCGACCACTCGGATCGCTGCGCCGAGTTCGTCGAGCCGGCGAGCGTCGTCGGCGCTGCGCACACGCCGTGAACGCCTTGTTCCTGCGTCGGATACCGACAACACGACGCTGCGCCGCAATTCGACCGCAAGCAGGCACGCCGTTGTCAGTGCACCGACGAAGAGCGCGGCGGCCAGACCCTGGAGCAAGCCGACGCAGACGACCAACCCGCCGACGAGCAGCGGCGCCCATGCGTCGAAGCGCGCACCGCTGCCGCGAAATGCACGACGAAGCAGGAGTGGCGTCGTGGGGTCGAACAGGCTGCGTGCTGCGACGAAGACAGCGCCCGCCACCGCCGCCATCGGCAGCATCGTCAGGAGCCCATGGCCGCCGGTGAAGATCGCCGCCAACAACACGAGATAGACGCCGACCGACAACGCGGGAGAGCCGGGCGCCGCACGCAGCGGCACCGTCGGCGGCCCGGAGGCCGCCAGCGGAAGTCCGCCCAAGAAGGCCGCTGCGATATTCCCCAGGCCCTGTGTGTGCAGTTGCAGGTTGCCGTCCAGAGGCGGATCGGTCGCCGCCGCTAGGCGGGCGCAGGTCAGTAGCGAGAACAGCGAGTTCAGCACCGCCAGCACCAGCGCCGACTGGCCGATGGCTGCCCAGTAGCCAACACCCAGCGTCGGCGCACCCAGCAGCGCCTGGAAGTCGGGCAGCGGCGGCAACGCCACCGGTCCAAGCGGCAACGTCGGCCCTAGGGCGCCTGCTCCTGCGGTAGCCGCCAGCGCGTAATGCACGGCCGCGCCTGCCAGCAGCGCGACAAATGCAGCAGGGGCCCGCGGCATCCAGCGTGCCGTGGCCAGCCCGGCCATGGTGGACGCGACCGCAACGACCGTGGCGCCGGGCAGCCAGCCGGCGCCCCAGCGGGTAAGCTCGGCAAGCCGGCCCGGGAAGTCGTGGCCCAGCGCTGCGGGCAACATGCTGACGACCAGCGATAGCGCCACCGTGTTCGCAAAACCCACGAGCACCGGAAAGGGAACGAACTTCAGCGCGACGCCGATGCGCAGGCGCGCGAACAGCATCTGCAGCAGCCCCGCCGCCAGCACCACCGCGAACACCGCGAACAGCGCCGCTTCCAGGCTGCCGCGCGCGCCGGGTTGCATCTGCAGGTCCCGCACCAGCGCGGCAACCACCAGCGTACCCGAAGCGGTGGGTCCGGACAGCATCAGGGGTCGCTGGCCGATGGCCAGCGCTGCGAGCGCGCCAACCATCAACGCAGTCAACGCGGCGAGCAACGCGGTCGGCAGCGCGGCAGGCCCCAGGTCGGCATAAGCGATTAGCGCGTACATCACGCCAAGCGTCGTCGACACCAGCGCGGCGTCGATGCCGGCGGCCACCCGCGCCGGCATCGAGCCGGCGTCAGAGAACATTCAAATCGCGGAGCGAACGCATTACGTCGTCGAAGCCGCGGCCCGTTTCGCGCATTGCGGTGAACAGGGTATGCGAATCATCGATCATGCCGCGCAGTCGCGCCAACCCGCCCAGCAGGTCGGCATCGGCTTCGCTCGAGATGCGCCCATGACCGGGCAACAGCCCGTCGATGCGCAGCCTCTGCAGACGCTGCAGCGACGAGATGTAGTCACTCGTGTTGCCCGACATCAGTACCCCGCCGACGATGCCGTGCGCCATGATCGTGTCGCCCGAGACCAGCATCCGTCGCTGCGGCACGTAGAGGCACACCGACCCCGAGCAATGGCCGGGGGTGTGAATTACTTCCAGCGTCACGCCGCCTAGGTCGACGACGGTGCCTTCGTCGTACTGCAGATCGACCTCGAACGGCGACACAGGCTCGGAGAAGGCCTTGTTCATCAGCGAGAACTCGTCTGCCAGGTGCAGCTTGTTGGCCGCATGAGGGTGGGCGGCGACGATGCAGTGCGGCGCGTAGTGGGCGGCACCGCCGGCGTGATCGATATGCTCGTGCGTCAGCAGGAGAAGGTCGAGATCGGCCGGTCGCAGACCGATCTCCGCCAGGCAGGCGTCCAGGTAACCGGTCGTCGTCGGCAGACCGCTGTCGACCAGCGCGACGCGCCGCGTGCCTTTAAGCAGATAGGTATGGGCGCTGCGCCGCGCGCCGACAAACTGCCAGACGCCGGGCGCCAGTTCGTTGACACGCGGAACTTCGGGGCTCGTCACTTCGAGTGTCCCTCCATGCGGCGCGCCATTCCGCGCATCACGGTCAGTGCAAAGGCCGGTTGCTGGCCCACGAGGTAGACGAACCGAGCCTTGTCGATCTCGACGAGCACGGTGGGCGTCGAGGCGGCCACCGCGCCGGCGATGCGCACGCCGTCCTCGAGCAGCGCGATCTCGCCGAAGGATTCGCCTACCCCCACGACGTTCAACACCCTGCGCGCATCGTCGGCCCCGCCGACGATCGAGACCTCGCCGTCGACCACCACGTACATGCATCGCCCGGGACTGCCCTGCTCGAAGATCACGTCGCCGGCAGCAAACTGGCGGCAGAAGCGGCGTATGTCGCGCGCCGGCGTCAGCACGCCGGCCTCGGGCTCCCGCGCAGAGGCGCCGTCGACGACCGCCGGGGGGTCGGTGCTATGGGCGCTGGGAATATCCATCGGGGCCGCCTCAGCGCGGCGAGGTCAGTCTCAGCGAGGGACGCTGCTCGCGCACCCGCTGCCAGGCGGCACGGGCATCGGCGGTGTAGCCCGCAGCCTCCAGCGCGCCGGCGAACAGCACCCACTGCGCAACGGCGGCATCGGGCGATGGCTCCAGCGCGGCCCACTGCCGCCGCGTCGCCTCGTCGGCAACCGTGAAGGCGGCGTACACGCGCGAGCCGCTGCGCGGTCCGGATTGCACGTCGACAGACCAGGCGTAACTCATGCCCGGCTGCAGGGACTGCGCGGCCGGAATCTGCAGCACCGGTTGCTGCTGCGTCGTTTCGAGCACCGCCTGCCCCTGCGCAGTGGCGACCACCACGCGATAGCTCGAACCGGTGCCAGCGTCGGCCCAGCCGAGCGAACCGGGCGGCGCGAGCAGCCGCGTCGCGTCGGGCCAGGGTGAGAGGTCGACCGCGCCCGAGGCGCGCATCGCGGAGGCGCCGACGGCAATGCGCCCGCGCCCCGCCCCTAGCGGACGCAGCGCCAGCACCACCGTCGGGAGCGCGTGAGCGGGTGCCCCCTGCGATGTCTTTACCGTATCGGCGCCCAGTTCCCATCGACCGGGGCCCCGCAACAGGAACTGGTGTCCGGTAGCGTCAAAAACCAGTGTCGCCGTCGATTCCGCCTTCAATACGACGCTCTCGCCGGGCTCGATCGCGTCGAATAGTGCGAGGGTCGTTCGACCCTTGGCGCCGACGCGATCGGCATCGCCGACGATGTCGATCACGCGCGCGCCGGCCAGCGCCGACAGCTGCCAGAAGCACAGCGCTAGCGCGGCGAAAAGGCGTACCGAGGATGTCATTTCATTCCACCCTGGCCGGCGCCAGTTCCGGCCATTCGATCGCACAGGCGGCCACTGGCGCATGGCCGCGCAGCTCGAGATCGCCCAGTGGGCGCAACGATGCTTCGCCCGGATTCAGCGAGCGCGCCGTTTCGGCGCAAACAACTGCCTGCGCGCTGAACACCTTGCACTGGTCCTGCAAGCGCGCCGCCACGTTGACGGCATCGCCGATGGCGGTGTAATCGTGGCGCAGTCGGCTGCCGATCTCGCCCGCGACCGCCGAGCCGCTGGCGATGCCGACACCCATCTCGAGTGCCGCGCGACCTTCTGCGGCAAGTGCACGGTTCAGCGCCGAGAGCGAGCGCACCATACCGGCCGCGGCGAGAACCGCGGCGCGGCCGGGATCGGCCAGGGGCTGGGGTGCGCCGAAGACCACCATGATGCCGTCGCCTCGGAAGTTGTCGACCATGCCGCCGTTTTCGTGGATCGGACCGATGATCGATTCGTAGTATCGGTTCAGCATCCCCACGGTGTCCAGGGCCGATTCGGTCTGGCCACGCGTCGTGAAGCCGCGTAGGTCGGCAAACAGGAAGGCCATCGTCCTCGGGCCGTCGGGTCGAGACGGGTCGAGTTCCCCGTCGATCATCCGGTCCAGCACCTGCGGGCTGACATAGCCGCCGAAGGTTGCGCGCAGTCGCCGCCGCTCGCGCAGCGCCAGAGTCGCTTCCAACGTCTTGCGCATCGACGTGGCCAGCAGCGCCGAGCGTATCGCAGCGAACGCCGGGAGGTAGGCGCCAAGATAGAGCAGGGAGGACGACAGCATCAGCACGCCCGCGACGACCGCGATGGTGAAGGCCAGCGTGCGACCATTGAGCGGCGTCACCCACCATAGCGCGGAACACAGCAGCGCCAGAGCGACGGGTATCGCCGCCGGCAGCTGCACGATAGCTCTACGCGCCAGCAGCGTGCGGAGCGCCTGCGCGTGCACCAGCAAGCCTGGCGGGTCGACGCCGGGCGCTTCCCAGGCCGCCAGCGGCAGAGGGCTGGCGAGCCGGTCGGCATAGGCCAGCACGCTGCCGACGACGACTGGTCGGCCGCCCAACAGGATGCGCAGCGCATCGGAATCGCCGCGCCGGTGCGCTTCGAGCAGCCGGTGCATCGGTAGGTAGTCGAAGGGGGCGCCGAGCGCATAGTCGATCAGCGGCGGCGGGCTCCCATCGCCGGCGTGGCGCGCGCCGAGGGCGATGGCCAGGGCCTGCACCAGCGTCGGCGGTGCGGTGTCGCCGCCCTCGTCAGGCCAAAGTCGCCGAACCCGTCCGTCCGCATCGACAGGCACGAGTGCCAGCGCGAAGGATCCCGCGCCAGCCACCGCCAGCAACGCCGGCATCACGGGTCGCGGCTCGCCGCCGGGGCCGATCGTCAGCGCGAACACCGTCGGCACACGTCCGACGAGGGACTTCACGCCGTGCAGCAATGCTGCGCTGCTGCCTGGCAGGATACCGTCGTAGGACCGCTCGGGCAGCGCGACATCGACCAGCACCGCGCGCGGGGCGGCTGCCGCGAAGGCCGCGAACAGTTCACCCAGCGGGCGGTGCCACAGCGCGAAGGGTTCCTCGATGGACCGGTAGCTGGCTTCGTCGATGCCGACGACAACCGGATCGTCGGCTGGGGCGGCGGAATGCGGCCCGACGAGCCGGCGCAACAACTGCCATTGCGCGTCGAGCAGCGTCAGTTCCGCCTGCCGGATCGGGGGCAGGTATTCCAGCACGGCCGACACGAGCATTACTGCGACGAAGCCCACCCACAGCCGCCAGCGGCCGGCCCGCAACGGCCTCACAGCCCGTAGACCACGAGGCCGGCCCAGGTCCGGGCGGGTACGCCGAGGCCGCGCGCAATCCATTTCCGCTGAGCCTGCGCCAGCGCCCGGGATGGCGGTAAACCGGCACGCACTCCCTGCATCACCTCGGCCATAAGTTTGGCGCTGACGTCGTCATCGATCGCCCACAGGGTCAGCATCGTCGACGTCGCCCCCGCTGCCAGCAGCACGTAGGGAAACCCGAGCACCCCTTCGCCTTCAAGCGCGTTGCCGGTAGCCGTGTCGCACGCCGACATCACAACGAGCCGGCTGGTCAGCCCGAGCTGGCCGAACTCCGCCGCGGTGAGGTAGCCGTCGCCGGGGGCGAAGGGTGCGGGCGCTGCGAGCACCAGTGCGCTCGCCCACGGCTGGCGCTGCGAGATCACCCCGTGGGTCGCAAAGTGCAGCACGTCGTAGTCGCGCAGGCGCCCGTTGGCGGCGAGCTCCTGCAGCGCGGCTTCGGATGCAGCGCCATCCAGCAGCACCCTGGACTGCGGGAACAGCCTGGCGACGGCGAGCCCCTCGCGCCGGCTCCCGGGCAACCGGGGCCAATCGACGGCGCCCGACTCGCCGAACCGCAGCAGGCCTAGCTCGGGTTCGATTGCGCTGGCACGGCGTTGGTGGGTCGCGCCGAGCGATGTACCCCGGTAGTCGGGGTCGGCGACGACGAGGACTCGGGTCGGCGTGCGGCCCTGCGAACGCAGGCGCTGCGGCCGCAGCAGCGACAGCACGCCGAACGATTGCACCTGCGCGATCTCGTGACTTCGGACCAGCGGCGATCCCCGCCACGGCAAGGCGTCGAAGGGCAGCAGCGCCAGAGCCGGGTCGGGTGCGATCACGAGCCGCCGCGCCGCAGCCACCTGCGCCCGCAGCGGCTCGATCAGCCAGCGCGTCAGGACAGCGCCGACTTCGTCTGCCGACGTCGCGCGGCGAGCGTCGGCGGAAGGGCGCAGCACGCCGACGACGACACGATCGCCAACCAGCCAGACCGGGGTGGACGGCGGCCGATCCGGGTCGGCCATCAACCAAGCGCGCCAACCTTCGATCGCGTCGCGCAGCGAACCACCGATGTCGACCAGACTCGTCGTCATGGCCCCGTACTCGTCGATGCCGATCGTGAGCAGTCGGCCATCCAGCACGGTGTAGGAGAGATAGAGGTCGCCGGTCTCGAGGACGCGAGAGGCCTGGGCGGGGTCCGCGCGCGGCACACCCAGCAGGGCCGCGTAACGAGGATCCGAAGCTGCGATGCGAGATCGTTCCAAGGCCAGTTGGTCGGCGGCACGGCGACGCTCGGCCTCGATCGCGACCCGCGCCTCGTCGGAGGCCACTGCGATAGCTTCGTCGAGCACGCCAAGGCGTCCGGTCAGTGCGGCCAGGCGCGCCCGATCGTGCGCCGCCGTCGGCCCGGACCGGTCCGCCTGCTGAGACGCCAGCACCTCGAGCAGCGTGCGCGATCGCGCGAGTTCGGCAATACGAAATGCCTCGTCCCGCAGCCCGCTCGCCGCCGCATCGATCGCGAGCCGCTTGTATTGGGGTATCCACTCACGAAGGTACGCCTGTCGGACCGCCGGGCTGTCGTCCAGCGTCGTGCGTATAGCCTCGACGTCACGCACAATGAGTCGACGCTCGTCGAGCGCCGCTGCCCCTCGGCCGAGGGCGTCGAGCGCCTGCGCTCGTGACACGCGTGCCGCGAAGCGCTCGCGCCACAGCGAACCCGTCTCGATCGCGAATCCGGCCAGCGCCGCCTCGGCGTCGGCCAACGCGGCTGCCGGATCACCGAGCTGAACGAGCGCTTGTGCGCGCTCGACTAGCGGGGCGCGCGTCAACGGGTGGTCGGAGCCGAACGCCACGCGGCGGCGCTGGATCGACGCATCCAGAAGCGCCAGAGCCTTGCCCGGCTGGCCGGTGGCGAGCCAAGCGGATGCCAGCAGGCGCTCGGACAGCAGCCTGGGGTGCGGAAGATCGGCGTCGGCGCCATCACCGTAGGCGTCAACGATCGTCTGCAGCGGGGCGATGGCTTGGGACGGCCGACCGTCGTTCAGGTAGGCCACCGCCAGATCCTGCAAGAGCGCCCCGATCCACCTGTTGCGCGCGCCATGAACCGGCAAGCCGTTCGCCACCGCCTTCTCCAAGCGCCGGACGCCCTCTTCGAATCGGCCGACCAGGAGCAGCGCCGACGCGTACTTCGCCTCGGCGCCGAGACGCCGCACGTCGGTGGGCGGCCCCATCCCTGCGTATCCCTGGACGACCCGCCCCGCCTCGTCGAGAGCGCACCGGGTGTCGCCGAGCCAAAGGCAGACGGTCGACAGGCTGTCGCGCGCCTGCAGCGTCCGGTCGTCGTCCTCACCGTAGCGGCGCACCAGCAACGGCAGCACCGCGAGCAGGTCGGTTTGCGCCTGCGCCGGGCGCCCCCCCTCCAGCCGGACCTGGGCGAGCAGCACGTTCAGCGCGATCACTTCGGGGTCGTCGTCGGCCCGGCCTTCGCGGGCATCGCGCAGCGTGATTTCGGATTCTCGGATCGCCGTCTCGAGGTGCCCCGATGCCATCGCCACGATTGCCACGCCGCGGCGCGCGCGCAGGGGGTAGGGGTGGCGGGGCCCCAAAGTCCTGCCGAAAATTTTTGCGGCCTCGGCGTACGCCTGGCGTGCCTCGCTGAAGCTGCCAGCCTCGTATGCCATGGCGGCGACACTGAGCCTGGCGAGGTTGGTTTCGGCGTCGTCGTTGCCCAGCAATGCCCGACGCCGCTCGAACACCTCGGTCGCCATCACCCGCGCGCGCGCCGGCTGGCCAGAGTCGTTCTGCACCCAGGCCTGGTAGAGCTGGGCGCGCAGCCGGTCCGCCAGCGGCGCGCCGGCCGCGGCGAGCTCCGTGTCCAGCCCTTCGAGCACTCGACCGGCATCGTCCGTTCGTCCGGCGAGGACCATCAACGCGCCGAGGTCGATGCGCACGCGCAGCGCCGGCGCCCGCACGTCGTCGCTTAGGGGCAATTGCGCCTGCAGGTCGATGACGGTGCTGATCGCCGGCAACTCGGCCTCCAGCGTCGAAAGCCGGGCCAAGGCTTCGAGTGCCGCCCAGCGGTCGACGGCGGGGAGTGTCGGGTCGGCCGCGGCCAGTGCGAAGGGCGCTCGGCAGGCGCCGGCCAGCTCGACGTCGCCACGGCCGAAGCTGTCGACGGCGGCCGTGGCCAGGTTCACCCAATCGGTGCGTTCGGCGGCGGCGCGCTCACAACGTGCTGCGACGGAACCGGACGGAGCGCCCAGCGGCTGCGCAGCGACAGCTGACCAGGCCACAACGCTCCCGAGCAACCAGGCCCGGCGCAAGGACAAGGGCTACCTCATGCCGGCGGCTCTGTGTCGGCAGGCGCCGGTGTCAGGGGAGCCGCCGGCCGGATCTCAACGGGGGGTCGAGCGCCGGCGACGCGCCGTCCACAAGGCCGTGAACGCAACGGCCGCGAGCAGCAGGGACCCGGGTTCTGGTATTTGCTCGACACCGGCGAACGAACCGCCGCCGCCACTGGATGCGGGCTGGTACGACGTCACCCTGAAGCTGCGGTCGAAGCTGTCCCGGGTGACATCGATGCCGAGGGCAGGATCGACGAAGACCTGCGAAGCCGGTAAGTTGCTGGCATCGAGGAACACGAGGGCACCGAGGTTGACCAGCGAGTAGAGGTAATCGATGTTGCCGAAATCCGGAAAAGTATCGGCGTCAGGGCCGTCGGACCCGGACCAGTCGAACAGACCTACGTAATAGGCGATGCCCTGGCCCACGATCGGCGCTGGCGGCGCCTTGTTGGAGCATGTGTCAATGCCGGCAGGCAAAGGTGCAAAGACGCATGAATAGATCGACTCGGGCGTGATGAACTGCGCCGTGATCGACGACGCGATCGACGGATACATCGTCTGCAGGCTGGCAACGATGCCGTCGAACTGGCTCGTCTGAGCGCTCGGCACGATGAAGTTCAGCTGGATCGACGTGAGTCCGCTCAACGTCTGAAAGTAGTTCTGGAAACCCGTAAGCGCCTCATCCTTCGGCGGCCGCGGCCCCGTCACGCCGTAGGGGTCGTAGTGAACCGTGACCACCGGCGGCCCCGAGCTTTCGGCAGGCGGCAGGTACGCGCCCAGGCCGATGGACAACGGCGCGGGAAGCCGGATGTCGTTGAGCCCCAGTTCCAGTCTCGGATCGCCGCCGATCATGAGGCCGGCGTTCGCCGCCGCACTCGCCACGACCCACATGCAGGCAGCCAGAGTGCGTGCAACCGAGGACTGGGTCAAAACATTCATGCGAACTCCCGATGGTGTAGCCGAAGCCACTCGACACTCTCAATCGATGCATGCTAAACCCGGCAAGCTTCCCGCGCAATGCAGATCGCACCATGAACTACGGAAAAGTGCAGCCGCGGAGGTGAATCCGACCTCGACAAACCGCCGCAGTCAGGGGCGCCACGCTGCAGGCAGGCGCCGATCGATCGCCGGCAAGCCTGCCTTTGCGGGGGCCGGCGGATACCGCCTGAACAGATGAAGCCGTCCGGGCTGCCCTAAACATCGCCAAGCCGGAAGAAGGGGGTCGAAACTCAGGACTGCGATGGCAACACTGGCAAGTCAGCTCCCCCTAGAACGGCGCCGCATCGCCGGTCGGACTCGGCCAGGTCCTTGAAAGGCGGCGAGGCGACAGGCGACATGCGACAGGCGACAGGCGACCACGTTGCCTGGACTGCCCTCATTTCCCCCATAGATCGCCCGCACCCCTTTGGGGTCGCTCAGCAGCGCCTTGGCGTTCCGGTCGTCGTGATCTGGCCCGACTCCATAACGTAGCCGCGGTTCGCCAGGCCGAGCGCGCGGCGCTTGCGCTCCAGAAGGCGTAGCCGATGTTCGTGTCGTT
>JBDSEG010000263.1:0-5568 GCA_039920165.1 Burkholderiaceae bacterium
GCCGAGATGGCGATCGAGGAGCCGCGCGAGTTCAAGCTCATCGTCAACGCCAAGGTGGCGCGCCAGCTCGGCCTCACGGTGCCGCAAGCGATGCTGCTGCGCGCCGACCAGGTGATCGAGTGATATCGAGCCGGCGAACGTTTCTGCCATCGCGGCGCGCCGCGGTCGTCATGGTGCTCGGCACGGTCGCTGCGCCGCTTGCGGCGCAGCAGCAGGCGGCGCCCCGCAAGGTCCGAATTGCCTTCCTCAGCGCCTCGACCTCCGACCCGCTCACGCTGCGCAGCCAGATCGAGCCGCTGCGTCAGGGGCTGCGGGAGCTGGGCTGGGTCGAAGGGCAGAACCTCGTCATCGAGTTTCGCTGGGCCGAGGGAAAATTCGAGCGTCTCCCCGGGATGCTGGACGAACTGATCCGGCTCCAGCCCGACGTGCTGATGACGACCTCCCCACGCCCGGCAATGCTCGCCAAAGACGCGACCAGGACGATCCCGATCGTCGCCGTGGCGGTCGACGACCCGGTGCAGATGGGTCTGGTCGCGAGTCTCGCGCGACCCGGCGCCAACATCACCGGCATCTCGGCCGCGTTCGACGGCATCCTGGAAAAGCGCCTGCAACTGCTGAAGGAAATCGTGCCGGCAGCGCGCAGGTTCGCGGTGCTGTTCAATCCGAACACGCTGCCACGCACCCAGGGACTCGACGAGGCCGCGCTCGGCTGGGGGAAAGCGCTTGGCATAGAGATTCAATGGTTCGAGGCACGCGGCCCGGAAGATTTCAACGCTGCGTTCGCGGCCATGGCGCGGGAGCGGGCGAACGGCGTCGCCGTCCTCGCCGACCCGATGATCTGGATCCACCGCGCCAAGCTCGGCGCGCTGTGCCTCGAGCAGCGGCTGCCGTCGATCTGGGGCGGTGCGGGCTACCTCGACGCCGGAGGCCTGGTCTCGTACCAGGGCGACTGGCCGGCGTTGTTCAAGCGTTCGGCCAGCCTCGTCGACAAGATCCTCAAGGGCCAGAAGCCCGGCGACATTCCGTTCGAGCAGGGCAGCAAGCTCGAGCTTGTCGTCAACCTGAAGGGCGCCAAGGCGCTCGGCGTGACGATTCCCCCCAGCGTCCTGGTGAGTGCCGACGAGGTGATCGAGTGACCGCCCGGCGCGAGCTCGGTCGGCGCAGCCTCGTCGGCGCAGCAGCCGCAGGCTGGCTGCTGGCGCCTCTGCGCGCTCCTGCCCAGCCGGTCGGGAAGATGGTTCGCATCGGCTGGCTCGCCAACTCGCAGAACACCTCCACGACTAAGACTGTCATGCAAGCATTCTCCGAAGGCATGCAGGCGCGCGGCTGGATCGACGGCCGCGACTACACCATCGACCCCCTCTTCGCCGAAGGGCACCCGGAGCGGCTTCCCGCACTGGCCGCCGAGCTGGTGCGCCGCCATGTCGACCTCATCGTCAGCGCCGGTTCGCCAGCGACCGCGGCAGCCAGGGCCGCGACCAACACGATCCCGATCGTGTTCTTCTTCGTCGGCGACCCGATCGGCTCGGGGTTCGTCTCCAATCTCGCACACCCGGTCGGGAACGTCACGGGACTTGGTGGGCTGGGGCCGGGGGTGAGCGCCAAGCAACTGGAATTGCTCCGGGCGATGCTGCCTTCGGCGAAGCGCATCGCGATGCTCATCAACCCTTCGATGTCCGTGCACGCGGCAAACCAGGCCGAGATGGAGCCCGCGGCACGCGCCATGAACCTCGTCATCCGCCCGGTGCCGTTGCGCTCGCCCGACGACATCGACGAGGCGTTCGCCACGATCGCGCGCGAGCGCGTCCACGCGCTTTTCATCCTGGGCCAGCCGTTCCTGTTCGCGCACGGCGAGCGGGTCGCGCGGCTGGCCATCGAACAACGGCTCGCCGCGTGCATCCCGTTCGACGAGGGGGTGCGCAGCGGCCTCCTCATGTCGTACGGCTGGAAGATTCTCGACGACGCGCGCCGGCTGCCGCACTACGTCGAACGCATCCTGCGCGGCGCCAAGCCGAGCGAACTGCCGGTCGAGCAGCCGAGCCGCTTCTACCTCACGATCAACCTGAAGACCGCCCGCGCCATCGGACTGACCGTGCCGCAGTCGATCCTGCTGAGTGCCGACGAGGTGATCGAATGATGCGGCCGAAAGCGGCGTTGCGATGCTGAGGCGACGAAACATCGCACATCTCGGAGCCGCGTACCTGATCGCGTGCCAGGGCGCCCTTCCACGCGTCGGCTTCGCGCAACCCGCCGGCAAGCGGCGCCACATCGGTTTCCTCTATGCCGGCGCCCGCCCGGCCGACGGCGCCGCGCCCGCTCCCTTGCGTCGCGCGCTGCAAGCGCTCGGCTATACCGAAGGCACGGATATCGTCTACGAAGGCCGCTGGGCCGAATCGCACAACGAACGCCTGGACCGGCTCGCCGCCGAGCTCGTGGCGCTGAAGGTCGACGCGATCTTCACGCTCGGCGGCCTCGCGGCGGCGGCGGCCAGGCAAGCGTCGACCTCGATTCCGGTTGTCGTGGCCGGCGCGGGCGATGTGGTCGAGACCGGATTGGTCGCGAGCCTCGCCCGGCCGGGCGGCAACGTCACCGGTATCAACGATCCCGCCGCCGTGCTGAGTGGCAAGCGCCTGGAAATCCTCAAGGAACTGGTGCCGAGCGCCACCCGGGTGGCCGTGCTGTGGAATGCCGGCGACCCGGCGATGACGCTGCGCTACCGGCATATCGAACAGGCCGCGCGCTTGCTGCGCGTGCGTGTCGTGCCGCTGGGTGTGCGCGAGCCCGACGACTTCGACGCCGCGCTGGCGGCGATGGGCCGCGAACGCCCCGATGCGCTGATGATGGTGACCGATTCCCTCACCACGCTGAACCGCCAGCGCGTGCTCGACTACGCGACGGCCCAGCGCATTCCGGCGATGTACGAACTCGCCAATGTTCCGCACGCGGGCGGCCTGGTGTCGTACGGCAGCGACTTCGGCGAGACTTTCCAGCTGGCCGCGGCCTACCTCGACAAGATCCTCAAGGGCGCACATCCGCGTGACCTGCCGGTGGAGCAGCAAAACCGTTTCTATCTCGTCATCAACATGAAGGCGGCCAAGGCACTCGGACTGGCGATTCCGCCATCGCTGCTGCTGCGAGCCGACGAGGTGATCGAATGAACGTGGTGTCGCGGCGTGCACCCACGCTTGCCGCAGCCGCTTTGTTTGCCCCGCCGATAGGCGGCCGGAGCCCGCCGCGGACACAGCGGATCGACTTCCTGCTGGCCTCGCAGGCGGGCGGCCGAGGGCGAGTCACCGGTCGTCGTGGGGGTGCTTGGCGCCCTGCGAGAGGCCGGTCTGGCCGAAGGTGCGGCTTTGCGTGTGGACCTGCGCTACGCGGGCGAGTCGCCCGAGACGCTTGCGCGGGCCGCTGCCGAGTGAGTGGCGCTGAATATCGACGTGCTCGCAGATTCGTCGTCGCCGGCGGGCTCTACGCGTATGCGTCGAATCACGCCGACGTTTACCGCAAGACGGCCGACTATGTGCTGCGCATCCTAGAGGGCGCTCGGCCCGCGGACTTGCCACTGCAGCAGCCCACCCGCTTCGATCTGGCGGTCAACCTGGGGACTGGAAGGTCGATTGAGGTCACCGCGCCGGCGTCGGTGCTACTCCGGGCGACCGGGGTGATCAAGTGATGAATGTCGAGACCGCCCGATCCAGCGCCGCTCGGCGCGACGGGTCGGGCCGTCCAGCCGGCTCCGGATGCCGAACGCGAATCAGCCCTCGCGCACTGCGTCGGGCTCGATATCGGCCCACAGGTCGGCGCCGCTCACGTCGAGATCGACGCTCGCCAGCTGAACGCCGGCGCCCGGCTCGCTCGGGTGCAGCACCCACAACCCGTCAGCGCCCTTGCGGTACAGGTCGCAGCGGCGGCGCTGCACATCGACCAGCAGCACCTCGGTCAGCTTCGGAGCCTGACGGTATGCCGTGAATTTTTCGCCACGGTCGAAGGCCGCAGTCGATGCCGAAAGCACCTCGACCACCAGCACCGGCTCGCGCTTGATCAGCCGATTTTCGAGATCGGCCGCGCTGCAGGTCGCCATGACGTCGGGGTAGAAATAGCAGTCGGCGGCATCGATGCGCAGCTTCACGTCGCTCGCGTAGACGCGGCACGCGCTGCCGCGCAGGTGCTGGCGCAGTGCCATGTAGAGGTTGCCGGCTGCGGTGTTGTTGCGGTCCTCGCCGCCGGCCATCGCGAAGATCTCGCCGCGCATGAATTCGTGGCGCAAGGTCTGCGTTTTGTCCCAGGCGAGGAATTCCTCGGCGGTCATCGGCAGCTGGACGAGGGCTTGTCCCATGGAATGGCGAGGGGCGGAGTCGGCGACAGCCCCCAGTGTACGAGCCGGGCCGCCGCGCAGAGCAGCGCGCGTGCGCCGCCTGTACGCCGCTCGCGGCGCGGCGTATGGTGCGGGCCAAACGGCGAAAAGCGGCGTGGGAGAGCGACATGGCGCGATGCGGGGGACGGGGCGGTTCGATGGAGAGCTTGGCTGCGGGAGCCGCCGACTTCGTGCGGGCCCGGGTCGATGTGGCCGCACTCGGCCCGTTGTCTCCCGGTGGCTGCTGCTGCGAGCCGACGAGGTGATCGAATGATGGAGCGGAGGGATTTTCTCGCTGCGATCTCGGCCGGCGTGCTTGCGGCACCGGAACCGGCCGACGCGCAGGAGGCCGGGCGCGTCTATCGCCTGGGCATACTGCGGCAGTCGGCACCGGAATCCGGCCCACCGGGAGCCGCGCTGGACCCGGTGACGACGATTCTGCGCAAGCTCGGCTATGTCGAAGGTCTCAACCTCGTGGTCGAACAGCGCTTCGCCAATGGCGATATCGACCGGCTGCCCGGGTTGGCGCGCGAACTGGTGCAGCTCAAGGTGGACGCGATCGTTCCTGTCGGTCCCTACTCGATCCGGGCGGCCAAGGATGCGACGGCCTTGATTCCGATCGTGATGTACGGCGGTGTGGACCCAGTCGCGGCCGGGATCGTCCAGAGCCTCTCGCGCCCGGGGGGCAACATCACCGGCGTCTTGATCGCTCCGGGATACACGCTGGTCGGCAAGAAGCTTGAGCTGCTCAAGGAACTGGTGCCGCGGGCCGCGCGTATCGGCTTTCTGTCCCCCGACAACTCGGGCGCGCAGGGGCAGGTGGCGCAGGCGCAAAAGGCGGCGACATCCCTGCGCCTCGGGTTGATCGTGGCCGAGGCCCAGGGCGGCAATTTCGACCGCGCCTTCGATACGCTCGTGGCCGGGCGACCTTCCGCCCTGTTCGTCGCCAACAGTCCGTCGACTTTTCGTGATCGGAAGCAGATCATCGAGCTCGCCGCGAAGCACGGGCTGCCCGCCATGTACGAGTGGGCCGAGCAGGTCGAGGATGGCGGCCTGATGTCGTACGGCAGCAGACGAGCTTGGGTCACCGAGCGCGTGGCGGCCTACGTCGATCTCGTCTTCAAGGGCGCCAGGCCTGCCGATATGCCGATCGAGCAGCCGACGCGGTTCGAACTCGTGATCAACATGAAGACGGCAAAGGCACTCGGGCTGAC
>JBDSEG010000264.1:0-3473 GCA_039920165.1 Burkholderiaceae bacterium
GCTGGATGCTGTTGATCACCGCGAGCTCGGCCGCGCGCTGCTCGGTCTCCTTGAGCAACCGCTGCGTCTCGGCGAATAGCCGCGCGTTCTCCAGCGCCGTACCCAGCGATGCGGCGATGGTCGTCAGCAGGCCCAGCTCGGAAGCGCCATAAGAATTCTCGCGCTCGTAGTTCTCGATGCTGATATTCCCCAGCACGCGGTCTCCGCTGACGATCGGCACGCTGATCAGCGACTTGCTGGTATCGGTGCCCGGCACTGCGAGTACGCCGAGGCTCGCGTATGCCGCCGCTTCGTTGAGGAGCAGCGGTCGCCGCGTTCGGCGCAAAGTTTCGAACATGCCGCCCGGGTTTGGACGATAGGGCTCTATCGCCAGCCGGCGGCCGTGCTCGTAGCTATAGATGGGATGGAGGAGATTGGCGGCTTCGTCGTACCAGTTGATCGCCAGGTCGGGTGTCGCAAACACGCCACGCAGTTTGTCGCCGACCAGGTCGACGATCGCCTGGAAGTCGAGTTCGGCGGCGATTCCCTGCTGAATACTGTTGATGATCGCAAGCTCGTCGGCACGCTGCTCCAGCAGTGCATTGGACGACTGCAGCTCGGCGGTACGTTCCGCGACCTTCCGCTCGAGCCCCTGCGACCATTGCGCGTTGTCGAGCACAACCGCCGCCTGGTTCGCGAGCAGGCCCATCATGTCGCGATCGGCGTCGTCGAAGCGACCGTAGAGGCCGTCCATGTCCACGTAGAGGTAACCGATCGGCGTGCCCTGAGCTTCGAGCGGCGCGACGATACGCGAGCGCTGCTTAGCTTGCGCGGCAGACGCCGGCGTATGGACGAGGACGGCGGTGCGCGCGGCGGCGGCGCGTGCCAGGTAAGGCTCGATCGCGCGCAGGAGCTTGCGCGAGTCCTCGCCGCGCGGCACGAGCGCATCCGGGGCCTCGCGCTTGCCGTCGCGCTCCAGCACCAGTACTACGCGCTCGCCGCCGGACAGCTCGGTCGCTTCCTCGACGATGAAGCGGCGGATCTCCGTGTCGGTGCGCAGCGTGTTGAGCCGCAGGCCCGTGTCGGCGAGTCGCTTGAAGGGTTCGCGGACGTTCGATTCGATCGCGAGGTGCGCGAGAATGCGCTCTCGAGGAAGCTTACAAGCGGTCGCGTCGGCGAGCCACGCTGCGAGGATCTCGCGGTTGGCGGTGACCTTGTTCAGGTAGCTGCGCCGCAGCCCTTCGTCACGCAGGTTTGCGATGCCGTCGAGCAGGAATCCGTAAGCGCGCTCCAGCGCTGCGCGCGCTTTCGTCGATTGGCGGTTCGCGCCGAGCGCCTGCGAATGTCGCCACCAGATCTCTTGCGACGAAAGCACGTCGGGTGCGGCGAAGTGCTGTGCGCGGTGCAGAGCCACGGCCTTCGCGGATGCGCGCAGCGCGCCGTTGGCGTCGCCGGCGCCGAGCCGGGCCTGGCTCACCAGCGCGTGGCAGCTGGTCTCGGCGCCAAGGCCGGCGCTCCTTGCGATCTTCACGCCAGCCCCATAGTGCAGCGCCGCGGACTCCGCGTCGCCGGCGGCGAGCGCCAGATCGCCCCGTGAGATTTCGAGCTGCACTTCGATGTTCCGATCGCCGAGCTCGGGTACTTGAACGGCGAACTCGGCGAGGCGCGTAGTCGCGGTTTCGATCAGTCCGAGCCGGATCTCGGCGTCGAGCTGATTCCCCAGCGCGTAAGTCAAGAGGCCCCGTGCGCCGATCGCGCGCGCCGTCTCGGCGACCTCGCCTTGCAGCCGGCAGGCATGGTGGTAGAGGCCGAGCTCATGGTAGGACGTCGCGAGGTTGCCGACCATCATCGTGCGTTGCTCGACGTATCCGGCCCGCCCGAACGCCTCGGCGGCTTCGTGCCGGAGGCGCATTGCCGCTGCGATGTCGGCGCCGGTCTGCGACAGCAGGTTGAGCGCGTTGCCCTCGTCGAAGGCATCGCCGACCTCGCGGCTTGCAAGAAGAGCGGCGGCGACCGCGGCTCCCGCTTCGTTGAAGCGTCTTGCGAGTACGCCCACCAGTCCGACCACCCATAGCGCGCGGCCGCGACCGGCGACGTCGCCCAGCCTGTCGAAGATTTCGAAGGCCTTTCGGGCGTTCGCCAGCGCCGCGTCGTGATCACCCGTTTGCGCCTGCGCATGGGCGAGGAGGCGCAGGCTTTGCGCGATGATCCACGCCTGTTTGGACTGCGCCGCCGCCTTTGCGGCCGCCGTCGCCAGCGTCAGCGCTTCCTTGTTGTCGCGGCGGATGCGGACGCGGGCCCGGCCGATCAGCGCGCGGGCCGTGATCGCGGCGGATTTCGCTTTGTCGGCCAGCGACGCCATCGCCACCGCATCGGCGTCGGCTGCGCCGATCTGCCCCACCGCGATGTGCGATTCGAGGCGGACCTCGAGCAGCGACATGCAATCCTCGATTTCCCCGCGGGCCGTCTCGAGCGCCAGCGTCGCGCGCTTGATGGCCTCGGGGTGGCGACCGTGCCGGGCAAGGGCGGCGACCGCTTCGATCGAAAGGGTACCTGCCGCCGCGCCCTTCGGCACAGTGGGTTTCCGGGGGGAAGTCTGTTTCCTGGCAAATGCCATGCGCTGTTCGCTTCGCCGTTATGATTCGACGCTTTGTCCCCTTGAAGGCGCTTAAGTCTACAGGCGGTCGCGACGCGCGAGGAGGGGATTCTTCGAACCAGCGGGCGAAAAAAAAGCGCGATCCGAAGACCGCGCTTTCGAGGTGTAGCGAACAGCGTTACTGGATCGTGATCTGCTTCGCCTTGGCCTTGACCAGCTTCGGCAGCGTCAGCTCCAGCACGCCGTCGACGTGCTTTGCCACGGTGGCGTTCGCGTCGACCGCTTCCGGCAGGCGGATCGCACGGCTCACCTTGCCGTAGCTGCGCTCACGCCAGAGCGACTTGCCTTCGGCGGCGAGCTCTTCGCGCGTCTCATAGCTGACGGCAACGTCGCGCTCTTCGACGTTGACTTCGATCCTTTCCTTCGCCACGCCGGGAACTTCGGCCTTGACGATGTAGCTGTCCGGCGTCTCGACGACGTCGAGCGCGATGGACCGGGCGGCGGAGACCACCGGCGCTTCGCCGTTGAAAAGCTGGCCCACCACGCGGTCGAGCGGACTGTAGTAATGCACCAAGCGCGTCATACGAAAATCTCCTGTATTGGTTGAGGCGGTCGGTGACCGCCCTTGTCCCCTAGTTGGCGGTGCGGCCAACGCTTTCAAGGGATCCGGGGAGGATTTTCGGGTGGGCGGCGCTACTTGACGCGCATTCCGGGGAGTGCACCGGTGTCCGGCGCCAGCAGATAGATTCCCGGGCCGTCGCCGGACGCGGCAAGGACCATCCCTTCCGACAAGCCGAACTTCATCTTGCGTGGCGCAAGGGTCGCCACCATGGGCGTCAGCCTTCCCACCAGCGCCGCGGGGTCGTACGCCGCCTTGATGCCCGCGAACACCGTGCGC
>JBDSEG010000265.1:0-3165 GCA_039920165.1 Burkholderiaceae bacterium
GGCGCCATCCAGCGCAGCATGGCGTGCGTGAGGTGCCACAGCGCGGTCTGCGCCGAGCGCCGCGCAGGCGAGTCCGGCGCCGTCGTGTACAGCCGGTCCTTCAAGATGTCGAGGTAGAACGCGCCCAGGTCCTCGCTGCAGAACACCTGCAGCTTGGACACCACCGGGTGGAACTCGTAGACCGCGTAATGCGCCAGCAGTTCGGCCTGCAACTGGGCGGCGCGTGCGAGAACCCAGCGATCGATCTCGAGCATCCGCTCCAGCGGCACCGCGTCGCGCGAGGCACCGAAATCGCTCGTGTTGGCGAGCAGAAAGCGCAGCGTGTTGCGGATGCGCCGGTACGCATCGACGACGCGCGCGAGAATCTTCGCGTCGATCGACAGGTCGCCCGAATAGTCGGTCGCGGCGCACCACAGACGGACGATCTCGGCGCCGAGCTTGGCAGTCGAGTCCTGCAACGAGACGAAATTGCCGAGGCTCTTGCTCATCTTGCGGCCCGACCCGTCGACCGTGAAGCCGTGGGTCAACAGGCCGCGGTAAGGCGCGTGGCCTTCCATCGCGCAGGCGATCAGCAACGACGAGTGGAACCAGCCGCGGTGCTGGTCGTGGCCCTCGAGATAGAGGTCGGCCTCGGGGCCGGCGTCGATCGCGGGGTCGCCGGTCGTGACACCCGGGTGGCTGCCGCGCAGCACGTGCGAGAACGTCGAGCCCGAGTCGAACCACACGTCGAGGATGTCGTTGCTCTTGGTGTAACGCGCGCCGTCGTCCGCGCCCAGCACGTCAGCGGCGGTCAGGCGCGACCACGCCTCGACCCCGCCTTGCTCGACGATGGCCGCGGCGCGGTCGATCAGCGCCAGCGTGTCGGGGTGCAACTCGCCGCTGTCCCGGTGCAGGAAGAACGGTAGCGGCACGCCCCAGTTGCGCTGCCGGCTGATGCACCAGTCGGGGCGATTGGCGATCATGTCGCGCAGGCGCACGCGGCCGTTCTCGGGATAGAACTGCGTCGCCTCGATGGCATCGAGCGCGGTGCGTCGCAGGCTCTGCGACGGCGACTCGGTCGCGAAGACGCCGGCGGTCTCGGCCGTCGGCTCGTCCATGCGCACGAACCACTGCGCGGCGGCGCGGTAGATCACCGGCGTCTTGTGGCGCCAGCAGTGCGGGTAGCTGTGGGTGAGCGGGGCGCTCGCGAACAGGCGGTCGGCCTCGGCCAGCACCTCGACGATGCGCGGCTGCGCCTTCCAGATGTGCAAGCCGCCGAAAAGGGGCAGCGATGCTTCGTAGACACCGCCGCCCTGCACCGGGTTGAGAATGTCGTCGACCGCCAGCCCGTGGGCACGGCACGAGTTGAAGTCGTCGATGCCGTAGGCGGGCGCCGAATGGACGATGCCGGTGCCGTCCTCGGCCGTAGCGTAGTCGGCCAGGTAGACCGGCGCGAGCCGGTCGTAGCCGGTATCGACGGCGGCGAGCGGGTGATGGAATTTCAATCCGTCGAGCCGCTCGCCCGGCGCGGTCGCGACGACCGTGCCGGCGAGGCCGAAGCGCGCGAGGCACTTCTCGACCAGCGCTCTCGCGAGGACGAGCAGTCCGCGCTCGGTATCGACCAGCGCGTACTCGAGCTTCGGGTTGAGGTTGAGCGCCTGGTTAGCGGGCAGCGTCCACGCCGTGGTGGTCCAGATGACGGCGAACGCGCGCTGCGACAACGCACCCAGCCCGAAGGCGCGTGCGAGCTTGTCCGGCTCGGCCGCGAGGAAGCCGACGTCGATCGACTGCGATCTGCGGTCGGCATATTCGATCTCGAATTCGGCCAGCGACGAGGCGCAGTCGAAACACCAGTACACCGGCTTCAGGCCGCGGTAGACGAAGCCGCGCTCGATCACCCACTTCAACACGCGCAGCTCGCCGGCCTCGTTGCCGAAATCCATCGTCCTGTACGGATGCTCCCAGTCGCCGAGCACCCCCAGGCGCATGCGATCGACCTTTTGTTGCGCGATCTGCTCGGTCGCGTACGCACGGCTTCGCGATTGCATCTCGACCCGGTCGAGTTTGCGGTCGAGCGACTTCTCGACCGCGTTCTCGATCGGCAGACCGTGGCAGTCCCAGCCCGGAACGAAGCGCGCATCGAAGCCGGCGAGCTGCTTGGACTTGACGACCATGTCCTTCAGGATGTTGTTCACCGCATGGCCGACGTGCAGAGTGCCGTTGGCGTACGGCGGGCCGTCGTGCAGCACGAAGCGGGGCTTGTTGACGCGCGCGTCGCGCAGGCGCTGGTAGATACCTTGCTCGCTCCATTGCGCGACCCAGCCGGGTTCGCGCTTGGGCAGGTCGCCACGCATCGGGAACGGCGTATCGGGCAGGTTCAGCGTCGCGCGGTAGTCCTGGGACGCGGCGGGGGGTGAGACGTTCGAATCGGTCATGGCGGGGTCATCACGGCAGGGGCACGCACAAACGGTGCCTCGTGGGGGGCCGGCGCAGGCCGGGCTCGCGTCGCGGGGCGAGCGCTAAATTCGATCGCGGGTGGTCTGCCGGCCGGTCGCGGCGTGCGCCGCGGGATGCGCGACCAGCCACGCGCGCGCCGCTTCGGCATCGAGCCGGATCGCGGTGGTCAGGGCCTCGAGCCCGTCGTAGCGGGCTTCGTCGCGCAGTCGGTGCAGCAGTTCCACGCGGACGAGTTTACCGTAGCCCCCCTCGGCGCCGAGGCGCTGCGGCCAGTCGAGGCAGTGCACCTCGAGGAGCACCCGGCCGCTGTCGTCCACGGTGGGCCGATGGCCCAGGCTCGCCACGCCGTCGACCGGTTCGCCACGCGGTTCGAGCCCGAAGGTGCGCACCGCGAAGATGCCATGTGCCGCCGGCCGCGAATGCGCGAAGCGCAGGTTCAGCGTGCGAAATCCGTCGTCGCCGCCGGGCGCGCTCGCCCCCAGGCTGCGGCCGAGCTTGCGACCGTGGATGATGTGGCCGCTGACGCTGTACGGCCGCCCGAGCAGCACGGCGACGCGCGCCATGTCGCCGATGGCAAGTGCCTCGCGCACCGCAGAACTCGAAACCCGCAGGCCGTGCACTTCGTAGCTGTTCATGCGCGCGACATCGAAGCCCGCTGCGGCGCCGGCAGCGTCGAGCATCGCGTAGTCGCCCGCGCGCCGCGCGCCGAAGCGGAAATCGTCGCCGACC
>JBDSEG010000266.1:0-2986 GCA_039920165.1 Burkholderiaceae bacterium
GCGTGGTCGGGTTTGCGCCCGCCGCGCGACGGCCTTGACGATCTGCTCGCGCCGGAGGGCTCGCCGGTATTGCAACGATCGAGTCCGAGTCCACCCGCATTGCCAAGCTCATCGGGCGGCGCGTCGGTGGACCCGGGAGCGACCGTCACGTATCCTTTGATCGGCGACACCGATCTGGCCGTGGCGAAGGGTCCACTCCATGCTGCCGGCCGAAGAGGCCGGCACAGCCGCCGCCAACGTGACCGTGCGCTCGGTCTTCGTCATCGGCCGAATCTGCCGATCGTCAAGCAGCCGGAGTGAGCGGGCCTGCGATCACTCAAGCCGCGGCAATCTCCCACACCCGATGGCAAGCCACCCGCTGCCCATCGCCGATCTCTTCGAGCAGCGGCACGCCGGTCGCGCATCGCTCGATCGCATGCGGGCAGCGCTTGTGGAAGGCACAGCCCGACGGCGGATTGAGTGGCGAAGGCAGTTCGCCCACCAGAACCTGCTTGCGCCCGCGCACCCTGGCGTCGATGCGCGGCGTGCTCGCGAGCAAGGCGCGCGTATACGGGTGGCGCGGGCTTGCGAATAGCGTTGCCTTGGCGGCGCTTTCGACCACCTTGCCGAGGTACATCACCAGCACCTGGTCGGCGATGAGCTCGACGACCGCGAGGTTGTGCGAGATGAAGAGATAGGCCACCTTTGTCTCGTCCTGCAGGTCCATCAGCAGGTTGAGCACCTGGGCCTGGATCGATACGTCGAGCGCCGAGACCGGCTCGTCGAGCACCACGATCTTGGGCTGCAGCATCAGCGCACGCGCGATCGCGACGCGCTGGCGCTGGCCGCCGGAGAACATGTGCGGATAGCGCTCGGCATGCTCGGGCCGCAGCCCGACCCGCGCCATCATCGAGCGCGCGCGCTCGGCGCGTTCGGCGGAATCCAGCTTTGTATTGATGACGAGCGGTTCGGTCAGCGCGTGAGCGATCTTCTTGCGCGGGTTCAGGCTCGCATACGGGTTCTGGAACACCATCTGCACTTCGCGGCGCATCGCCTTGCGCGCGGCGGCGTCGGCGTGCGCTACGTCCACACCGGCCAGTCGCAGCACGCCTTCGGTCGGCGGCTCGATCATGGTGATCTGGCGCGCGAGCGTGCTCTTGCCGCAGCCGGATTCGCCGACCACCGCGAGCGTCTGCCCGGCCGCCAGGCTGAACGACACGCCGTCGAGCGCGCGCACCAGCGCCTTCGGCTTGAGGAAGCCGGTCGAGACGGCGTAATGTTTAGCGAGCGCCTGCGCTTCGAGCACCGGCCCGGCCGCGATCGGTGCGTTCATACGCGGTTCTCGGTCGTACCGTGCAGCGGATAGAAGCAGCGCGCTTGCGAGACCGGCTCGCCGTACAGGGCAGGGCGCTCGGCGCCGCAGCGCGGCTGCACATACGGGCAGCGCGGTGCGAGCAGGCAGCCGCTCGGCCGGTCGTGCGCGCCGGGCACCACGCCGGGCATCGACTGCAAGCGACGCCGGCCGATGTTGTGCTCGGGCAGCGCGCCGAGCAGCGCCTCGGTATACGGATGGCGCGGCGCCTCGAAGAGCGTCGGCACGCGCGCCGTCTCGACCAACTCGCCCGCATACATCACGAGCACGCGCTGCGCGACTTCGGCGACCACGCCGAGGTCGTGCGTGATGAGCATCAGCGCCATGCCGCGCTCGCGCTGCAGACGCAGCAGCAGCGCCAGCATCTGCGCCTGGATCGTCACGTCGAGCGCGGTCGTCGGCTCGTCGGCGATCAACAGGCGCGGGTTGCAGGCGATCGCCATCGCGACCATCACGCGCTGGCTCATGCCGCCCGAGAGCTGGTGCGGATAGGCCGCGAGGCGCCGCGGCGCATCCGGAATCTCGACCTGGCGCAGCAGTTCGAGGGCGCGTGCGCGAAGCGCCTTCCCCGAGCCGCCCTCGTGCAGGCGCAGCGTCTCGACGAGCTGGTATTCGACCGTGAAGCACGGGTTCAGGCTCGCCATCGGATCCTGGAAGATCATCGCGATGTCCTTTCCGAGCAGCGCGCGCCGCTCGCGCAGCTGCATCGCGAGCAGGTCGCGGCCGTCGAAGGCGAGGCGCTTCGCCTGCACCCTGCCCGGGTCGTCGATGAGGCCCATCAGTGCGAGCGCAGTCACGCTCTTGCCCGATCCCGATTCGCCGACGATGCCGACCACCTCGCCGGCATCGACCGACAAGCTCACACCGTCGACCGCCGTGAAGGTGCCGAACTCGACGCGCAGATCGTCGACTTCGAGCAGCGGGGTCGCAGTGGTTGAAGGCGTCGCCATCGTCATCGCTTCAGCCGCGGGTCGAGCGCATCGCGCAGGCCGTCGCCCATCAGGTTGAAGGCGAGCACCGAGACCAGGATCGCGAGGCCGGGCAGTGTCACGACCCACCACGCGCTCTGGATAAATTCGAGCGCGCTGGCGAGCATCGAACCCCATTCCGGCGTCGGCGGCTGCGCCCCCAGGCCGAGGAAGCCGAGCGCGGCGGCGTCGAGGATGGCGGTCGAGAAGCCGAGCGTGGCCTGCACGATGAGCGGCGCGGCGCAGTTGGGCAGCACGGTGTCGAACATCAGGCGCAGCGTGCCGGCGCCGTTCAGGCGCGACGCGGCGACATAGTCCTTGGCCATCTCGCCGATCACCGCGGCGCGCGCGAGCCGGACGAAGTGCGGGAGCATGACGATGCTGATCGCATACATCGCATTGACGAGGCCGGGGCCGAGGATCGCGACCACCGCGACCGCAAGCAGGAGGCTCGGCAGCGCCAGCATCACATCCATCAGCCGCATGACGGTGAACTCGACCACGCCGCGAAAGAAGCCGGCGAGCAGGCCCAGCACGATGCCGACCGACAGCGACAGTCCGACCGAGACCAGGCCGATCAGCAGCGACAGCCGCGTGCCGTGGATGAGGCGCGAGAGCACATCGCGTCCGACCGGGTCGGTGCCGAGCACGAAGACATGACCGCCTA
>JBDSEG010000267.1:0-10498 GCA_039920165.1 Burkholderiaceae bacterium
CGGGCCGCATCCACCACTGCATGCGCCTGGTCGGCCGGGCCGAGCGCGCGCTCGAGATGATGTGCAGGCGTGCGCTCAGCCGGGTCGCCTTCGGCCGCAAGGTGGCCGACCAGGGCGTCACGCGCGAGCGCATCGCCAACGCCCGCATCATGATCGACCAGACCCGCTGGCTCGTGCTGCACGCGGCGCACAAGATGGATACCGCGGGCAACAAGGATGCGCGTCAGGAAATCGCGATGATCAAGGTCGCCGCGCCGACCATGGCCTGCCAGGTCATCGACTGGGCGATGCAGGTGCATGGCGGCGGCGGCGTCAGCGACGACTTCGGCCTGGCGCGCGCCTACGCCAGTTCACGCACGCTGCGCTTTGCCGACGGGCCCGACGAAGTGCACCGCAATGCGATCGCCAAGGTCGAGCTGGCGCGTTATCTGGAGCGGAGCTGAGCGCATGGCCGCCGCGGGCATCGACGCCTGGCCGCCGGGACTGCCGCGGCACCTGACGCTGCCACAGACCAACCTCTGGTTCAACCTCGAGGTTTCCGCAGCGCGCTATCCCGACAAGCCCTTCATCGTCTTCTACGACACGGCGCTGACCTATGAGCAGTTTCATGACGAGTGCGAAATCATCGCCGGCCACTTGCAGCACGACTGCGGTGTCAAGGCCGGCGACCGCGTGCTGCTGTACCTGCAGAACAGCCCGCAATGGATCCTGGCCTTCTACGCCATCCTGCGCGCGAATGCGGTGGTCGTGCCGATCAATCCGATGAACCGGCGCGAGGAGTTGCGCCACTATGTGAGCGACAGCGGCGCCGCGGTCGCCTTCGTCCCGCAGGACCTGCTCGACCAGGTCGCGCCGCTGCTGCATGGCGCCGAAGGGCTGCGCCATGCCATCGTCGCGACCTACAGCGACCATCTGCGCATGCCGACCGACCTACCGGTGCCGGCCTTCGTCGCCGAGCCCCGGCGCGCGGTCGGCGGACCGGGTGTCACACCGTGGCATACGATGCTCGAAGCCGGCCGCACGCCCGGGCCGCTCACCGCCGGGCCCGACGACCTGTGCGTCATGCCCTATACCTCGGGCACGACGGGGCGGCCGAAGGGCTGCATGCACACGCACCGCGGCGCGATGGCGACGCTCGTGGGCGGCATCCAGTGGTTCGGCCGCAACCAGGATGCGGTCTTCCTGTCGGCCATGCCCCTGTTCCACGTCACCGGCATGGTGGGCGGGATGAACGGGCCGCTCTTCGCCGGCGCCACCATCGTCGTGCTCGCGCGCTGGGACCGCGAGGTCGCGGCCGAGTCCATGCGGCGCCATCGCATCACCGTGTGGTCGGCCATCTCGACCATGATGATCGACTTTCTGTCGAACCCGCGACTGTCCGAGCTCGACTTGTCGAGCCTGCAGGTGATCCGCGGCGGCGGCGCGGCGATGCCGGCCGCCGTCGTCGCCGCCTTGCACCAGTCGACCGGGCTGCCGTATGTCGAGGGCTACGGCATGTCGGAAACGCTGGCCGCGACGCACCTGAACCCGCCGCAGCGGGCCAAGCCACAGTGCCTCGGCATTCCGATGTTCGACGTCGATTCACGCATCGTCGACCCGGTCACGCTGGAGGAGATGCCACGCGGCGACACCGGCGAGATCATCGTCGCTGCGCCGCAGGTGATGCTCGGCTACTGGCGCGACGAAGACGCCACGCGCGACGCCTTCATCGAGCGCGACGGCAAGCGCTTCTTGCGCACCGGCGATCTGGCCTATGTGGACGAAGACGGCTATTTCTTCATGGTCGACCGCCTGAAGCGGATGATCAATGCGTCGGGCTTCAAGGTCTGGCCGGCCGAGGTCGAGTCGTTGATGTACCGGCACCCGGCGATCCTCGAAGCCTGCGTGATCGCCGCACCCGATGCGCGTCGCGGCGAGACCGTGAAGGCGCTGGTCGTGCTGCGCGTAGGGCATGCCGGGAACTTGACCGAACAGGCCGTGATCGACTGGTCGCGCGAGCACATGGCGGCCTACAAATGCCCCCGCATCGTCCAGTTCGTCGCGAGCCTGCCAAAGTCCGGCGCCGGCAAGGTGATGTGGCGTGAACTGCAGGATCGCGAACGGCAACCCGATTCGAACCACTGAAGGAGACAAGGCAATGGACATGCGACTTCAATCCCGCCGCGAGCTGCTGTTGGCGGCGGGCAGCGCGGCAGTGCTTGCGCCGTTCGGCGCGGCGCGCGCGCAGGCCTTTCCCGCCAGGCCGATCACGCTGATCGTGCCGTGGCCGGCGGGCGGATCGACCGACCGGCACCTGCGCACGCTGGCCGAGATCGCGGGCAAGAACCTGGGCCAGAACGTCGTGGTCGAGAACAAGCCGGGCGGCGGCGGAACCCTCGGCCCGGGGACGATGGCGATGACGGCCAAGCCCGACGGCTACACCCTCGCGCAGCTGCCGATGGGCATGCTGCGGGTGCCGCACATGCAAAAGACGCCCTGGGATCCGCTCAAGGATTTCACCTACATCCTCGGCATCTCGGGCTACACCTTCGGCTTCACGGTGCGCGCCGATTCGCCTTACAAGACCTTCAACGACTACATCGAGGCGGCGCGCAAGCAGCCCGGCAAGATCGACTACGGCTCGACCGGCATCGGTTCGTCGCCGCACCTGCTGATCGAGGACCTCTCGACGCTCGCCAAGGTGCAGCTCAACCACGTTCCGTTCAAGGGCAATGCCGACCTGACGCAGGCGCTGCTCGGCGGCCACGTGATGGCGATGAGCGATGCCTCGGGCTGGGACAAGTTCGTCGACGGCGGGCAGATGCGCCTTCTCGCCACCTTCGGCGAGAAGCGCACCCAGCGGTGGCCGAACGTGCCGACCGCGAAGGAACTGGGCTACGACATCGTCTATGCCTCGCCCTACGGCATCGTCGGTCCGAAGGGCATGGACCCGGCGGTCGTGAAGGCCTTGCACGATGCGTTCAAGAAGGCCATGGACGATCCGCGCCACGTCGAATTGCTGGCGCAGCTCAACCAAGATGCCTGGTACCGCAGCGGCCCCGAGTACGCCAAATGGGCCAGCGAGACCTTCGTCAAGGACAAGGCGCTGATCGAACGCCTGGGGCTGGCGGCGAAATAGGTCGGCGCGGCGATGGACACCGCGCAGGAGGCGATGGAGCGCGACTTCGGCGTGCTGACCGATCTGATCCGCGACCACGCGCAGCGCGATCCGCGCCACCTTGCGCTCGACGACGGCACGCACTCGCTCGACTACGGCGCGCTCGACGCGTTGATGGACCGCATCGCAGCGGCCTTGCAGCGCGACGGCGTTGGCCCGGGCGAATCGATCGCGATCTGCGCGATATCGTCGACGCGCTATGCGGCGGTCTTTCTCGGCGCGCTGCGCGCCGGCGCGGCGGTCGCCCCGCTCGCACCGGGGTCGACCCCGGCGAGCCTCGTCCGCATGGTCGACGATGCGCAGGCGCGGATTCTGTTTGTCGATGGCGCGAATTCGGCCGGCTTCGATGCCGTCGATGCGCACTTGCAGCGAGTGACCCTGGACGCAGCGGACTTCGAGCGCTGGCTCGCTCCGCCGGGCAGCCCGCCGAAGCCGGTCGAGCCGGCACCCGACGCGCCGTTCAACATCATCTATTCGTCGGGCACGACCGGCGAGCCGAAGGGCATCGTCCAGCCGCATTCGATGCGCTGGGCCCATGTGCGGCGTGGCGCGACTTACGGATATGGCCCGCACGGTGTGACGCTGCTCGCCACGCCGCTGTATTCGAACACCACGCTGGTCGTCTTCTTCCCCACCCTCGCGTGGGGCGGCAGTGTGTTGCTGATGGCCAAGTTTGATGCCGCCAGCTATCTGCGCCTGGCCGAGCGGCGCCGCGTGACCCACACGATGCTGGTCCCGGTGCAATACCGGCGCCTGATGGCGCGGGCCGACTTCGATGCACACGACCTGAGTGCCTTCCAGGTCAAGTTCTGTACCAGCGCGCCATTCGATGCTGCCCTCAAGGCCGATGTGCTCGCTCGTTGGCCGGGGGGGCTCATCGAGTTCTACGGCATGACCGAAGGCGGCGGAACCTGCATCCTGGAAGCGCACCGCCATCCCGACAAACTGCACACCGTCGGCCAGCCAGCCGAGGGACACGATATCCGGCTCGTCGACGAGGACGGTACCGAGGCCGCTCCGGGCGCGGCGGGCGAGGTAGTCGGCGCTTCGGCGTCAATGATGAGCGGCTACCACCGCCAGCCTGGGCGCACCCGCGAGGCCGAATGGTTCGATGCGAGCGGCAAGCGCTTCATCCGCACCGGCGATATCGGCCGCTTCGACGCCGACGGTTTTCTCACGCTGTTCGATCGCAAGAAGGATATGGTGATCAGCGGCGGCTTCAATATCTATCCGAGCGATCTGGAAGCGGTGCTGCAGTCACATCCCGACGTGGCCGAGGCGGCGGTGATCGCCGCGCCCTCGGCGCAATGGGGCGAGACGCCGGTCGCCTTCGTCGTGCTGAAGCCGTCGGCCACGGTCGATCGCGACGTGCTGCTGGCCTGGGCCAATGGGCAACTCGGCAAGACCCAGCGCCTGGCCTCACTTCATCTTTGCGACGATCTGCCGCGCAGCGCGATCGGCAAGGTGCTGAAACGCGAACTGCGCGATCGGCATCTTGCAATGAATCCGAGTCAAGACTAAAGTTGAAAAAAGTCCATCGTTAGATTCATGCATACAACCGCCCCGTCGCCCCTCGCGCACCCGGTGCCCCGGGCGGCACCAGCGCCTCGTGCGGCTCCCTCCGCCGCAGAGATGGGTGCGGCCGGGCTGCGCACCTTTGTGCGGATTGCCCAGGCCTGGAAGCTGAGCGTCGAAGAGCAGCTGCAACTCCTCGGCGCGCCGGCCCGATCCACCTTCTTCGGCTGGCGCAAGAACCCGGACGCGGCAGTACTGTCGCGCGATACGCTGGAGCGGCTTTCGAACCTCCTGGGCATCTACAAGGCGCTGCAGATCCTGCTGCCCGATGAAACCGCAGCCGACGCGTGGGTGCGCAAGCCGAATGCGGCGCCTGTATTCGGCGGGCGCAGCGCGCTCGAACATATGCTGGCCGGCAACATGAGTGACCTGAGCCGGGTGCGCCGCTATCTGGATTCGGTGCGCGGCAGCGGCTGGGGGTGAATGCCGCAATAGCGGCACCGGCGCGGCGCCTGCGCTGGTCGGCCGCCTGCCGCATCGTGCCCACGCGCTATCCGAGCATCTTCCTCTACGACCGCGTCGCCGATCCGCGGGACTTCGAGGCGCTGTATGCGCTCGAGGCAATGACAAACGATCGCGTACGCGACGAGGTCGGCGAGATCGAACTGGTGCCCAAGGCCGATCGCATCTTCGGCCCCGGGAGCGGCCCCATCATGGCCGCCTTCACGCACCTCAACCCGGCAGGCAGCCGCTTTTCCGACGGCTCGTTCGGCATGTTCTACGCGGCGCGCGAACAGCGCACGGCGATCAAGGAAACCCAGCATCATCTGGGGCGCTTTCTCGCCGCCACCGCCGAGGCCGCAATGCATCTGCAGATGCGTCTTTACCACGTCGCCATCGATGCGCGGCTGCACGACCTGCGCGGTCCGGGGCCCGAGCTGGCGGCACTGCACGATCCGGACAGCTATGCGGCCGCGCGCGAAGTCGGCGCCGCGCTGCGCGCGGTCGGCTCGGCGGGCGTCGTCTACCGCAGCGTGCGAGATGCGCCGCGCGGCGAGTGCGTCGGACTCTTCAAGCCGCGTGCCGCGAGCGGCTGCGTGCACGCCGCGCACCTGCTTTACGCCTGGGACGGCCAATCCTTCACCGACACCTACGCGCGCCTGGCCTGAGCGCGGGTGGTCTCGATGTCGCGTGCTACATTCGCGGCCATGAATTTGCGCCGCGACTTCTTTGCCTTCTTCTGGTTCTCGCACCGCCCGGCGGATGGAGAGGCAGGCGTTTAGCAAAACGACGCACCGAATCTTCAAGACCGCCGGGCCAACCCCGGCGGTTTTTTTTGTCTTCACATTTTGCAATTTGAAAGCCAGGAGTTCCGAGATGCCGACCCCGCCCCCAACTGACGCCGCCGGCTGGACCGCGAGCACCGAGCGCACCAGCCGCACCGACGACCAGCGCATCCAGGACGTGGTGCCGCTGCCGCCGCCCGAGCACCTGATCCGCTTCTTTCCCATTGCGGGAACGCCGGTCGAGGCGCTGGTGTCCGACACGCGCTCCGCGATCCGTCGCATCATGCAGAAGAAGGACGATCGGCTGCTCGTCATCATGGGGCCGTGCTCGATTCACGACCCGGTTGCGGCGGTCGAGTACGCGCGCAAGCTCAGGCTCGAGCGCGAGCGCCACAAGGACACGCTCGAGATCGTGATGCGGGTCTATTTCGAGAAGCCGCGCACGACGGTGGGCTGGAAAGGGCTCATCAACGATCCGTATCTCGACGAGAGCTATCGCATCGATGAAGGGTTGCGCATCGCGCGCCAGCTGCTGCTGGAGATCAACCGAGCCGGCATGCCGGCCGGCAGCGAGTTTCTCGACGTGATCTCGCCGCAGTACATCGGCGACCTGATCGCCTGGGGCGCGATCGGCGCGCGCACGACCGAGAGCCAGGTGCATCGCGAATTGGCCTCGGGCCTGTCGGCGCCGATCGGCTTCAAAAACGGCACCGACGGCAATATCAGGATTGCGATCGACGCGATTCAGGCTGCCGGCGAGCCGCACCACTTCCTGTCGATCCACAAGAGCGGCCAAGTCGCGATCGTCGAGACACGCGGCAACGCCGATTGCCACGTCATCCTGCGCGGCGGCAAGACGCCCAACTACGACGCCGCGCACGTCGCCGCAGCGTGCGCCGAGATCGAGGCGGCTCGCCTGCCCTGCACGCTGATGATCGACTGCAGCCACGCCAACAGCGCCAAGCAGCACCAGCGCCAGATCGATGTGGCGCGCGATGTGGCGGCGCAGATCGAAGCCGGCGATCGCTGCATCTTCGGCCTCATGGTCGAGAGCCACCTGGTCGCGGGCGCGCAGAAATTCAGTCCCCGCTCCGATGACCCGGCGCGCCTGGTCCACGGCCAGAGCATCACCGACGCGTGCATCGGCTGGGACGATTCAGTCGCGGTGCTCGACGTGCTGAGCGAGGCGGTCCGGGCACGGCGCGGGGCCAAGATCGCCGAACGCTGAGAAGCCGCTCAGCCGTCCGCGTCGCGCGCCAGCTTCTCGCTCTTCCAGTAGACGTCGTCGCCGCCCAGGCCGTCGAGATTGGCGCGGTTCAGCACGCGCGCCAGTACGAAGAGCAAGTCGCTCAACCGGTTCAGATAGTGGCGCGGCGCGGCGCGCACCAACTCGTTCGCCGCAAGCGCGACCACCGCTCGCTCGGCGCGCCGGGCGACGCTGCGCGACACGTGCGCCAGCGCCGCGCTGCGCGTGCCGGCCGGCAGGATGAATTCCTTCAGCCGCGGCAGCACGGCGTTGTGCTCGGCCAGGGCCTGGTCGAGGTGCAGCACGGCGGCGTCCTTCAGCAGTTCGAAGCCCGGGATCGACAGTTCGCCGCCGAGGTTGAAAAGCTCGTGCTGGACCACGACCAGCAGTTCGCGCACCGCGTTCGGCAGGGGCTCGGCGAGCAGCACACCGAGCGTCGAATTGAGCTCGTCGACCTCGCCCATGGCGTGGATGCGCAGGTGATCCTTGGGAACCCGGCTGCCGTCGCCCAGGCCGGTCGTACCGTCGTCGCCGGTGCGCGTTGCGATCTGGGTCAGGCGGTTCGACATGCGCGGATCGTACGCGCCGCAACGCCCGTTCATCGCCGGCGAGCGGCTGCCCGGGCCGGTGACGAGGCCGGCGCCGGCGCCGCCTTCGCGGCGGTCGCACCACTGCGCTTGACGAGTGCCCTGCAACCGTCGGCGAGTGCTTGCGCAGCACCGTCCTGATCGCCGGTATCGATGAGCGGCAGCAGCGCCGCGATCGGCGTGATCAGCGCCAACAGCGCTGCGGCGCCGACGTGTCGCGCGAGCGGGCCCTTTTCGAGCGAGACCTGCGGCGCGTCGAGAGGCCCGCGCACGCGCACTGGCGTGCGCAGCGCCAAGGGACTGAAATCCTTGGGCGAGACGACGGCGCGCAGGTCCATGGTCTCGTCGAGCATCGACACGCTACCGTCGACGGCAATTGTCGAATCGCTCGTATCCAGGATGAAGGCGCGCGGGCGCAGGATGCCGGCCTGCGCCTGCAGGTCGGCGACACCGCACTGCACATCGAGCGGCTTGTCGCCGACGATCAGCAGCCCGAGGCCCTGCGCGATATCGACTCCCGCCGCTTCGACGGCCAGGTGCGAAATCTTGCCGCCCTGAAGCTGGAACCCGACATTGCCCTTGAGCGTTCCGAGGATCTGCGCCGTCGACCGGCCTTCGCCGTGCAGGTTGGCGACGCCGCGCAGCCGGCCCGAGACATAGGGCGGCCCGCCGTTGGTGCTGGTCTGCCGAATCCACCGTTCGAGCCGCACGTCGGCCACGCGCAGTGCGGTGGTCCAGACGGCGCGCCGCTCGTGGCCGTCGAGCTGCACCGAACCGCTAAGCCGGCCCTGGCCGGTACGTGCGTCGATATCGGTCAGGCGCAGGACGGCGTCGCTCAGTTGCAGGTGCGCGCGCAGCGGTCGAAGCGGTTCGAGGTATTGGGTGCCCAGATCGACCTCGGCGATATCGACGGCGACGTTGGCGTCCATCACGCGCAGCGCGGGCAAGTCGAATTCGCGGTCGGGCAGCACCCGGCGCGCGACCTTCGTCGTTCGCGGCTTGGCCTCGGCGCCGGTCGCACCGGATGCCGCCGAACCCGGTGCCGAAGCGCCGATGGCCGGGCCGAGGTCGGCGAGCAGCAAGCGGCTGCCACCCAGTCGTCCCGACAGCAGCGGCACGGCCGGGCCGAGGTCGTAGGTGAAGGCGCCGCTGAGCCGGCTCGTGCCGATTCGCGCGCTGTCGAAGACAGCGTTCCAAACGTTGCCGCGCTGGGCGATCCGTCCCTCGGTGCGGAATGCCGGGGTGCTGGGCAGCGTGACGCCGAGCGGGTCGCCGACTGCGGCGAGCGAGGGGCCGGCGAGCGTGAACACGCCGGTCAGGGCGCCGAGGTGGATGGCATCGGTCGCGGTGCCGTGAAAGTCGAGCCGCGCGCGCCCGATCGTCGCCGTCAGCGCGACGGGCACCGCGAGTTTGGCGGCCTGTTCGCCGACCAGCGGCAGGATGCCGCTCGTCTCCAGCTGCACCTTGAGCGGGAAGCTGCGGTATTTGCCGTTCGCGACGACGCGCAGGCCCTGGGCAGCCGAAGCGGCTCGCGCCGGGGCGGAAGCGCTCGCCGAAGAAGATGCGGCAGCGTAGCCCGATGCCACTGCCGGGCGCCCGCTGCTGTCGATGAGCGTGAAGTGCGCGTCGACCGCCGCGTCGAGAACCAGATCGCGGTAACGCGCCGCTCCATCGGCCACCTCGAGATGGCCGATCGTGGGCGGCGGCCCGGCGGGCGCGCCGGGCTCGTTGCGGAACTGCCATGAGGCGCGACCGTCGGCCAAGCGCTCGACCGCCAGATCAATCTGCTCTGCCTTGATCGAACGGATGTGCAAGGGCCCGCCGCGATACGCGCGCCACAGATCCGCATAGCCCAAATGGATAGATGCGTCGGTGGCCAGCAGCATGTGGGGCTCGGCGCTCCAGTCGGGCGCCGCAATTCGAATGCGGGGCGCGTCGACGCGCACGCCGCCGAGCAGATGGATACGCGCATGCGCTTCCGTGCTCCCGTCGGGCGAAAAGCTCACATCGCGATGCATCGCGGTCGACAAGCGACGCTGCAGCGGCTCGACCAGAAATGGCCAGCCTTGCGATTCGCCCCATGTCACGAAAATCACCAGGCCGACCACAACGGCGGCGGCCACGCCCAACATCCAGCGCATGGCTGCGCGGCGAGAGCCGGGGCTCGACGGCGCACTTTCCCGGGCGACGCCGTTGGACGCGCGCGCTTCAACAGTCATCTTGATCCTCGGCGGTGTGGACCCAAATGTGTCGATCGGAGCCTGAGCCCGCCATCGGCGGCGGGCGACTCGCCGGGTCGGCTTGCTCCTACAGTTCAGGGCGAACCGACCCCTCCCGCTCCTTATGATTCGCGCCTCGCGCGAATGACCCAACTTCCGACCCTCATCGACACTCATGGACAAACAGACGCTTTCCTTCCAGGCCGAGGTCAAGCAGATCCTGCATTTGGTCACCCACTCGCTCTACTCGAACAAGGAGATTTTCCTGCGCGAGCTGGTTTCGAATGCTTCGGATGCGTGTGACAAGCTGCGCTTCGAGGCCTTGGACAAGCCGGCGCTGTACGAGGATGCACCCGAGCTCCAGGTGCGCGTTGCCTTCGATACTGACGCCAAGACCATTACCATCAACGACAACGGCATCGGTATGGCGGCCGACGAGGCGGTGGCCAACCTCGGCACCATCGCCAAGAGTGGAACGCGCGAATTCG
>JBDSEG010000268.1:0-6537 GCA_039920165.1 Burkholderiaceae bacterium
ACCATGATCGGCGCGCCCAGCGCGGCGGTGCGCGCGGCAAGCAGTCCGGCCTGGCGCAGGCTTGGCTGGCCGACCGGCATGTGCGCCAGCACCAGCGCCGTCAGCAGCCCCCACACTGAGACCAGCATCGCGATCGCCACCGCGAGCGATTGCGAATACAGGAAGTGCGTGAGCACGATGAAGAACCCGAGGAAGAAGACGACGAAGGCGTCGCGGCGGGCGCGCAGTTCGAGGGTCTTCAGCGCCATCAGCGCGACCAGCAGCGTGACGCCGGGCTCCTTGCCGAGCAGCGTGCGGTACGACATCAGCGTCAGGCCGGCCGCAATCAGCAGCACCGCGATCAGCACCCAGCGCCCCGGCAGCGCGGCGCCGCGCACCGCCAGGCGCGCGCGCCACAGCAGCACCGCGAGCGTGAGCCAGCCGCACCAGGCCGGCAGGTGCGCGGCATGCGGCAGTACGGTCCAGCCGATCACGCCGAGCAGGAAGAGGGTGTCGCGCGCCTCGCGCGGCAGGGTCTGCCACTTCGGCCAGCGCAGCGCACCGCGCCATGCCGCCAACGCGCCGGACACGGGGCTCAGCGCCACAGCGCGAGCGCCTCGAGGCAGCGCCGGCGCTGGGCTGCGCCACTGCCGGGCTCGATGTCGAGCGCAGGCAGGCGCAGGCCGAAATCGATGCCCGCGGCATCCGCCGCCACCACCCAGGCGGCGAGCCGCGAGAGCCGGTCCTCGGGCGCGAGTGCGCCGCACGAATGCCAGTCGAGCCACAACTGGTGCTGGGCGGCGACGGCCGTATCGCGCAGCACCAGTTCACCGCCGCCAGCCAGTGCCTTGGCCGTCTTCTTCCACACCACCAGCTTGGGCGGATCGCCGCGCCGGTAGCTGCGCACGCCCTCGGTCTCGCCGCCGCTCGTGCGCGGCTGGCGGCTCGTCCCGCCGGGCGTGGGGCGGGCGGTCGGCAAGCTCGCCGGCGGCGCTTCGAGGCGCGGATAGACCACCAGTTCCGACGCCGGGCGCCACAGGCTCCAGGCCGTGAACAGGCCGAGCGGAAAGCGGGTCTCGACGCTGATCGTCGGCAGCGCGTGCCGGCCGCGCCACCCCGGCACGTGGGCGAGGTGGCTGACCGCCTGGCCGCCTTGCGGCACGTCGATCCACACTAGGCTGGTGGCGGGCGCGTCGTGCAGCTTCAGGCCGAGCCCAAAGCGTGCGCGGCCGGGGCTCGTCAGCACGCATTCGAGCCGTGCAGACGCTCCCGCGAACGCCGGTGCCGGTGCGCGCAGGTGCAGCGTCAGGCCGCGCAGCGTCGCGTGCGTCAGGTGCATGGAGACGAGGCCGCTGCCGGCGAGCAGGAAGGTCAGCACATAGCCGAGGTTCAACTGGTAGTTGATCGAGGCGAGCAGCAGCACCACCAGCGTCAGTGCGAACATCAGGCCGGCACGGGTCGGCAGGATATAGACGTTGCGCTGCGTCAGCAGTTGCGCGTCGCTGCGCGGCACGCGCGACTGCCACCAGCGCCGCCAGCGGTGGCGCACATGGCCGGCGAAATCGAGCGCGCGGCGGCGGATGCGTCGCTCGGGACTGCGGATTGCGGCGCTCGTCATCCGCGCGTGGGTCAGGGCAGCGCCACCGCCTCGAGCATGGCGCGCACCTGCTCGACTCGGCCGCGCCCGGCGCCCGCGACCGGCTGCAGGCGGTGCGCGACGGTCTGCGGCAGGACCGACTGAAGATCGTCGGGCGCCACATAGTCGCGCCGCGAAAGCAGCGCGCGCGCCTTGGCCGCGCGCAGCACGGCAATTCCGGCGCGCGGCGACAGCCCGTCGATGAACCAGCGGCCCGAGCGCGTCGCGCCGATCAGCGCCTGCAGATAGTCGAGCAGCGGTTCGGACACATGCACTGCCTGCACCGCGCGCTGCGCCGCCACCAGCTCGACCGGGGTCAGCACGGTGGGCAACTGAGCGATCGCTGCGCGCCGGTCCGCGCCGGCCAGCAGCGCGCGCTCGCTCGCCTGGTCGGGGTAGCCGAGCGTGATGCACATCAGGAAGCGGTCGAGCTGCGACTCCGGCAGCGCATACGTGCCGAGCTGGTCGGTCGGGTTCTGCGTCGCGATGACGAAGAACGGCTGCGGCAGCGCTCGCGTCTCCCCCTCGACCGTGACCTGGTGCTCTTCCATCGCCTCCAGCAACGCACTCTGCGTCTTCGGTCCGGCGCGGTTGATCTCGTCGGCGAGCAGCACCTGCGTGAAGACCGGTCCCGGATGGAAGACGAACGCCTCCTTGCTGCGCTCGTAGACCCCCACGCCGATCAGGTCCGAGGGCATCAGGTCGGCGGTGAACTGGGTGCGTGAAAAGCGCAGGCCGAGCGAAACCGCGAGGGCGTGCGCCAGGGTCGTCTTGCCGACGCCCGGAACATCTTCGATCAACAGGTGGCCGCCGGCCAGCATGCAGGCGATGCAGTCCTCGATCTGTGAGCGTTTGCCGACGATGATCGTGCTAATCTGGTCGATCAGGCGGGTGAGTTGGAGTGGCAGCGTCATGACCGCCCCTTGCCAAACGGGTAAGTTCGGCGATCCCCAGAGGGGATGCGGGCCGGCTTGGGAGCGGCCCGGCGCTCGGCCCGCTCCATCTGGATTGGCAATCCATTCTTTACACTCATCCAGGCACCTTACCCGAAACATCCGCGCTTCGAACCCACGATGACGACTGCCTTCTACAGCCATACCGACTGCCGCCTGCACGACATGGGCGACGGACACCCCGAGTGCCCGCAACGCCTCGATGCGATCGACGACCACCTGCTCGCGACCGGGCTCGAGATCGCACTGCAGCGCCGCGAGGCGCCACTGGCGAAACTGTCCGACCTCGCGCTCGCCCATGCGAGCAACTATGTCAGCGAGCTCGCCGAGCTGTTGCAGCCGCTGGCCGAGAGCGGCGAATCGCACCACCTCGATCCCGACACCATGGCCGGCCCCGGCACCTGGCGTGCGGTGATGCGCTGCGCCGGCGCGGCGGTCGCGGCGACGGATGCGGTCATCGACGGCGAGGCCGAGAACGCCTTCTGCGCGATCCGCCCGCCCGGCCACCACGCAACGCGCAACCAGGCGATGGGCTTTTGCTTCTTCAACAGCGTCGCCGTCGCGGCGCGCCATGCGCTCGACGTGCGCGGCCTCGCGCGCGTCGCGATCGTCGATTTCGACGTCCACCACGGCAACGGCACCGAGGACATCATCGCCAACGACGATCGCATTCTGATGGTCAGCTTCTTCCAGCACCCGCTGTACCCCGGCACCGGCGCCGTGCCGAGCGGCGACAACATGCTCAACCTGCCCATCCCGCCGTATACGCGCGGGCCCGAGATCCGGGCCCTGATCGAGCGCCACTGGATGCCGCGCCTCGACGATTTCGCGCCGCAGATGCTTTTCGTCTCGGCCGGTTTCGATGCCCACCGCGAAGACGGCCTGGGCCAGCTCGGCCTGGTGGAAGCCGACTACGAATGGATCACGCGGCGCATCAAGGAAGTGGCCGACAAACATGCCGGCGGGCGCATCGTCTCGTGCCTGGAAGGTGGCTACAACCTGTCGGCACTCGGGCGCAGCGTGGCGGCGCATCTGAGGGTGCTGGCGGGGGTCTGAGTCTCAGCGCCAAGCCGAGTCCGCCTCCTTGACTTCGCCCCCGATCGCCAGCGCGGTCACCGACCTGCTCGGCGACCTGGCGCAACCCGGCGTCTATACCGAACTCGCTGTGCTCGCCGCGTGCCTGGCGTTCGCCTACGGGCTGGCGCGGATGCTGCGCGGGCGCAGCCATCAGCCGGAGTCGATCTGGTTCGGTGCGCGAGTATTCGACGGCGTGCTGTTCCCGGTGCTCGCACTCGCCTTCGCCTATGCGGCCCGCCTCGCGCTGGACGGCGCGGTGCGCCCGGCGGTCTTCAAGCTCGCGCTGCCGATCCTGCTGTCGCTGGTCGTGATCCGCCTGGCCGTGCGCGTGCTCGGCGCGTCCTTTCCGGGCTCGCGCATCGTCGGCACGATCGAGCGCAGCATCTCGTGGCTGGCCTGGATCGCGGTCGTGCTGTGGGTCACCGGCGCGTTGCCGCTTTTGGTCGATGCGATGGACGAACTGCAGTGGAGCGTCGGTGGGCGCAAGCTCACGCTGCTCAGCCTGATCGAGGGCACGCTCACGGCAGGGCTGGTGCTGGTGCTATCGCTGTGGATCGCGGCCGGGATCGAACGCCGGCTGCTGCGCGGCAGCGGCGCGGGCGCATCGAACCTGTCGATCCGCAAGATGTTCGCAAACGTGATCCGCGCGCTGCTGCTGTTCGTCGGCCTGCTGATCGCGCTGTCGGCGATAGGCGTCGATCTGACCGCGCTTTCGGTGCTTGGCGGTGCGGTCGGCGTCGGCCTCGGCTTCGGGCTGCAGAAGATTGCGGCCAATTACATCAGCGGCTTCGTCGTGCTGGCCGAACGGTCGCTGCGCATCGGCGACATGGTGCGGATCGACGGCTTCGAGGGCCGCGTTACCGACATACGCACCCGCTATACGGTGATCCGCTCGCTTGGCGGGCGCGAAGCGATCGTGCCGAACGAGATGCTCATCACCCAGCGCGTCGAGAACCTCTCCCTCGCCGACCCCAAGGTGCTGCTGAGCTGCGCCTTCCAGATCGCCTACGGCACCGATGTGCGCGCGCTCGCGCCGCAACTCGAAGCGGCAATCGTCGCGCTGCCGCGGGTGCTGGCCGATCCGGGTCCGGCGTGCCAGGTCACGGCGCTGGCCAGCGACGGCATCGACATGCAGATCTTGTTCTGGATCCGCGACAGCGAGAACGGCCAGGGCAATATCCGTTCGATGGTCTTCGTCGTCGTGCTGGAGCGGCTGGCCGCGCTCGGGGTGGAGATTCCCTTTCCGCAGCGCGTGCTGCGCCATCTCGATGCGATGCCCCGGCCCGAACCGCCACCCGCCTCCGCGGCCCGCGACGCCTGACCCATCGCCACCTGCGCAGATCTTTGGCATGAACCTCATCCCGTTCCCACGCTTGCTGTTCGTCGGCCTCTTCATCGGCCAGGTCGCCCACGCGGCATCGCCGGCGCCGGTCGCGGCCGAGAACGGCATGGTCGTGACCGCGCAGCAGCTGGCGACGCGTGTCGGCGTCGAAGTGCTGAAGGACGGCGGCAATGCGGTCGACGCGGCGGTCGCGGTGGGCTATGCGCTCGCCGTCGTCTATCCGGCCGCCGGCAACCTGGGCGGCGGCGGCTTCATGACGATCCGGCTCGCCGACGGGAGCAAGACCTTTCTCGACTTCCGCGAGAAGGCGCCGCTCGCGGCACGCGCCGACATGTACCTCGACCGCGATGGCAACGTGATCCGCGGCGCGAGCACGCGCGGGCACCGTGCGGTCGGCGTTCCGGGCAGCGTCTCGGGGCTCGAATATGCGCTGGCCCGCTACGGGACGATGGCGCGCGCCACGCTGCTCGCGCCGGCCATCCGCTTTGCGCAGGACGGCTTCGTCCTCGACCAGGGCGATACCGACATGCTCGCCAGCGCGGCCGACGATCTGAAGCAGGATGCGCCGAGCGCGGCCATCTTCCTGAACCGCGGCGAGCGCTTTGTGCCGGGACAAAGACTGGTCCAGAAGGATCTGGCAGAGACCCTGAAACGCATCGCCGAGCGCGGCACGGCCGGCTTCTATCAGGGCCCGGTCGGCGCCGCCCTCGTCGCCGGCAGTCGGGCCGGGCAGGGGCTCATCACCCAGGCCGACCTCGACCAGTACCGCACCCGCGAACTGAAGCCGGTCGAGTGCGACTACCGCGGCTACGCCATCCTCTCGGCGCCGCCGCCAAGTTCGGGTGGCGTTATCCTGTGCGAGTTGCTGAACATCCTCGAGGGCTATCCGCTGAAGGACCTCGGCTTTGGTTCGGCGCAGTCAGTGCACTACGAAATCGAGGCGATGCGCCACGCCTATGTGGACCGCAACAACGCGCTCGGCGATCCCGACTTCGTCCGCAACCCGCTCGAGCGTCTGCTCGACAAAGGCTACGCCGCGAAGATCCGCGCCGCCATCGACCCGGCGCGGGCTGGCGTTTCGAAGGACATCCGGCCCGGCGTAGCGCCGCACGAAGGCAGCAACACCACCCACTATTCGATCGTCGACAAGGCGGGCAATGCGGTCGCCGTCACCTATACGCTGAACGGCTGGTTCGGCGGCCGCGTCACCGCGGCGACAACCGGCGTGCTGCTCAACAACGTGATGGACGATTTCACCGTGAAGCCGGGCGTACCCAACCTCTACGGGCTGGTGCAGGGCGAGGCGAATGCGATCGCGCCCGGCAAGCGACCGCTGAGTTCGATGAGCCCGACCATCGTCACCAAGGACGGCAAGCCCGTGCTCGTGCTCGGCACCCCCGGCGGCAGCCGCATCATCACCGCCGTGCTGCACACCATCCTCAACCTGGTCGACCACGGCATGAACGTGCAGGAGGCGGTCGATGCGCCGAGATTTCACCAGCAGTGGTTGCCTGAGTCGACCAACGTCGAAGCTTTTGCACTGAGCCCCG
>JBDSEG010000269.1:0-3667 GCA_039920165.1 Burkholderiaceae bacterium
ACCGTGCCGCCGCCGGCGCCGCCGAGCGGCCCCATGTCGACGATCCAGTCGGCGGTCTTGATGACGTCCAGGTTGTGCTCGATCACGACGATGGTGTTGCCGGCGTCGCGCAACTGATGCAGCACGCGCAGCAGAAGATCGATATCGGCGAAGTGCAGCCCGGTCGTCGGCTCGTCCAATATATAGAGCGTGCGGCCGGTATCGCGCTTGCTCAGTTCGAGCGCGAGCTTGACGCGCTGCGCCTCGCCGCCCGACAGCGTGGTGGCACTCTGGCCGAGCCGGATGTAGCCCAGGCCGACGTCGAGCAGCGTCTGCAGCTTGCGCGCGATCGCCGGCACCGCATTGAAATAGGTGTGCGCTTCCTCGACCGTGAGATTCAGCACGTCGGTGATATTGCGGCCTTTGTAGAGGACTTCGAGCGTCTCGCGGTTGTAGCGCTTGCCGTGGCACACGTCGCACGGCACGTATACGTCGGGCAGGAAGTGCATCTCGACCTTGAGCACGCCGTCGCCCTGGCACGCTTCGCAGCGCCCGCCGGCGACGTTGAACGAGAAACGACCCGGCCCGTAGCCGCGCTCCTTGGCCGTATTCATCTCGGCGAAGAGCTCGCGGATCGGCGTGAACAGGCCGGTATACGTGGCCGGGTTGCTGCGCGGCGTGCGGCCGATGGGCGACTGGTCGACATTGATCACCTTGTCCAGCGCATCCAGGCCGTCGATCGCATCGAAAGGCTTGGGCTCGGCGTGGCTCGCATACAGCTTGCGCGCGACCGCGGCGTACAAGGTGTCGTTGACGAGCGTGCTCTTGCCCGAGCCCGAGACTCCGGTCACGCAGGTCAGCAGGCCGATCGGGATCCGCACCTCGACCTGCTTCAGGTTGTTGCCGCGCGCGCCCTGGATGTGCAGTTCGAGCGGCGACTCGAAATCGGCCAGCGCGTGCCGGCGCGGCGGCACCGCGATGCGCAACTGGCGTGCCAGATAGCGCCCGGTCAGCGAGTCGGGGTTCGCCGCAACCTCGTCCGGCGTTCCCTGTGCCATCACGCGCCCGCCGTGCACGCCGGCGCCCGGTCCCATGTCGATCACGTGGTCGGCGGCGCGGATCGCATCCTCGTCGTGCTCGACCACCAGCACGCTGTTGCCGATATCGCGCAGGTGGCGCAGCGTGCCGATCAGGCGCTCGTTGTCGCGCTGGTGCAGGCCGATGCTCGGCTCGTCGAGCACGTACATCACGCCCGTCAGGCCCGAGCCGATCTGCGAGGCGAGGCGGATGCGCTGCGATTCGCCGCCCGACAAGGTATCGGCATTGCGGTCCAGGCTGAGATAGTCGAGACCGACATCGTTCAGGAATTTGAGCCGCGACCGGATCTCGCGCACCACCTGCAGCGCGATTTCGGCCTTCGCGCCCTGCAGCGCGAGCGTGTCGAAATAGGCCAGGCACTCGCGCAGCGTGAAGTGCTCGACCCGGAAGATCGGCTCGCGCGTGCCGTCCGCGTCCACCAGAAAGACATGCCGCGCCTCGCGCCGCAGCCGTGAACCCTCGCAGTCGGGGCAGGCCTTGGCGGTCTGCAAGCGCGCGAGGTCTTCGCGTACCGCGGCCGAATCGGTCTCGCGAAACCGCCGCTCCAGATTCGGCAGGATGCCTTCGAAGGGATGCGAGCGCTTGACGCTGCGGGGCTTGCCGCGCGTGCTCTCGGCCTCGTAGACGAACTCGATCTCGGTCGCGCCCGAGCCGTGCAGCAACACCTCGCGCGCGGTCGGCGGCAACGCATCGAAGGCCGTGTCGATGTCGAAGGCGTAATGGCGCGCCACGCTTTCCAGCATCGAGAAGGTATAGGCGTTGCGCCGGTCCCAGCCCTTGACCGCGCCGCTCGCGAGGCTCAGGGTCGGGAAGGCGACCACCCGGTCGGCGTCGAACACCGTGGTCTGGCCGAGGCCGTCGCAGGTCGGGCACGCACCCACCGGCGAGTTGAACGAGAACAGGCGCGGCTCGAGTTCGGCGAGTGAATAGCTGCACACCGGGCAGGCGAATTTGCTCGAGAACAGATGCTCGCGTGGCGGCGCTGCCGCGCTGCCGCGCGCCGCGTCGAGCGCATCCATCTCCAGCGCCATCGCGCGCCCGTCGGCAATGCGCAGCGCGGCTTCGAAACTTTCGGCGAGCCGTTGCTGAAGGCCGGGCTGCACCTTCACGCGGTCGATCACGACATCGATATCGTGCTTCTCGGCCTTCTTGAGCTTGGGAACGTCGGCCGCCTCGAAGGTGCTGCCGTCGACCCGGAAGCGCACATAGCCGAGCGCCTGCATCTCGGCGAACAGCTCGGCGAATTCGCCCTTGCGGTCGCGCACCACCGGCGCCAGCACCATCAGCCGCGTGCCCTCGGGCAGCGCGAGCGTGGCATCCACCATCTGGCTCACGCTTTGCGCCTGCAAGGCCATGTCGTGGTCAGGACAGTACGGCGTTCCGGCGCGGGCAAACAGCAGGCGCAGATAGTCGTGCACCTCGGTCACGGTGCCGACGGTCGAACGCGGGTTGTGCGAAGTCGCCTTCTGCTCGATGCTGATCGCCGGCGACAGCCCCTCGATCACATCGACATCCGGCTTGTCCATGAGCTGCAAGAACTGCCGCGCATAGGTCGACAGGCTTTCGACATAGCGGCGCTGGCCTTCGGCGTACAGCGTGTCGAACGCGAGCGAACTCTTGCCCGAACCCGACAGCCCGGTGATCACGACCAGCCGGTTGCGCGGGATGTCGAGATCGATATTCTTCAGGTTGTGGGTGCGCGCACCGCGGACCCGGATCGATGCCGCGGCGCCGGGCGCGCGCTCGTCCTCGGGGCCGGCCTGTGGGGATCGGGACATCGTGCGGCGCGCCAAAACGGATGATGATAGCGACGCCTCTCAATGCGACGGCCATGGCCCGTCCCGCGAATCCTGGGCGCACTAGACTCGCCTTTTTTCCACCTTGGAGACATTTTCATGGGCGCTTCCGAAGCTTTCAGCGCGGCCTACACCTCGTCCACCGAGGTCGGCCACCACATTGGCGGCAAGCCGGTCGCGAGCCGCAGCGGGCGGCGCCAGCCGGTCTACAACCCGGCCACCGGGGCGGTCGCGCGCCAGGTCGCGCTGGCCAGCGCCGATGAAGTGAACGCGGCGGTGGCCGCCGCCCAGGCCGCTTTCCCGGCGTGGGCCAATACGCCGCCGATCCGGCGCGCGCGCGTGCTGAACAAGTTCCTCGAGCTTCTGAACCAGCACCGCGACGGCCTCGCCGCCATGATCACCGCCGAGCACGGCAAGGTTTTTACCGACGCCCAGGGCGAGGTTTCGCGCGGCATCGATATCGTCGAGTTTGCGTGCGGCATCCCGCAATTGCTCAAGGGTGACTTCACCGACCAGGTGAGCACCGGGATCGACAACTGGACCTTGCGCCAGCCTCTCGGCGTGGTTGCCGGAGTCACGCCGTTCAACTTCCCGGTGATGGTCCCGATGTGGATGTATCCGGTGGCGATCGCCTGCGGCAACTGCTTCGTGCTCAAGCCGAGCGAGCGCGATCCGTCGGCGTCGATCCTGATGGCCGAACTGCTGAGTCAGGCCGGCCTGCCGGACGGTGTCTTCAACGTCGTGCAAGGCGACAAGGTCGCGGTCGACGCGCTGCTCGAGCACCCGGACGTGAA
>JBDSEG010000270.1:0-14440 GCA_039920165.1 Burkholderiaceae bacterium
GCGTACTGCAGCTTGTTGGTGTCCTGGAACTCGTCGACCAGGATATGGCGGAAGCGCCGCTGGTAGTGCTCCCGCAGGACCGCGTTGTCGCGCATCAGTTCAAAAGTGCGCAGCATCAGCTCGGCGAAATCGACCACGCCCTCGCGCTGGCACTGCTCTTCGTAGGCCTGGAAGACCTGAACCAGCACGCGGCTTTGCGCGTCGTGGATCTCGACATCGCGCGGGCGCTGCCCGTCTTCCTTGCGCGCCGCGATAAACCAAGTCACCTGCTTGGGAACATAGCGCTCCTCGTCGAGGTTCATCGCCTTGATGACGCGCTTGACAGCCGACAGCTGGTCGCTCGAATCGAGGATCTGGAATCCCTGCGGAAGGGCGGCGAGCTTCCAGTGCGCGCGCAGGAAACGGTTGCACAGGCCGTGAAAGGTGCCGATCCACATCCCGCGCACCGGCAGCGGCAGCATCGCGGACAGGCGGGTCAGCATCTCCTTGGCCGCCTTGTTGGTGAAGGTCACGGCCAACACGCCGCCCGGCGAAAGCTGGCCAGTCTGGATCAGCCAGGCGATGCGCGTCGTCAGCACCCGCGTCTTGCCCGAGCCGGCGCCGGCCAGAATCAGCGCCGGGCGCGCCGGAAGCGTGACGGCGGCGAGTTGCTCGGGATTGAGATTGTGCAGCAGGGCCGAATCCGGCACGCCTTGGCGTGATTCAGCGGATTCGCGTTCGATCGGCAACGTCATGGACCGATTGTCGGGCACGAGGTCGGCTCAGACCGGCAGGCTCGCCTGCTGACCGGACATGGGCTCGACACTGTCGAAGACCTCGCTGGCGAGCAACTCGCAGGCGACGCTTTCCAGTCCGATGAGCTCGCGGCCGGTCAGGTCGTGCAGCGTGAAAAGCGCATCGGCACCGCGCCGGAAGAGCTGCACCTCGCGCGTGTCCGGGTCGACCAGCAGGTATTCGCGCAGGCTCGTCAGGCTGCGATACAGCGTGAATTTCGAGCCGCGGTCGTACGACTGGGTCGACGGCGAAAGCACTTCGACGACGAGCGAGGGCGCAGTGAAGATCTGCTCGGTGCGCAGGTCGTCAGGGTCGCAGGTGACGAAGACGTCGGGGTAAAGGATGGTGTCGGCAGCGATCCTGATCTTCATGGAATCGCCAAACACTTGGCACTTCGTGCCTGCCAATTGTTTGGCCAGCGAAACCGCGATATTCAAGCCGATCCGCCCGTGCACGCGCCGCGCGCCCACCATCGCGAACACCTCGCCGCGATGGAATTCGTGTCGCTCGGGCTGCAGATTTTCCCACTCGAGAAATTGCTGCAGACTCAACTTGATCAGTGGCTCGCCCATGAATGTGCTCCGGATGGCGAACATGATAATGAAGCCGTTACCGCCACTGCGCCGCCACCGCGCGCCTAATGAAGCCGTTACCGCCACTGCGCCGCCACCGCGCGCCGCGTCAGCTCCATGGAAATCTTCGACTACGACAACGTTCTTTTGCTGCCGCGCAAATGCCGGGTCGACAGCCGTTCCGAATGCGACCCATCGGTCGAATTCGGTGGACGCCGCTTCAACCTGCCGGTCGTGCCGGCCAACATGAAAACCGTGGTCGACGAACCGATCACGCAGTGGCTGGCGGCCAACGGCCATTTCTACGTGATGCACCGCTTCGACACCGACAACGTCGCGTATGCGCGGGAGATGCGCGACAAGGGCTTGTTCGTCTCGCTGAGCTCGGGCGTGAAGGCACCCGACTACGCCGTGATCGACCGTCTGGCGACCGACGGTGTCGGCGCCGACTACATCACGATCGATATCGCGCACGGCCATGCCGACAGCGTGCATCGCATGATCGAGCACATCAAGAAAAAGCTGCCACAGGCGTTCATCATCGCCGGCAACGTCGCCACTCCCGAGGCGGTGATCGACCTCGAGAACTGGGGCGCCGATGCGACCAAGGTCGGCGTGGGGCCGGGCAAGGTCTGCATCACCAAGCTCAAGACCGGCTTCGGCACCGGCGGCTGGCAACTCTCGGCGCTCAAGTGGTGCGCCCGCGTCGCGACCAAACCCATCATTGCCGACGGCGGCATCCGCGATCATGGCGATATCGCCAAGAGCGTGCGCTTCGGCGCCTCGATGGTGATGATCGGCTCGCTGTTCGCGGGCCACGAGGAGTCGCCAGGCCAGACGGTGGAGGTCGACGGCAAGCAGTTCAAGGAGTACTACGGCAGCGCGTCGGACTTCAACAAGGGCGAGTACAAGCACGTCGAGGGCAAGCGCATCCTCGAGCCGATCAAGGGCAAGCTCGCCGATACGCTGCGCGAGATGCGCGAGGACGTGCAGAGCTCGATCTCGTACGCAGGTGGCACCCGGCTGGCCGATATTCGCAAGGTCAATTACGTGATCCTCGGCGGCGATAACGCGGGCGAGCACCTGCTGATGTAGAGCGCGGAGCGCGGAGCGCGGGGCGAGATGCCTCGTCCTCGGGGATCGACCAGCGCAGCGCTCGGGCGAGGAGCGGGCTCGATGCACGCGACCGAACGCGGCGGCAGCGGCTTTCGGCGATGCACCCCCTCCCTACAATTCGGTCCATGACCGAACTCGCCAAGTCCTTCGAACCCGCCGCCATCGAAGCGCGCTGGACCGCGCAGTGGGAGCGCGATTCGGCCGGCGCCGCAACGCTCGATCCGGCCAAGCCGTCATTCAGCATCCAGCTGCCGCCACCCAACGTGACCGGCACCTTGCACATGGGTCACGGCTTCAACCACACGATCATGGATGCGCTGACACGCTTGCACCGCATGCGCGGCCACAACACGCTGTGGCTGCCCGGCACCGACCACGCTGGCATCGCGACCCAGATCGTGGTCGAGCGCCAGCTACAGGACGAAGGCAGGAGCCGGCACGATATCGGCCGGAAGAATTTCATCGCCCGCGTGTGGGAGTGGAAGGAAGAAAGCGGCAACACCATCACCGCGCAGATGCGCCGGCTCGGCGATACGGTCGACTGGTCGCGCGAGTACTTCACGATGGACCCCACGCAGTCGGCGGTGGTCAACGAGACCTTCGTTCGGCTGTACGAGGAAGGCCTGATCTACCGCAAGAAGCGCCTCGTGAGCTGGGATCCGGTACTGCGTTCGGCGGTGTCCGACCTCGAAGTGGAGAGCGAAGAGGAAGACGGCTTTCTGTGGCACATCCGCTATCCGCTGGCCGATGGCAGCGGATCGCTGGTCGTCGCAACCACGCGGCCCGAGACGATGCTGGGCGATACCGCAGTGATGGTGCATCCGGACGACAAGCGCTACACGTCTTTCGTCGGCAAGCAGGTCGCGCTGCCGTTGTGCGACCGCACGATACCGGTGATCGCCGATACCTATGTCGACCGCGAGTTCGGCACCGGCGTCGTCAAGGTGACGCCGGCGCACGATGCGAACGACTATGCGGTCGGTGAGCGCCACGGACTGCCGATCATCGGCGTGCTTGCGCTCGACGCCACCGTAAACGCGAACGCCCCGATCGCCTACCGCGGCCTGGACCGCTTCTCCGCGCGCAAGCAGATCGTCGCCGACCTCGACGCGCTCGGCCTGCTGGTCGAAACGAAGAAGCACCGCCTCGTCGTGCCGCGTTGCGCCCGCACGGGACAGATCGTCGAGCCGATGCTGACCGAACAGTGGTTCATGGCGATGACGAAGCCGGGCCGGGACGGGCAGTCGATCGCGGGCCGCGCGATCGCCGCGGTCGAGCACGGCGACGTCCGCTTCGTTCCGGCACAGTGGGTGAATACGTGGAACCACTGGATGGGCAACATCCAGGACTGGTGCATCTCGCGCCAGCTGTGGTGGGGGCATCAGATCCCGGCGTGGTACGGCAGCGGCGGCGAGATATTCGTCGGCCGCGACGAGGACGAGGCACGCGCCAAGGCGACGGCCGCCGGCTACGACGGCGCCCTCACCCGCGACGAGGACGTGCTCGACACCTGGTACTCCGCAGCGCAGTTTCCGTTCTCCACCCTCGGCTGGCCGCGAAAGACGATCGAGCAGGATCTCTTCCTGCCGTCGAGCGTGCTCGTGACCGGCTTCGACATCATCTTCTTCTGGGTCGCCCGGATGATCATGATGACTCTGCACTTCACGGGCAAGGTGCCGTTCCGCGACGTCTATATCCACGGCCTGGTACGCGATGCGCAGGGCCACAAGATGAGCAAGAGCGAGGGCAACGTGCTCGACCCGGTCGATCTGATCGAAGGCGTCGACCTTGCGACGCTGATTCGCAAATCGACCGTCGGACTGCGGCGGCCCGAGATGGCGTCGAAGATCGCGGCGCGCCTGACGAAGGAGTTTCCCCAGGGCATGCCGGCCTACGGCGCAGACGCGCTGCGCTTCACGATGGCGAGCTATGCGAGCCTGGGCCGCGATATCGCCTTCGATACCAAGCGCTGCGAGGGCTATCGCAATTTCTGCAACAAGCTCTGGAATGCGACGCGCTTCGTTCTGATGAATTGCGAGGGCCAGGACTGCGGCATGCGCGAGCACACCAAGGCCGAATGCGCACCGGGCGGACCGGCGCATGGCTATCTTAAATTCAGCCCGGCCGACAAGTGGATCACGAGCGAGTTGCAGCGCGTCGAAGCGGCGGTCGAACAGGGCTTTGCCGACTATCGGATCGACAACGTCGCGAACGCGCTCTATGCCTTCGTCTGGGACGAATACTGCGACTGGTACCTCGAAATCGCGAAGGTGCAACTGGCAAGCGCCCGCGACGCAGCGCGCGAGCGGGCAACGCGGCGAACCCTGATCCGCGTGCTCGAGACCGTGCTGCGCCTGCTGCACCCGGTAATGCCATTCATTACCGCCGACCTGTGGGAGTCGGTAGCACCGGTGGCCGGGCGCAAGACGGCCGGCACCGGACTCGTCAGCGCGCCGTATCCGAAAGCGCAACTCGAACGGGTCGATGCGCATGCCGATGCCTGGGTCGCGAAGCTCAAGGCCATCGTAGGAACCTGCCGGGCGCTGCGCAGCGAGATGAACCTGTCGCCGGGCACGCGGGTGCCCCTGCTCGTCACCGGTGACGCCGAATTCATCGCCGAGGCGGCGCCGTTGCTGCAGTCGCTCGCCCGGCTGTCGGAAATGCGCATCTTCCCGACCGATGCGCAATTCGCCGATGCGACGCGACATGCCGCGGTGGCGGTGGCGGGCGCGGCGCGGCTGGCGCTGCTGGTCGAGATCGACCCGGCTGCCGAGTCGAACCGTCTGGCCAAGGAGATCGGCCGCCTGCAGAGCGAGATCGACAAGGCGCAGGCGAAACTCGCGAATGCCGGCTTCGTCGCCCGCGCACCGGCGGCGGTGGTGGCGCAGGAACGCCAGCGGGTCGAGGAATTCAGAGCAATGCTGGCCCGCTTGCGAGATCAAGCGGTTCGCTTGGCGCCGTCGGCCTGAAATCGCGTTGGCCGAGCGCGCTGCCACTCAACATTTCGTCGATCCGCTTCACGACCGCCCAGGCGCTGCGCCGGCGCGATTCGCGCGTCGTGCTCGCCACGCGTGGTGTGACCTGCAGGTTGTCGATGCCCGCGAGCGGCCGGCCCTCGTCGAGCGCGCCCGGCTCTAGGCTGTCGAACCAGGCGGCTGCGATGCGGCCACGGCCCATCGCTTCGGCCAACGCGGCGTGGTCGAACAGGCCCGAGTGCGCGATGCTCACCAGCACCTGATCGGGCTTGCAGAACGGCAGGAAGCGATCGCCGAGCAGGCCGTGGTAGCGGCTGTAGTAGGACAGCTGCACACACACCGCATCGGCCTGTTCGAGCAGTTCGCGCAGACCGAGCGGGCGCACGCCCCAGCGTTCCCACAGGCTGTCGCTAGCGTGCATTGAGGGGTCGTAGCCGACCACGCGGGCGCCGAAGCCGGCAAGCAGTCGCGCGGTGGTGCGCGCGGCCGGCGTCATGCCCACCAGTCCGACGGTCGCGCCGCCCAGTTCTCGTCCCACCCACATGCCGTCGGCGCCCATCACCGGCACCCGACGCAACATGGTCAGCACCGCGCCGAGCATGAATTCGGCTTCGGCCTGCGCCGTCGCATTCAGGCTGCGGACCACCTCGACGCCCGCCTTGGCGCAGGCATCCATATCGATATTTTCGGACCCTGCGCTCATGCGTCCGACCGCACGCAGCGCCGGCGCGTACTGCAGCACGCTCGCGTCGAGGCTGACGCTCGAAGGAACGACGATTGCCCTGACGTTGTAGAGAGCTTGCCGAAAGGCGCGCGGATCCTGCGCCAATTCAGGCGCGAGCCGAACCTCGTGCCGTGACGACAGCCACTGCACGACGTCGTCTTCCAGTCGTTCGACAATCAAGAGGTCCATGCGTCAGCGGCCGGGGAATGGGATAGAAAGGCGCATGCAAGAATTCCAACTGCCCATCCGAGGATTGTAACAAGATGTTAGTGAACAAAGCGATCTTCCCGGTGGCCGGCTTGGGCACGCGGTTCCTGCCCGCGACCAAGGCCCAACCCAAGGAGATGCTCCCGGTGGTCGACAAGCCGCTGATCCAGTATGCGGTGGAGGAAGCGTACGCCGCCGGCGTGCGGGAGATGATCTTCGTGACCGGCCGGCACAAGCGCCCGATCGAGGATCACTTTGACATGACCTTCGAGCTCGAGGTAGCCCTTGAACGCGCGGAAAAACACGAGTTGCTCGCGCTCGTTCGCAGCGTCAAGCCGGACGACATGGAATGCATCTACGTGCGCCAGCCGCAGGCCCTTGGCCTTGGCCACGCCGTGCTGTGCGCGCAGCGGCTGATCGGCAACGAGCCCTTTGCGGTGCTCCTGGCCGACGATCTGATGGTGGGAACGCCGCCGATCCTCGCGCAGATGGTCGAGCAGTACAACGAATGGCGCGTCTCGATCCTCGCGGTGCAGGAAGTGCCCGCCGAGCACACCCGGCGCTACGGCATCGTCGCCGGCACGCCGATCAACGACATGCTGATGGATGTGAGCCGCATCGTCGAGAAGCCGGCTCCGCAAGACGCGCCGTCGCGCCTGGGTGTGGCCGGCCGCTACATCCTGACGCCGGGGGTGCTGCACGAAATCGCGAACCAGGCTGGCGGCGTGGGCGGCGAGATCCAGCTCACCGACGGCATTGCCGGTCTGCTGCGGCGCGAGAAGGTATTTGCGTATCGCTACGAGGGCAAGCGCTACGACTGCGGCAGCAAGGAAGGTTTCCTGCAGGCCAATGTCGAACTGGCGCTGACGCACCCCGAGGTCGGCCCGTCGTTTCGCGAGTATCTGCGCGCGCTCGAGATCTGAGATGGCGCGCACGCGCGCCGGCTAGCGCCGGCGCAGCAAGTGGATGAACTCATCCGCCGCGGTCGTCTGTTCGACCAGTTCGTTTCCGGTCTGGCGCGCGAAGGCCTGGAAGTCGCGCATCGAACCGGGGTCGGTCGAAACGACCTTCAGCACCTCGCCGCTGTGCATGTCGGCCAGCGCCTTCTTGGCCTTGAGGATCGGCAGCGGGCAATTCAGGCCGCGCGTATCGATCTCTTTTTCGATTTGCATGGGGACTTCCTCTTTCTCGAAGGGAACGATGATTCAGGCAGGAAAGACGCCGGTCGACAGATAGCGGTCGCCGCGGTCACACACGATGAAGACGATGGTGGCGTTTTCGAGCCTGCGCGCGATCTGCAGCGCCACCCAGCAGGCACCGGCGGCCGAGATGCCGGCGAAAAGGCCTTCCTCGCGTGCCAGACGGCGCGCCATATCTTCGGCGTCCGCCTGCGTCACGTCGATCGTCTCGTCGATCCACGACGGGTCGTAGATCTTCGGCAGATATTCGACCGGCCATTTACGGATGCCGGGGATGCGCGAACCCTCGCCCGGCTGGGCCCCGATCACGCGCATCGCAGGGCTGACTTCTTTCAGGTAGCGCGAAACGCCGGTTATGGTGCCGGTCGTGCCCATGGCGCTCACGAAATGCGTCACCTGCCCGGCCGTATCGGCCCAGATTTCGGGGCCGGTCGTCTCGTAGTGGATGCGCGGGTTGTCGGCGTTCGCGAACTGGTCGAGAACCCTGCCCTTGCCGTCGCGCTGCATCTGCTCGGCCAGGTCGCGCGCGTATTCCATGCCGCCCGAGCGCGGCGTGAGGATCAGTTCGGCGCCGAACGCCTTCATGGTCTGCGCGCGCTCGATGCTGAGGTCCTCGGGCATGATCAGAAGCATGCGGTAGCCGCGGATCGCGGCCGCCATCGCGAGCGCGATGCCGGTATTGCCCGAGGTCGCCTCGATCAGCGTATCGCCCGGCTTGATCTCGCCGCGCAGCTCGGCATTGCGGATCATCGAGATGGCCGGGCGATCCTTCACCGAACCGGCCGGATTGTTGCCTTCGAGCTTGCCGAGAATGACGTTGCCCCGGCGCTCGTTGTCCGCACCCGGCAGCCGCACCAGCCGCACCAGCGGGGTCTTGCCGATCACGTCTTCGAGCGTGGCGTAACAGGGCGTGGGGTCGCGCATGAATTCTCCTCGCGGCATTGTCGCAGGGGCTCGCGGGTGCAGTCTGCGTCGAATGCTCTTCACGGCCGGATGCCGCGGCAAACGGCGACGTGCGCAGGGTCAGCCGCCGATAGAATGGGCGCATGCCCCGGTGGTGAAATTGGTATACACGATGGACTCAAAATCCATTGCCGCAAGGCGTGCCGGTTCAAGTCCGGCCCGGGGCACCACCCGAACCCGAATGCGTCCGCCTAGGCGTGCGACTCGTGGCACGTCACGACCCGGCACTCCGCCCTTATACGGATTTGCGCATGCCTTCGTTGCCCCCGGTCACCCAGGCCCTGTTGTTGATCAACGTCGCGGCCTTTTTTCTTGACCAGCTCCTCGGCCGCACGCTCACGCTGTGGTTCGCGCTGTGGCCGATCGGCCCGAATTTCATGCCCTGGCAGGTGGCGAGCTATGCCTTCCTGCACGGCAGCTTCGTGCACCTGTTCTTCAACATGCTCGGCCTGTGGATGTTTGGCGCCGAACTCGAGCGCGTGTGGGGCCAGAAGCGCTTCGTCCAGTTCTATGCCGCGAGCGTGCTGAGCGCTGCGGGGATGCAGCTGCTTGTCAATTTCATCCTTGGCTCGCCGGTACCCACGGTCGGCGCATCGGGCGGACTGTTCGGCCTGTTGCTCGCCTTCGGAATGACGTTTCCTAACCGCACCATCACGCCCCTCATCCCGCCAATCCCGATGCCAGCCAAGGTCTTCGTCGCGATCTACGGTGGGCTCGAACTCTTTCTCGGCGTCACCGGTACCCAGCAGGGCGTAGCGCACTTCGCCCACTTGGGCGGGATGCTCGGCGGCTTTCTGATGATCCGCTACTGGCGCGGCATGCCGCCGTTCGGCCGGCGCCGCTGACGGCAAAGTCCCTGCGCGGTTCACGGCCGCCGCGATAGCTCATGCTCGGCGCGGCATCTCACTTCGGGAGATCGACATGTCCGCTGCCACTTCGATGAGCCCGCGCTCCGCCCACGCCACCCGCTGGTTCGCTTTGCTGGCGCTGGCGCTGTCGGTGATCGGCCTCGCAGCGCGGGCCGTCGAGACGCCTGCGGATCCGAGTGTCGAAGCCACCCGCGCAGCCCTCAAACGCGCGCAGGCGAGCGTGGTCGGCCTGCGCGTCCCCGCCCTCGCTTCGGCCCGGTCGGCGCAGACACTCGGCTTGGAGCGGCGCGGATCGGGCGTGGTGATCGGCGACGACGGGCTGGTGCTAACCATCGGCTACCTGATCCTCGAGGCCGATCGCGTCGATCTCGTGCTCGACGACCATCGGCAGGTGCCAGCCAAGGTCGTCGCCTACGACGTTACGTCCGGCTTCGGTCTGGTCCAGGCACTGACGCCGCTCAAGGTCGCGTCGGCGCGACTGGGTGATTCGGCGACGGTATCCGGCGACGAACCGCTGCTCATCGCGAGCGGCGGCCTGCGGGGCGATGTAAGCCTGGCACGGATGGTCTCGCGTCGTCCTTACTCGGGCTACTGGGAGTATCACATCGAGGGCGCGCTCTTCACCGCCCCGGTGCGCGCCGACCACAGCGGCGCCGCGCTCTTCAACGCGCAGGGCGAACTGCTCGGCATCGGCTCGCTGGTGCTGCAGCAAGTGCGTGGCGACGGCGCGGGCCGGCTTCCCGGCAACATGTTCGTTCCGGTCAACCTGCTCAAGCCCATCCTCGGCGAGATGCGCACCCTGGGCGCATCCAAAGGCAGCGCGCGCGCCTGGCTCGGGGTGAACTGCGTCGAGCACGAAGGCGCGGTGCGCGTGCTTCGCGTCACGCCGGATAGCCCCGGCGAAAGCGCCGGCCTGCTGCCCGGCGACCGCATCGTCGCAATCGATGGCACCGAGGTTGCCGACCTCGCATCGTTCTACAAGGCGCTGTGGCGCGACGAGGTTGCCGAGCGTGACGTGCGCCTGCAGATCCGCCGCGGCAGCGTCGACCGCACGATCGAGGCCCACACCGTCGACCGCATGAAGACGCTGAGCAAGCCGCAGGGGATCTAGCCGGCGCGCAGGCCGTCGGCCACCGTCGGGTAGCGCAGCGCAAGACGCAGTTCGGTCTTGAGCCGCCGGTTGTCGAGCCGGCGCGATTCGCTCATGAAGCTCAGTTGCAGGGGCGAGAGTCGGGACGATGCCTCGACGCGCGTGATGCGCGACGGGCGCGGCAGGCCGAACAGGTCGGCGGCAAGGTCGAAATAGTCGCCCATGCGCAGCTCGGTGTCGTCGCTGGCATGAATCGCGCGCTGCGTCGGGGCGCGGTGCAGCGCGGCGATGCAGATGCGCGCGAGATCGTCGGCGTGAATATGGTTGGTATGCACGTCGTCCGCATGCGCCAGCACCGGCGTGCCGCGCGCGAGGCGCTGGCGCGGGTCGCCGCCCGGTCGATCGACGGCATAGATGCCGGGCACGCGCAGGATCGTCACGCGCACGCCCAGGGCGCGGCCATAGGCGCGGACGCGCTGCTCGGCGTCGGCTCGGCGTCGGGCCCGGTCGGTGGCCGGCGCGAGCGGTTGCGATTCTTCGATGCGGGCGCCGGCGCAGTCGCCATAGACACCGCTGGTGCTGACATACACCAGACGCCGCACCGACGGGCGGCGTGCCAGCGCCTGGAGCAGCGCTTCGGTGCGACGGTCGGTCGCGCCCTCGGACGAAGGCGGCGCCAGATGCAGCACCGCGTCGGCGAGGCCGGCCAGACGGGCCAGCGTGGGCGCCGCGTCCAGATTGCCGAGCAGGGGTGAGATTCCTGCTCCGCGCAGTTCATCGACGCGTTGCGGGCTGGAAGTCAGTCCGAGCACGTGCCAACCCGGTCCGATCGCCCGCGCCACGCGCAGACCGATATCGCCGCAGCCGACGATGAGCAATACCGGGCGACGAAAGCGCGAAGACAGGGTCACGTGGGGTCGGTCGGGTCGCGGGCAGAATCGCCGCTCTGCCGGTCAGTCTAAGAGCGACCTTCGAACCCATCACCGCGCGATACGCCCGCCATGTCCTTCACCGTCACCGTGCTGCCGAGCGGGCGCAGCTTCAGCGTCGATCGCGACGAGCCGATCCTCATCGCCGCGATCCGCCAGGGCGTGGGGCTGCCCTACGGCTGCAAGGACGGCGCCTGCGGTTCGTGCAAGTGCCGGCTGATCGAAGGCCGGGTGATCCACGGCGCCCATTCGGCGAGCGCGCTCAGCGTGGCCGAAGAGGCGGCCGGGCTCACCCTCACCTGCCAGGCCGCGGCGCAGACCGACGTGGTGATCGAAGCGCGCACCGTGGCCGGGGCCGGCGAATTTCCGGTGCGCAAGATGCCCACTCGCGTCATCGCGATCGACAAGCCGACGCCCGATGTGGCGATCCTGTCGATGCAGTTGCCGGTTAGCGAGGTCTTTCGCTACCACGCTGGCCAGTATGTGGAATTCATCCTCGAAGGCGGCGCGCGGCGGAGCTATTCGATGGCAAATGCGCCTCACACCCTCGGCGAGCGACCGGCGATCGAACTGCACGTGCGGCGCATGCCCGGAGGACGCTTCACCGAGCATATCTTCACGGCAATGAAGCCGAAGGACATTCTTCGCATCGAAGGCCCGTACGGTACCTTCTTCCTACGCGAGGATAGCGATGCGCCCATCGTCCTGCTCGCCTCGGGCACCGGTTTTGCGCCGATCAAGGCGATCCTGGAACACATCCGCTTCAAGGCTATCGAGCGGCCGGTGTACCTGTATTGGGGCTGCCGCAGCCGCGCCGACCTGTACCTGCACGGCTGGGCCGAACGTGCGGCCGACGAGATGCCAACGCTGCGCTACGTGCCGGTGCTGTCCGAGCCGGCGCCCGGCGACAACTGGCGCGGGCGCACCGGCTTCGTCCACCAGGCGCTGATGGCCGACCTGCCCGATCTGTCACGCCATCAGGTCTATGCCTGCGGTGCGCCGGTGATGGTCGATTCGGCGCAGCGCGACCTGCCGGCGCGCTGCGGACTGCCCGCTGAATCGTTCTTCGCCGACGCCTTCACCTCCGAGGCCGACAAGCACCGTCTCCCGCCGCCCTGACCCGCTTTGTACGGCAAGGGCGTCGCGCGCCGAGGGACAATGCGGCCCGCGCCGACCACCTCAATCAAGCTTTCGCCATGGCCACCATCCTGCAACACCTGCCCGTCGGCCAGAAGGTCGGCATCGCGTTCTCGGGTGGCCTGGACACCAGCGCCGCGCTGCACTGGATGCGCAACAAGGGCGCCGTGCCGTATGCCTATACCGCCCACCTCGGCCAGCCCGACGAGCCGGACTACGACGAAATCCCGCGCAAGGCGATGCAGTACGGCGCCGAGCAGGCGCGCCTCATCGAGTGCCGCAGCCAGCTCGTCGGCGAAGGTATCGCGGCGTTGCAGGCCGGCGCCTTCCACATCTCGACCGGCGGCCTGACCTACTTCAATACCACCCCGCTCGGGCGCGCCGTCACCGGCACCATGCTGGTGGCGGCGATGAAGGACGACGGGGTCGAGATCTGGGGCGACGGCAGCACCTACAAAGGCAACGATATCGAGCGCTTCTACCGCTACGGCCTGCTCGCCAACCCGGCGCTGCGCATCTACAAGCCCTGGCTCGACCAGACCTTCATCGACGAACTCGGCGGGCGCGCCGAGATGAGCGAGTTCATGCGGCAGGCCGGCTTCGCGTACAAGATGTCGGCCGAGAAGGCCTACTCGACCGACTCGAACCTGCTCGGCGCGACGCACGAGGCCAAGGACCTCGAACAACTGTCCAGCGGCATGACCATTGTCGAGCCGATCATGGGCGTGGCCTTCTGGCGCGACGAGGTCAAGGTCGAACGCGAGCGCGTCACGGTCGAATTCCTCGAGGGCCAGCCGGTGGCGCTGAACGGCCAGACCTTCGGCAGCATCGTCGACCTCATGCTCGAGGCCAACCGCATCGGCGGACGGCACGGGCTCGGCATGAGCGACCAGATCGAGAACCGCATCATCGAGGCCAAGAGCCGCGGCATCTACGAGGCGCCCGGCATGGCGCTGCTGTTCATCGCCTACGAGCGGCTCGTGACCGGCATCCACAACGAGGACACGATCGAGCAATACCGCGAGGGCGGCCGCCGGCTCGGCCGGCTGCTGTACCAGGGCCGCTGGTTCGACCCGCAGGCGATCATGCTGCGCGAGAGCGCGCAACGCTGGATCGCCAGCGCCGTCACCGGCGAGGTGACGCTCGAACTGCGGCGCGGCAACGACTATTCGATCCTCGATACGACCTCGCCGCACCTGAGCTACCAGCCCGAGCGGCTGACCATGGAAAAAGGCGCGTCGAGCTTCTCGCCGCAGGACCGGATCGGCCAGTTGACGATGCGCAACCTCGATATCGCCGATACGCGCGAAAAGCTCGGCGTGTATGCCAAGGCTGGGCTGCTGTTGCTCGGCAGCGGCAGCGAGCTGCCCAAGCTCGGCCCCGCCACGACCGTCGCAAAGAACGACGCAACGCCATGATGTCGCCGGCCGCGCCGCGCCTGGACCTGGACCGTCGCGGCGCCCTCGTCGGCCTCGTCGCGCTCGCGGGCGGCTGCTGCAGCGGGATCGCGCTCGCACAGGCGCTCGAGACTGCGAGAGAGCCGGTGCTGCTCACCATCACGGGACGCATCGCGCGCGTCAACGCGCCCGTCGAGGCGCGCTTCGACCTGCCGATGCTCGCCGCCCTGCCGCAGCAGACGTTCTCGCCCCGAACGCCGTGGTACGCGAAGCGCGCAAATTCACCGGCGTGCGACTGCGCAATCTGCTCGCCGCCGTGGGCGCCGCAGGCGGCGACTTGCGGGCGGTCGCGCTGAACGACTACCGGGCCGACATCCCGGCCGAAGACGTGCAGCGCGACGAAGTGATGGTTGCCTATCTGCTCGACGACGAACCGATGCGCGTGCGCGACAAAGGACCGCTGGTCGTCATCTATCCATTCGACAGCA
>JBDSEG010000271.1:0-2862 GCA_039920165.1 Burkholderiaceae bacterium
AAAAAAAGCCGCCCACTGGGGCGGCGTTTGCCGATTCGTTGAGTTGTTGTTTTTGTTCGTGAATCCTTGGTTGCGAGGGCAGGATTTGAACCTGCGACCTTTGGGTTATGAGCCCAACGAGCTACCAGACTGCTCCACCTCGCGACTGAACCTGTATTGTGCCACAAGGTGCTGTTGGACGACCCTCAAAGACCCGCCGCTTCCAGGGTCTGGGCGAAGCGGGCTGCGGTCTGATACCCGATCACGCGGGTGCCCGAAATCTCCTGCCCGCGGGCGCCGAAAAAGAGGGTCCCGGGCGGCCCGAAAAGCTGGAATCGCTTGAGCAGTTCGCGATCCTTCGCATTGTTGGCCGTGACGTCGGCCTTCAGCAGGACAGCCTTCGCCAAGCGCGAACGCACCGCCGGGTCGCTGAAGGTATAGCGCTCCATTTCCTTGCACGAGACGCACCAGTCGGCATAGAAATCGAGCATCACTGGGCGCCCCGCCGATGCCAGCACGGCGTCGAGTTCGGCGGTACTGCGCACCGGCTGGAAGCGCAGCGCCACGGCGTCCGACGCGCCATCGGCACCATGACGCAATCGGGCCAGTGGCTGCAGCGGATCGACGGCGCCGGAGGCCGCGCCGACCCACTCGAAAAGCCCCAGCACGACGAGCGCACCGGCGACCGCGTTGCGCCACGCCGGGCGCGGCCCGGTCGATCGACCGCCCCAGACCAGGACCGCGGCGAAGACCGCGAGCGCGCCCCAAAAGACGAGGCCGAGCGCGGCCGGCAGGACGGGTTGAACGATCCAGATCGCGACGCCGAGCAGCAGCACGCCGAAGAAGCGCTTGACGCCTTCCATCCACGGCCCCGCCTTCGGCAGCAACGCCCCGGCCGACGCGCCGAGCAGCAGCAGTGGCACGCTCATGCCGGCAGCGAGCGCGAACAGCGCAGAGCCGCCCAGCGCCACGTCGCGCGTCTGGCTCAGATAGACGAGCGCGCCCGCCAGCGGCGCCACCACGCACGGGCTGACGATGAGCGCTGAGACGCCCCCCATCGCGAACACGCTGGCTGCATGCCCGCCGCGCAGGCGACCCATCGAATGCGACACGCCGTGGATCAGCGCACCCGGCAGGCGCAGCTCGTAGACGCCGAACATCGAGAGCGAGAAGACCACCAGCGCGACGCCGAAGAGAAGCAACACCCAAGGCGTCTGCAAGGTCGCCGCGAGCCCTTCGCCGACCAGCCCCGCAGCGATGCCGAACGCGGTGTAGACGACGGCCATGCCGAGCGAATAGCTTGCCGCGAGTGCGAGCGAGCGACCGCGCGACCCGCCGCCTTGCTGGCCGACGATGATGGTCGAGAGGATGGGTAGCATCGGCAGCACGCAGGGCGTGAACGAGAGCAGCACGCCGGCGACGAGAAAGGCGCCGATCACCGACCAGAAGCGGCCTGACTGCAGCGCCGCGTCGAGATGCGAGCTGTCCGCGCCGCCGCCCTGCGCAGCTGTGCCCGTACCGGCGGCGCTCGCACCCTCGCGGGCGCTTGCGGCCACTTCGGGCTCGAGTTCAGCTGGTGCGAGCACGCGCACCGACGCATTGCCGCCGAAGCCCGCCAGGCTGATGTCGGCCCCGCTGCGCATCGGCGGATAGCACAGGCCGGCATCGGCGCAGCCCTGACTCGTGACGATGAGGCGGAATCCGGCAGCGGCCTGCGTGACCGGAACCGCCACGCGCAGCACGTCGCGGTAGGTCTCGACATCCTTGCGGAATGTCTCGTCGAACTTGACCTTGCCAAGTGGCAACTGCGGCGTGCCGAGTACCGCACCGGCGGCCTCGAAGGCGAGCTTTTCGCGGTACAGGTAGTAGCCCGGCGCGACCGTGAATTCGACATCGACGGTGCGCTCGTCGAGCACACGCGCAGCGAAGCGAAAGGCCCGCTCGGGCTCGAGAAAAGTCTGCGCGAATGCGCCGGCGTGCAGCGCAAGCGCCAGCAGCGCCATCAGCCAGCGGCGAGTCCACGGCCGGGACGGGATGAAGAAGATTGGCATCGGTTCCATCAGCGAAAAAAGCGCCGCCGCGTCAGCACCAGCGCAGCATAGTAGCCCGCTACCGCATACGCGACGAGGATGGCCATCGGCCGCAACACTTCCACCGGAAAGGCGCCGAGCACCAGCGGCCGCACGAGTTCGACCGCGGCGGTCAACGGCAGCACGGCCGCCACCGCTTGCAGCCACGCCGGCATCTGCTCGATCGGAAAATAGACGCCCGACAGAAAGGTCATCGGCGTGATGACGAGCGTGAAGTAGTAGGTGAAGAAGTCATAGCCCTTGGCGAGCGCGTTGAAGACGAGCGCGACCGATGCGAAGGTGACGCCGACAAAGCCCAGCACCGGCAGCGCGAGCAGCATGGTGGGCGCCCGGCTGATGCCCAGCGCGAAGATGACGGCCATGATCGCGGCGACCGAGAACAGCGCCTTCAGCGCCGCCCACATCATCTCGGCGAAGACGATGTCGTCGAGCGCGATCGGCGCGTTCATGATGCTTTCCCAAGTCTTTTGCACTTGCATGCGCGAGTACGCGGAATACAGCGCCTCGAAGGTCGCCGCCAGCGCGGCGCTGACGACGATGCTGCCGGAGGCCAAGAACTCAATATACGGCCGCCCGTCGATGCTGCCGATCATCGAACCCAGGCCGTAGCCGAAGGCGATCAGCGTGATCAGCGGCTCGGCGATATTGCCGAGCACGCTCGGCACCGCCAGCTTGCGCCAGACCAGCCAATTGCGCATCACCACCGGCCAGAAGCGCAGGCTGATGCGGGGGCGGGCGTAAAGGGGAACGAGCATCGGGTTGTCTACCGTTCGGTGTTGTCGTTCAGTCGTCG
>JBDSEG010000272.1:0-10246 GCA_039920165.1 Burkholderiaceae bacterium
GGCTATGCCGGCATCGCCGACCTCGACCCGACCCGCATCGACCTCTACCTGGACGACGTGCACGTCGTCGTCGGTGGCGGACGCCACCCGTCGTATCGCGAGGAAGACGGCCAGCGCGTCATGAAGCAGTCCGAGATCACGGTGCGGGTCGGCCTGCACCGCGGTGCGGCGCAGGCCACGGTGTGGACCTGCGACTTCAGCGTCGAGTACGTGAAGATCAACGCCGACTACCGTAGTTGACCCCAGAGAGGCGCCGCCAGCGTCGTCGCATCGCCGCGACGCTGTCGGGCTTGCAGGACTTGCCACGCCGCGCGCGGCGCGCTTAGGATCGCATCCCTCCTGCCCCGGATGCCCACGCCATGACCACCACCACCCACCTTCCTGCACGCAGCGCCTTCGTCGGCGCGCGCGGGTCGGTCGTGGCCAGTGGCCCGGCCGTCGTCGCACCGGTCGCTTGCCGACTGGCGAGCACCGCAGGCTAGATCTCCCGGCGCCAGCTTCCGACCGAAGTTTCCGCTGAGACCTCAGCGGAAACACCGGAACCCTGGTTCTTCCGCTGCATCGGGTCCACCGACCCGCCAGGGACGCTCCGAAGGAGCCGTCCGCAGACCGAAGAAAGGCCGCTTCCATGAAAGCCCGGCTCTCGTCCCTGCGTCAGGGACTGCATGCGCATCTGGTCCTGCCGCCTGGCGACCTGTTGCGCGATCCGACCTATCGACGCCTGTGGCTGTCGATCCTCATCAGCTCGTTCGGCGGGCAGGTGACGATGCTCGCGCTGCCGTTGACGGCGGCGGTGCTGCTGCACGCGAGCCCGACCCAGATGGGCCTGCTGACGGCGATGGAGATCGCCCCGTTCGTGCTGTTCTCGCTGCCCTCGGGCGTGTGGCTCGACCGGGTGCGCAAGCTGCCGGTCTATGTGTTCGGCGAGTACGTGATGGCGCTGGTGGTGGCCAGCGTGCCGCTTGCATGGTGGTTCGGCTGGCTGTCGATGGCCTGCCTTTACGTCGTGGGATTCGTCATCGGCAGCATCGCGACCACCGCCGGATCGGCGGCGCAGATCGTGCTCACGCAGGTGGTCGCACGCGATCGACTGGTCGAGGCGCACGCCAAGAATGCACTCGCGGGCTCGGGCTCCGAGGTCGCCGGACCGGCCGTGGCCGGCGCCTTGATCAAGCTCTTCGGCGCGCCGCTGGCGCTGCTGGTCGACGCGGTGATGCTGCTGGTGTCGGCCACCATCCTGCGCGGCATCGTGGTCGACGATAGGCCGGCCCGCGCGGCCAGCCGGCACTTCTGGCGCGACCTGCGCTCGGGCCTGCGCTTTGTCACGGGCAACCCCTTGCTGGTGGCGCTGGCGGCCAGCGTGGGCGTCTGGCAGATGTGCCATCAGGCGGCGATGGTGGTGCAGATCCTGTTCGCGACCCGCACCCTGGGCCTGTCGGAGCAGGCGGTCGGCCTGAGCTACATGGCGATGGGCGGTGGCACCATCCTCGCCAGCGTGATCGGCAATCGCATCAGCCGGCGCGTCGGCCCGGGGCCCTGCCTGGTGCTCGGCTTCGCCGTCTGCGCGGCGGGCTGGCTGCTGCTGGCGGTGGCGCCGGCCAACGCCTGGGGCGTGCTCGCCTTCGCGGTCATGCTGTTGCTGTTCTCGGCCGGCGCGGTGCTGGTGTTCATCAATTTCCTGGCGCTGCGCCAGGCGGTGACGCCCACCCCGCTGCTCGGGCGCATGACGAGCACCATGCGCTGGCTGATCCTGCTGCCGGCGGGGCCCGGCGCGCTGCTCGGCGGCTGGCTCGGCGAACACGTCGGCTTGCGAGCCGCGCTCGCGTTCGCCGGCACCGGTGCGGCGGTGCTGGCGCTGGTCGCATGGCGCGCGCCGGTGATCCGCAAGGTGACGGCCTTGCCGTTGCCGGAAAACATCGACGACTGGATCGGCGGTGAGGCGAGCGTGCAGCCGTCGACTGCGTTCGACTCAGCGCCCGATCCCGCCCGCGGGTGAGGTGCCGATCCCGCCCGCGGGTGAGAAACGGTCGACGGCGTCGGTCACGATGCCGTCGACCCCCAGCTCGACCAGCGCCTGCGCGCGCGCGGCATCGTTGACCGTGTAGACCAGTGCACGCAGCCGCGCGCCGTGCAGCCGCGCGACCAGCGCGGCGTCCATGCAGCGCTGGTTGCTGATGACGGCGACGCAGCCGAGTTCGGTCGCGACCTCGAACCAGCCCGGCCACAGGCCGTCGACCAGCAGGGCGCGGCGCAGCTGCGGCGCGGTCTCGCGCGCACCGGCCAGCGCCTCGGGTCGGAACGAGCTCAGCAGCGGGGTCGTCTCGGCGCCGGCCCACAGGCGTGCCACCTCGGTCCCGACGACCTGGCCAGTGCGCGTCTCGGCGCCGGGCGTCGGCTTGATCTCGAGGTCGAGCAGGTGGCCGTTGGCAAGGCACCAGCGCGCCACCGCCGCGAGGGCGGGGATGGATTCGCCGGCATAGGCCGGACCGTGCCAGCCACCCGCGTCGAGCTGGGACAGCTCGGACCACAGGCGCTCGCCAGCGATGCCGGCGCCGCTGGTGGTCCGTTCGAGGGTGTTGTCGTGCAGCAGGAACGGGACACCGTCGGTGCTCAGCTTGACGTCGCACTCGAACGCGGTCTGGCCGTGCGACGCGCCGAGTCGGAACGCCGCCAGCGTGTTCTCGGGTGCCAGCTTGCCGGCGCCCCGGTGCGCGAACCAGAGCGGGTAAGGCCAGGCGTCCATCAGGCGATGCGTTGCTGCGTCGCCGGGTCGAACCAGTGCAGCTTGTCGGGCGACACCTGCAGCGTCGTCGTTTGGCCGGGCTGCGGTGCGGCGAGCGTCGCATCGACCCGCACCGTGAACAGCACCGATCCGGCACGGCAGTACACCAGCCGCTCGGCGCCGAGCATCTCGACCACCTCGACCTGCAATTGCCAGCCGGGCCCGCCGGAGACGCCCAGGCTCGCATGCTCGGGCCGCACGCCGAGGATCAGCTCGCCCGTGCGCGGCGCCGGCGCCGGCAGCGGCAGCACCTGGTCGGCGACCGAAAACCGCTGCCCCTCGGCGCGCCCCGGCACCAGGTTCATCGGCGGCGAGCCGATGAAGCTGGCGACGAAGGTGGTCGCCGGCTCGTGATAGACCGTCTCGGGCGTGCCGATCTGCTCGATGCGACCGGCGTTCATGACGATCATGCGTTGCGCGAGCGTCATCGCCTCGACCTGATCGTGGGTGACGAACAGCGAAGTCACGCCGAGCTCGGCGTGCAGCTTCTGGATCTCGAGGCGGGTCTGCGCACGCAGCTTGGCGTCGAGGTTGGACAGCGGCTCGTCGAACAGGAACACCTGGGGCTGGCGCACGATGGCGCGGCCCATCGCCACCCGCTGGCGTTGCCCGCCAGACAGCTCGCGCGGCTTGCGCGCCAGGTAGGGGCCGAGCTGCAGGATGCCCGCCGCCTTGTCGACCCGGGTCTTGATCTCTGCCGCGGGCACCTTGGCGATCTTCAGGCCGTAGGCCATGTTGTCGTACACCGTCATGTGCGGGTAGAGGGCGTAGTTCTGGAACACCATCGCGATGTCGCGCTCGGACGGCTCGATGTTGTTGACGACCCGGCCGCCGATTGCGATCTCGCCCTCGCTGATCTCCTCCAGCCCGGCCACCATGCGCAGCAAGGTCGACTTGCCGCAGCCCGAGGGCCCGACGATGACGACGAATTCGCGGTCGGCGATCTCGGCGTCGACGCCGTGGATCACCTGGACCGCCTTGGGACCGACGCCGTAGCGCTTGACGATGTCGCGGATCGAGATGCTCGCCATGGGTGTCTTCGTTCGCTTTCTTATTTTTCGGTATCGACCAGGCCCTTGACGAACCACTTCTGCATCAGCATGACGACCAGCGCCGGCGGCAGCATGGCGAGGATGGCGGTGGCCATCACCAGGTTCCACTGCTGCGCCGAATCGCCGCCGCTGATCATCCGCTTGATGCCGATCACGACCGGGTACATGTTCTCGTTGGTCGTGACCAGCAGCGGCCACAGGTACTGGTTCCAGCCGTAGATGAACTGGATGACGAAGAGCGCCGCGATGCTGGTCGCCGAGAGCGGCACCAGCACGTCCTTGAAGAATCGCATCGGCCCGGCGCCGTCCATGCGCGCCGCCTCGACCAGTTCGTCGGGCACCGTCATGAAGAACTGGCGGAACAAAAAGGTCGCGGTGGCCGATGCGATCAGCGGGATCGTCAGCCCGGCGTAGCTGTTGAGCATGCCGAGGTCGGAGACGACCTGGTAGGTAGGGAAGATGCGCACCTCGACCGGCAGCATCAGGGTCACGAAGATGCACCAGAAGACGAGCTGCTTGAAAGGGAAGCGAAAGTAGACGATCGCGAAGGCGGAAAGCAGCGAGATCGCGATCTTGCCGAGCGAGATGACAAGTGCGGAGACCAGGCTCACCCACATCATGCGGCCCACCGGCGCCGCAGAGCCCGGGCCGTGCTCGCTGCCCGTCAGCGCAGCGACATAGTTGTGCACGAACTGGTCACCGGGCAGCAGCGGCATCGGCGCCTGCACGATGTCTTGGGCGGTGTGGGTCGAGGCGACGAAGGTCAGGTAGACCGGAAAGGCGACGATCAGCACGCCGATCAGCAGCACCAAGTGCGACATCGCGGACAGGATCGGACGTCGTTCGACCATCAGCAGGCATCCATCAGTAATTGACCTTGTTCTCGATGAAGCGGAACTGGACCACCGTGAGCGTGACCACGATGATCATCAGCACCACCGACTGCGCCGCCGAGCCACCCAGGTCGAGCGCCTTGAAGCCGTCGTAATAGACCTTGTAGACCAGCACCGCCGTGTCCTTGCCCGGCCCGCCTTCGGTCGCGGCATCGATGATGCCGAAGGTGTCGAAGAAGGCGTAGACGATGTTGATCACCAGCAGGAAGAAGGTGGTCGGCGACAGCAGCGGAAAGATGATGGACCAGAAGCGCCGCCACGGGCCGGCGCCGTCGATCGCGGCGGCTTCGATCAGCGACTTGGGAATCGACGACAGGCCGGCCAGGAAGAACAAGAAGTTGTAGGAGATCTGCTTCCAGATCGCCGCCATCACGATCAGCGCCATCGCATCGTTCGCGTTGAGCAGGCTGTTCCATGAGATGCCGGCCTGGCGCAGCGCGTACGAGACGACGCCGATGCTGGGCGCGAACATGAAGAGCCACAGCACGCCGGCCACCGCGGGTGCGACGGCATACGGCCAGATCAGCAGGGTCTTGTAGGCGAGCGCACCGCGCACGATCCGGTCGGCGAATACCGCGAGCACGAGCGAGATGACGATGCCGCCCACCGCCACCAGCAGCGAGAAGACCGCCGTCGTCTTGAACGACTCGATGTAGCTCGGGTCCGAGAAGATGCGCTGGAAATTGGCGAAGCCGACCCACTCGGTGCTGATGCCGAACGCGTCCTGCTGCTGCAGCGACTGGAGGATCGCCTGTGCGGCCGGCCAGAAGAAGAACACGCCGATCACCAGCGCCTGGGGCGCGATCAGCGCCCAGGGCAGCCAGCTCGAACGAAAGACCACCCGCTTCTCAGTTGCCACGTCGCGTCGTCGTATTGGTATTTGCCCCTTCCCTCACGGAGGGAAGGCGGGGAAGGGAGCGATCCTGTCGGCTGCCCCGGCCGCGATGCGGCCGGCAGGCAGCGAACAAGTCCTCAGGACTTGTTCGCTGCCTGGAAGCGTTCGAGCTGCTCGTTGCCGCGCTTGACGGCCTTGTCGAGCGCCTCTTTCGCGGACGCCTTGCCGGCCCACACCTGTTCGAGTTCCTCGTCGATGATGCTGCGGATCTGGAGGAAGTTGCCGAGGCGGATCCCGCGCGACTTGTCGGTCGTCTTGCGGATCATCTGGTTCACCGCGACGTCGGCGCCCGGATTTTCCTTATAGAAACCGCTTTGCTCGGTCAGCTTGAAGGCGTCCGTCGTGATCGGCAGGTAGCCGGTGCGCTTGTGGCTGGCCGACTGGACTTCCGGGTTCGACAGGTAGTTGAAGAACGAGGCCACCCCCTTGTAGTGCTCGGGCGTCTTGCCGGCCATCACCCACAGGCTGGCACCGCCGATGACCGTGTTCTGCGGCGCGCCCGGGACGTCCTGGTAATACGGCAGGGGAGCCACGCCGTAGGCGAACTTGGCATTTTTCTTGATATTGCCGAGCAGCCCGGCCGAGCCAGTGATCATGGCGCATTCGCCCGACGGGAAGGTGGCGTCGGCCTTGTTGTCGCGACCCTTGTAAACGAACAGGCCCTGCTTGGCCATGTTCTCCAGGTCCTGGATGTGACGCACCTGCAGCGGGCCGTTGAAGGTGAGGCGGGTATCGATCCCGTTCATGCCGTTGCCCTTGGTCGCGAACTCGACGTTGTGCCAGGCCGAGAAGCTCTCGAGCTGGGTCCAGCTGACCCAGCTGGTGGTGAACGGGCAGGCGTGACCGCTCGCCTTCAGCTTGGCGGCGGCAATCGCCACCTCGGCCCAGGTCACCGGCGCCTTGTTGGGGTCGAGTCCCGCGGCCTTGAAGGCATCCTTGTTGTAATAGAAGATCGTCGTCGAGCTGTTGAACGGCATGCTGAGCATCTGGCCGTTCGGCGCGGTGTAGTAGCCGGCGACGGCCGAGACGTACGAGCCCTGGTCAAATTTCAGGCCCGAGTCCTTCATGACCTTGCCGACCGGCACGATCGCACCTTTGCTGGCCATCATGTTGGCGGTGCCGACCTCTTGCACCTGCAGGATGTCGGGCGCGTTGCCCGAGCGGAACGCGGCGATGCCGGCGGTCAGCGTCTCGGCGTAGCTGCCCTTGAAAGTCGGCGTGACCTTGTAGTCCTTCTGGCTCTCGTTGTAGCCCTTGGCCAGGTCGTTGACCCATTCGCCGAGCGGGCCGCCCATGGCATGCCACCACTGGATTTCGGTCTGGGCGTGGGCGGGCGTGGCGAATGCCAGCGCGAGGACGCCCGAAGCCAGGGCAAGGGATTTGATTTGCATGAATAACTCCGTGAAATGAAGGCCGGCCACCAGGAGCCGGGCGCGAGAGTGGCGCGGCTTCGTGACAGCCGCGCTTCGGGTGGCGATTTATCGCGTGTCGCGAGCGGGGCCACAACTGGGACAAGCCCGCTGATGGCATCCCGCGCGCCCCGCGCCCGCGGCGGCGCGATTGCTGCGCTGCAATAGGAGCCGCGATAAACTGCCCGCCCGAGCGCCGCCACGGTCTTGCAAGCCCCCTTCCATGAACGCACCCCTATTGCTGAACCGCCTGAGCGCTGCCGCGGCCTCTTCGGGGGGGGACCAGGCCGCGCACGGCGCCCGGCTGCGCGAGATTCCGTACAACTACACCTCGTTTTCCGATCGCGAGATCGTGATCCGCCTGCTTGGCGCGCGCGCCTGGGACGTGCTCGAGCGATTGCGCGACGAGCGCCAGACCGGCCGCTCAGCGCGCATGCTGTATGAGGTGTTGGGCGATATCTGGGTGGTGCAGCGCAACCCGTATCTGGAAGACGACCTGCTCGACAACCCGCGCCGGCGCAAGCTCCTGATCGACGCGCTGCACCACCGGCTCGGCGAGGTCGAGAAGCGGCGCATGCCGGCCGGCGATGCGCAGCGCGATGCGATCGTCGGCGAATTGCTGGTCGCATCGAAGGCGGCGGTCGACCGTTTTGCGGCGCGCTTCGACGATGTTGCGGCGCTGCGCAAGCGCACCCAGCGCGTGCTCGGCCGCGTGACCGCCAAGGACAATATCAAGTTCGACGGATTGAGCCGGGTCTCGCACGTGACCGATGCGACCGACTGGCGGGTCGAATATCCGTTCGTCGTCCTCACGCCCGATACCGAGGCCGAGATGGCTGCCCTGGTGGCGGGCTGCATCGAACTTGCCTTGACCATCATCCCGCGCGGCGGCGGCACCGGCTATACGGGCGGCGCGATCCCGCTGACCTGGAACAGCGCGGTCATCAATACCGAAAAGCTCGAGGCGATGGGCGAGGTCGAATTCGTGGCGCTGCCCGGCGTCGAACGCGCCGTGGCGACGGTGTGGACCGAGGCCGGCGTGGTGACGCAGCGCGTCGCCGATGCGGCCGAGCACGCTGGCCATGTCTTCGCGGTCGACCCGACCTCGGCCGAGGCCTCGTGCATCGGCGGCAATATCGCGATGAATGCGGGCGGCAAGAAGGCCGTGCTGTGGGGCACTGCACTCGACAACCTGGCCTCGTGGCGGATGGTGACGCCGGATGCGAAGTGGCTCGAGGTGATCCGCCTCGACCACAATCTGGGCAAGATCCACGACGTGGAAGTGGCCCGCTTCGAATTGCGCCATTTCGATGCCTCGGGCAAGGTGCTCGAACGCACCGAGATCCTCGAGGTTGCGGGCCGGGTCTTTCGCAAGGAGGGCCTCGGCAAGGACGTCACGGACAAATTCCTCGCCGGCCTGCCGGGGGTGCAGAAGGAAGGCTGCGACGGCCTCATCACGAGTGCACGCTGGATCGTCCACAAGATGCCGGCGCACACGCGCACCGTCTGCCTCGAATTCTTCGGCGACGCAAAGGATGCGGTGCCGTCGATAGTCGATATCAAGGATTTCATGTTCGCCGAAGCCAGGCGCGGCGGGGCGATCCTGGCCGGGCTCGAACACCTGGACGACCGCTACCTGCGCGCCGTTGGCTATGCGACTAAGAGCAAGCGCATGAACGGTGCTTTGCCGAAGATGGCGCTTTTCGGCGATATCGCCGGCGACGATGCCGACGTGGTGGCGCGTGCGGCGAGCGAAGTGGTTCGCCTTGCCAACAGCCGTGGCGGCGAGGGCTTCGTCGCGGTCAGCCCCGAGGCGCGCAAGAAATTCTGGCTCGACCGCAAGCGCACCGCGGCGATCAGCAAGCACACCAACGCCTTCAAGGTCAACGAGGACGTCGTGATCCCGCTGCCGCGGATGGGCGAGTACACCGAGGGCATCGAGCGCATCAATATCGAACTGTCGCTGCGCAACAAGCTGATGCTGGTCGATGCGCTGGAACGCTTCTTCCTCGAGGGCGACCTGCCGCTGGGCAAGAGCGACGACGCCGGCGACATCGCCTCCGCCGAGTTGCTGGAGGGCCGGGTCGGTGAGGCGCTGGCGCTGTTGCGCGAGGTGCGCGACCTGTGGCGCCACTGGCTGGATCACCTCGATGCGGTGCAGTCGCAGAACGGCCGGACCTACTTCCACGACCTGCAGGACCACACCCTGCGCGCCTCGTGGAAGACGCAGATCCGGGCTCGCCTGCAATCGATCTTCGGCGGCGCCGCGCTGTCACCCATCGTCGACGTCTGCCAGCAGATCCACGGCCGCGTACTCAAGGGCCGGGTCTGGGTCGCGCTGCACATGCACGCCGGCGACGGCAATGTGCACACCAATATCCCGGTCAACTCGGACAACTACGAGATGCTGCAGACCTCGCACGAGGTGGTCGTGCGCATCATGGCGCTGGCGCGCTCGCTCGACGGCGTGATCTCGGGCGAGCACGGCATCGGCATCACCAAGCTCGAATTTCTGACCGATGCCGAGCTGGCCGATTTCACCGACTACAAGCGCCGGGTCGATCCCGAGGGCCGCTTCAACAAGGGCAAGCTGCTGCGTGAGCCCGGGCTGATCGCGGATCTCACGAATGCCTATACGCCGAGCTTCGGCCTGATGGGGCACGAGTCGCTGATCATGCAGCAAAGTGATATCGGCGCGATCGCCGATTCGGTCAAGGACTGCCTGCGCTGCGGCAAGTGCAAGCCGGTGTGCGCAACCCACGTGCCGCGTGCCAACCTGCTGTATAGCCCGCGCAACAAGATCCTCGCGACCTCGCTCTTGGTCGAGGCTTTTCTGTACGAAGAGCAGACCCGGCGCGGCGTATCGATCAAGCACTGGGAGGAGTTCGAGGACGTGGCCGACCACTGCACGGTGTGCCACAAGTGCCTCGCGCCGTGCCCGGTCGACATCGACTTCGGCGACGTGTCGATGAACATGCGCAACCTGCTGCGCAAGATGGGCAAGAAGAGCTTCCGGCCGGTTCCGAAGCTCGCGATGACCTTCCTGAATGCGACCAGCCCGGAGACCATCAAGCTGCTGCGCATGGGTATGGTCGACGTCGGGTTCAAGGTCCAGCGACTCGCCAACGACCTGTTGCGCGGCCCGGCCAATGCGCGCACGGCGGCGCCGCGGGCGACAGTGGGCACGGCACCGCTGAAAGAGCAGGTGATCCACT
>JBDSEG010000273.1:0-13059 GCA_039920165.1 Burkholderiaceae bacterium
CGCCGTCGCGTCAGCGCCGGCCGCGCCGGTGCCGGCCGCACCGGGGCCGGTGGCGCCTGCCGCTGCAGCGCCGCCCCCCGGTGCCGCCGCCGTGGTCGACCTCGTCGTCCCCGATATCGGCGACTTCGACGAGGTCGCCGTGATCGAGGTCATGGTCAAGCCCGGCGACGCGGTCAAGGTCGAGCAGAGCCTGATCACGGTCGAGTCGGACAAGGCGTCGATGGAAATCCCGGCCTCGCACGCTGGCGTGATCCAGGACGTCAAGGTCAAGGTCGGCGACAAGGTGGCCAAGGGCTCGGTGATCGCGTCGGCGCAGGTTTCGGGCGGCGCCAGCGCACCCGGGGCCGCTGCGGCGGCGCCGGTTCCTGCCGCGTCAGCAAGCCCTTCGCCCGCCGCCGGCCCCGCCGCGGCGTCGGCCGAGCGCGCGCTGCCGACCGCCGCATTGCCCGCGCACGAGCCCGCGGCCGACAAAGGCGTGCTGCCGCACGCCTCGCCGTCGATCAGGAAGCTCGCGCGCGAGCTCGGCGTGCCGCTCGACGAAGTCAAAGGCAGCGGGCCGAAGGCCCGCATCCTGCAAGGCGATATCGAAGGCTTCGTCAAGGGCGTGATGAGCGGGGCGGTGAGCACGAAGGCGCAGGCTGCGAAGGCACCCGCCGCCGCCGCGGCGCCGGGCGCCGGTGGCCTGGCCGGGATGCTGCCGTGGCCGGTCGTCGATTTCACCAAGTTCGGCCCGGTCGAGCGCAAGGACCTGTCGCGCATCAAGAAGATCAGCGGCGCCAACCTGCACCGCAACTGGGTGATGATTCCGCACGTCACCAACAACGACGTTGCCGATATCACCGAGCTCGAGGCCTTCCGCGTCTCGACCAACAAGGAAAACGAGAAGCCAGGCAGAGAGACAGCGGCAGTGAAGGTCACGATGCTCGCCTTCGTCATCAAGGCGGTCGCCGGTGCACTGAAGAAATTCCCGGACTTCAATGCCAGCTTGCAGCCCGGTCCGGACGGCGATCAGCTCGTCTACAAGCAGTACTTCAATATCGGCTTCGCCGCCGATACGCCGAACGGCCTCGTCGTTCCGGTGTTGAAGGACGCGGACAAGAAGGGCGTGCTGCAGATCAGCACCGAGATGGGTGAACTCGCCAAGAAGGCGCGCGATGGCAAGCTCGGCCCGGCCGACATGAGCGGCGGCTGCTTTTCGATCAGCTCGCTCGGCGGCATCGGTGGCACCCACTTCACGCCCATCATCAATGCGCCCGAAGTCGCGATCCTCGGCCTGTCCAAGAGCACGATGCAGCCAGTCTGGGACGGTAAGGCGTTCCAGCCGCGACTCGTCCTGCCGCTGTCGCTGTCGTACGACCACCGCGTGATCGATGGCGCCTCGGCGGCGCGCTTCAATGCGTATCTGTCGCAAGTTCTGTCCGATTTCCGCCGGGTCTTGCTATGAGCCTCATTCAGATCAAGGTACCGGATATCGGTGACTTCAAAGATGTCGCGGTGATCGAGGTGCTGGTCAAGCCCGGTGACCGCATCGCCGCCGAGCAGTCGCTCATCACGGTCGAGTCCGACAAGGCGTCGATGGAGATTCCGGCGTCTCAGGCCGGCGTGGTGAAGGAACTCGCGATCAAGGTCGGCGATACGGTCAACGAGGGGTCGGTGATCCTGACGATCGAAGCCGAGGTCGCCGGGGCAGCACCTTCAGCGTCCCCCGCTGCACCGCCCACAGCGTCAACGCCGCCCGGGCCCGCACCGGCCTCTTCGCCGGTCGCCGCGAGCCATGCCGGCGGCGCCGATGTCGAGTGCGATCTGCTCGTCCTCGGCGCCGGCCCGGGCGGCTACTCAGCCGCGTTCCGTGCTGCCGACCTCGGCATGAAGGTGGTGCTGGTCGAGCGCCATCCGACCCTCGGCGGCGTTTGCCTTAACGTCGGCTGCATCCCGTCCAAGGCGCTGCTGCACGTCGCCGCGGTGATGGACGAGGTCAAGCACTTCGAGTCGCTCGGCGTCACCTTCGCCGCGCCGCAGGTCGACCTGTCCAAGCTGCTTGCGCACAAGAACAAGGTGGTCGGCAAGCTGACCGGCGGACTCGCCGCGATGGCCAAGATGCGCAAGGTCACGGTGGTTCAGGGCAGCGGCGAATTCGTCGGCCCGCACCTCGTCGCCGTCAAGATGGCCGACGACAAGACGCAGACGATCGGCTTCAGGCAGGCCGTCATCGCGGCCGGCTCCGAGGCGGTCAAGCTGCCGTTTTTGCCGAACGACGACCCGCGCATCGTCACCTCGACCGGTGCGCTCGAATTGCGCCAAGCGCCCAAGCGCATGCTCGTCATCGGCGGCGGCATCATCGGCCTGGAAATGGGCACCGTCTATTCGACGCTCGGCGCGCGCCTCGACGTGGTCGAGATGCTCGACAGCCTGATGCAGGGCGCCGACCGAGACCTGGTCAAGGTCTGGCAGAAGATGAACGCGCCGCGCTTCGACAACATCATGCTCGAGACCAAGACCGTCTCGGGCGAAGCGACCGCCAATGGCATCCTGATGAAGTTCGAGGGCAAGAGCCCGGTCAAGGAACAGCTCTACGACCTCGTGCTGCAGGCCGTCGGCCGGGTTCCGAACGGCAAGCGCATCGGCGCGGACAAGGCCGGCGTCATCGTCGGCGAGCGCGGCTTCATTCCGGGCGATATTCAGATGCGCACCAACGTGCCGCACATCTTCGCCATCGGCGACATCGTCGGCCAGCCGATGCTGGCCCACAAGGCGGTCCACGAGGCGCACGTCGCTGCCGAGGTTGCGGCTGGCGATACGAAGGCGGCGTTCGATGCGCGCGTGATCCCCAGCGTCGCCTATACCGATCCGGAAGTGGCGTGGGTCGGCGTGACCGAGGACGAGGCCAAGGCCAAGGGTATGAAGGTCAGGAAGGGCCTCTTCCCCTGGAACGCCTCGGGCCGGGCCATCGCCAACGGCCGCGACGAAGGCTTCACCAAGCTCCTCTTCGACGAGGCCAGCCACCGCATCGTCGGCGGCGGCATCGTCGGAACGCACGCCGGCGACATGATCGGCGAGGTCGCCCTGGCGATCGAGATGGGTGCCGACGCCGTCGATATCGGCAAGACCATTCACCCTCACCCCACGCTCGGCGAATCGATCGGGATGGCGGCGGAGGCGTTCGAAGGCGTTTGCACCGACTTGCCGCCGGTGAAGAAGGCTGCTTGAGGACGCACGCCGCTCAACCGGCTTTCATCAGCGCCTCGATCAGCGGGCAGCTCACTTTTCGCCGCGACGTGGCGCATCGGCTGACCAACTGCTGCAGCGCGGTCTCCAATGCCTGCAGGGATTGGATGCGGAGCCGAACTTGCGTCAGCTTGTGTTCGCCGCTGTCATGAAAAAACCACTCGCCTTTCTTCTTGCTGCCACGATGGCTGCCTCCTCGGCCTTCGCCGCCGGCACCCGCACCGCAACGCTGGAGGTCGCCGATATGGACTGCGCCGCTTGCCCGATCACGGTTCGCAAGGCGCTGGAGAAGGTGCCCGGCGTGGGTTCGGTCAAGATCGACTCTAAGACGAAGACTGCCGTCGTGGCATTCGACGCGGCGAAAGCCTCTCCGGATGCGCTGACGAAGGCCACCACCGATGCGGGCTATCCGTCGACCGTCAAGCAACTGCAGTGACATGAACGATATCGTTCTGCAGTCGACCATCGTGTGCCCCGAGTGCGGGCATACGAAGCACGAGACGATGCCCACCGACGCGTGCCAGTGGTTCTACGAGTGCGAAGGTTGCAAGGCTCTCCTGCGCCCGATTGCCGGTGACTGCTGCGTATTCTGTTCGTACGGCAGCAATAAGTGCCCGCCGATACAGGCCGATCCGGCCTCGTGCTGCTCGCGCTGAGAGTGCCGCGCCGGCCATCGAATCATTAGGCCCGGCTCGTTCGGCCGGCGTTGCCGGAACGTTCGTATCGACGGATGCGAGGCGATGGCTTCAAACCCATGACCGGCATCACAACCATCTCGGCCCCGCAGCTGAAATGGGCGCGACAGGCACGCGAGGCGCCGCCGGCCTTCGTCAACCACGAGATCCCGGGCCGGCGCGGTCTCGTACGCGGGTTCAGCGCCTCGGAGGGACAGCGGCAGGTGAAGCCGGAGCAAGCGGCGGCGCCACCGGGACGCGCTTGTCGAGTTCCGCGATATTCGTCCCGACCACATCGACCGTCAGCACCGGGCAGCGTTGCGGCGCATCGTCGCCGGCGGCCCAGCCGGCGGTATCGGCGCCGACTTCGGCGCGGGCCAGTCCCAGGCGCGTCGTGAGCTGGCTCATGCCGGCATGGGTGCGGGCGAAGGCGAGGGCGCGGTCGTATTCGGCGTTGGCATACGCGCGGCGCGCGGTATAGACCTCGTTCTCGGCGTTCAGCAGGTCGAGCAGGCTGCGCTGGCCGATATCGAACTGCTGGCGGTAGGCATCACGCGCCTTGACGATGGCGAGCGTATTGCGGTCGAGCAGGGCGATCTGCTCGGTCAGCCTGCGGGTGTCGTTGAAGGCGATGGCCGCGGTCTGGCGCACGTCGCGGCAGGCCTTGTCGCGCAGGTCGGCGGCCTGACTCATCAGGTTGGTCTGCTGACGCACGCGGGCCTGATTCGCGCCACCGTCGTACAGGTTCCAGTTCATGACGATCTCGGCCGTCGCATCGCGCTTCTGGTCGCGGATACCTTCGTAGTTATTACCGAAGCCGCCGCGCAGTCGCGCCTCGACCTTGGGCAGGTTGCCCGCTTCTCGCAGTTGTGTGGCCGAGCGCGCGGCGCGCAGCGCCTCGATGCTCGCGCTCACGGCCGGGCTTTGCAGCACGGCAGTTGCGAGCACCTGGGCTGGGTCGGCGGGCAGCGCGTCGCCGAGCGCCGTTGCCGCGGCAGTGCCCGGGGCCGGCGCGACGCCGACGATGCGCTGGTAGCGTGCCGTCACGTCATGCAGATTAGCGACCTCGGTCGTGAGGTTCGATTCGGCCAGCGCATGGCGCGCATTCGCCTGTTCGAGGTCGACGCCGCGGCCGACGCCGGCGCGAAAGCGCTCGCCGATCTGGTTCGATGCATAGCGGTGCTGGACATAGTTGTCCTCGGCCAGGGCGACGAGGCGGCGGTAGCGCTGCACGTCGTACCAGGCGCGTGCCGCTTCGAGCGCGGTCTGCTCGGTCGTCTCCATCAGCTCGAAATAGCGCGCGAGCTTCTCGTGCCCGGCACGTTCGACATCGCGCTGCGTACCGAGGCCGTCCCACAGCAACTGCGTCAGCGACAGGCCGACGCCGCTGCGCGAATACGAATCGCTCGCCGGGTTGCGCGAAGTGATGCGGTCGCTGCCGTAGCCGATATCGGCATTCAGATCGACCCGCGGCAGAAAGGCGGCCCGCGCCACGTCGATGCCGTCGCCCGCCGCGCGATACGCGTTGTAGCGCGCGCCGACATCGGGGTTGGAGACGATCGCCTGGCGCACCGCATCGCGCAGACCGTCGACACTTTGCGCCGCGGCGCTGCCGCTTGCTAAGGCACAGGCCAGCGCAACGGCACAGGCAACGGCGGTGGCATCGTGCGTGGCCCGGTTCGAATGACCCGGAAGACGGCGAGCAAAGAGGCGTTTGTTCATGGTGCTGGACCTGGGTCGTTGGCAGAAATCGCGCGCTGCGCGATGGCCGCGCCGGCCACGGTGTATCGGCCGGGCCGCGCAGTTTAGTAGCGCTTACACACGGGTCCTGTCGCGCTCGCGCATCGCCGACGGCACTAGTTAACACCCGCGCGCCCGCCGCTCGCGCAAGCTTCGCGGCGCCCGGTCGACGGCACGGCGCGTCGGGCGGTGGGGCGCGGTTCAAGTCGGCCTGCCAAAGGTCGACAACCAGAGGTTGCAGTGCCCTCACGCCGCCCTCTTGCGCTCGCCGCTTCTTCCCTTTTCGCGCCGCACGGCGCCCGCGCGCCGGGGGCCTGCTCGCTGGCGCGCGGGCGCAGCGGGGCTCGCGCTCGCGCTCGCCGGCTTCGGCTGGAGCGGGACGGCGCTGCAGGCCTGGGACCAGGACCGCATGCTCGCGGCGGCGCAAAAGGTCGGGCCGGGCGCGGTCGCCGGGGTGCGTGCGCTGCAACCGGTACTCGCTGCCGCGCTGCCGCTCGACGACCTCGGCAAGCTCGCCGTGGTGAACGATTTTTTCAACCGCCGCATCGTCTTTCGCGAAGATATCGAGATCTGGGGGCAGCTCGACTACTGGGCGAGCCCACTCGAGACGTTGAACCAGGGACAGGGCGATTGCGAAGACTATGCGATCGCCAAATATTTCAGCCTCCTCGCGCTCGGCATGCCGACCGCCCGGCTGCGGATGGTGTACGTGCTCGCCCAGGTCGGCGGGCCGGGCGGGGCGCAGATGCCGCACATGGTGCTCGCGTACTACGCCGCTCCTGGTGCCGAGCCGATGATTCTGGACAATCTGCTCGGCGAACTGCGCAGCGCGTCACGCCGGGCCGATCTGACGCCGGTATTCAGCTTCAACAGCGACGGCTTGTGGCAAGGTACGGGCGGGCCGAGCGCGGGCGATCCGGTGGCGCGGCTGTCGCGCTGGCGCGGCGTGCTGGCCAAGGCGCGCCCCGAGGGCTTTCAATGATTTTCTCCACCCGTCTCGGCATCGAGGAACGCGCATGTCGTTGATACGCCAGATCTGGCTCCTGCTGCTGATGACGCTCGTCCTCGCCTTCGGCGCCAGCGTCGGCGTCACGGTCACCTCCGCACGCTCGACCTTGCAGACCCAGCTGCGGCTGAAAAATGCCGACAACGCGGCTTCGCTCGCGCTCGCGCTGTCGCAGCAAAAAGGCGATCGCGCCCTGCTCGAACTGCTGCTCGCGGCGCAGTTCGATACCGGCTTCTACCAGCGCATCCGCTATCTCGACGCGAGCGGCGCGGTGGCCCTGGTGCGCGAGGCGCCCGCGGCGCCCGGCGACGCGCCGCAATGGTTCATCGATCTGCTGCCGATCGCCTCCGAGCCCGGGGTGGCGCAGGTTTCGGACGGCTGGCGTGCCCTGGGCCAGATCGAGGTCGTGAGCCAGACCGCGTACGCGCACGACCAGTTGTGGCGCGGCAGCATGCAGGCGGCGTCCGCGCTCGGCGTGGTCGGCCTGCTGGCTGCTCTTGCCGGCGCTTTCCTTGTGGGCCGCATCCGCCGCCCGCTCGACGCCACCGTGGCGCAGGCGCGCGCCCTGGTCGAAGGCGAATTCATCCGCGTTGCCGAGCCGCGCGTGCCCGAGCTGCGCCGCCTCACGCAGGCCATGAATACGATGGTCCAGCGGCTGCGCGTCACCTTCGCAGCGCAGGCCGAGCAGGTCGAGCTGCTGCGCCGCCAGGCCAATTGCGATCGCCTCACGGGGCTGTCGAACCGTGCCCACTTCCTCGGCCGCCTCTCGACCACGCTGCAGCGCGAGGACGGCACTGCCGACGGCGGATTGCTGCTGTTGCGCGTGCTCGACCTGGCCGGCGTCAACCGCGATGCCGGCCATGCCGCGACCGACCACCTGATCGTCACCATCGCGCAGGCGCTGCGGCCGTATCCCGAGCGCGTCGACGGGTGCTTTCTGGGGCGCCTGAACGGGTCAGATTTCGCGCTCAGCCTGCCCGTCGCCGGCATGGCCGAAGAGACCGCGTATTCGCTCCTTACCGCGCTGCGACTGGTGCTTGCCAGTGTTGTTCCGGGGTCCGCGGTATGCATCGGCGCGGTCGAGACCCAGCGCGGCATGGCGCTGTCGGAAGTGATGGCCGGCGCCGATGCGGCGCTGGCCCGCGCCGAAAGCCGCGGGCCGTATGCCGTCGAGGTCGGCGCCGGGCCGGGCGCCAGCCTGCACCTTCGCGGCGAGGGCGCGTGGCGTCAGCGCATCGGCGAGGCGCTCGAGCAGCGCCGCCTGCGGCTGGTCGAATTTCCGCTGTTGGATGCGCGCGGCGCGCTGGTCCACCTCGAATGCCCGCTGCGCGTCCAGCTCGAAGCCGACGGGCCGTTCGAGCCCGCGGCGCGCTGGCTGCCGCTCGCGCTGCGCAGCCGCCTGACCGCCGAACTCGACGAGCGGGCGCTCGCCCTCGCGCTGGCGCAGACCGCGATCGACCGCCGACCGCGCGGCATCAACCTCGCGCCGGCGTCGCTCGCCGACGCCGGCTTCGCCGGGCGGCTGCGCTCGCTGCTGTCGCAGGATCCCGATCTCGCCCAGCATCTTTGGATCGAGATCGCGGAAGGCGCTGCGGTCGAGCAGTTCGATGCCTTGCGCGAGCTGGTGCGTCAACTGCGCCCCACCGGCATCCGCTTCGGCCTCGAGCACGCCGGCGAGCGGCTGGCCTCCATCCCGCGCCTGATCGACCTCGGCATCGATTACGTCAAGCTCGATGCCTCGGTGGTCGTAGGGCTGGCGGCCGACGCCCATCGGCGCGCCTTCGTCCAGAGCAGCGTCACGCTGGTGCACAGTCTCGCGCTTAAGGCGTACGCCGAGGGCGTGGCCGATGCCGCCGATGCACAGGCGCTGTGGGACTGCGGCATCGACGCGATCACCGGCCCCATCGTCGGCGAGTACACCCCGACGACGGCTGGCTCTGCGAGCACCTGAAGCGCCGCGAGGAAGCGCTTCGAGATCGCAAGAACTTCGAGAACGCAAGCAGTCGGGCCAAGCAAGAATTTCGGGCCGGGCTTGTCGGTCTCGACAAGCCCGGCCCGATCGGAAGCCCGGCGCCAACGAGGCAGGCGACCGGCACAGCCCGGCCGCCGTCTCTTTCAGGGCTCGGTCAGCAGCTTGCCCTTGGACACCATCTCGTTGAGCATCGCGGCTTCGGATGCACCGGCGCCGAGGCCGAGCTGAACGCCGAGGTCGACGCCCTTCAGCACGATCTCCTGGTCTTCTGCCGAGGCTGCGTACACGCCGCCGGCGAAGCCGCCGGTCGAGCTGACGCGGATGACCGTATCGCCGCCGCTGAAATTGATATCCAGGTAGTGCGACAGGCTGGCCGGCGTCGGCGTGGCACCGACCAGCAGGTCGCGCAGGTCGAGCACATCACCCTGGGCGACATTGAAGTCGGTGATCGTATCGACCGCCGGCGCGCCCATGAGGCCGCGGTCGGCCAGCGACCAGGCGAACGTATCGCCGCCGAGTCCGCCGGTGAGCAGGTCGTTGCCGGCGCCGCCGTACAGCACGTCGTTGCCGTTGCCGCCGAAAAGCTGGTCCGCGCCGTCGCCACCGTAGAGCCGGTCGTTGCCGTCGCCGCCTTGCAGGATGTCGGCGCCGGCGCGGCCCATCAGCACGTCGTCGGCCGCAGTGCCGACCAGGTTGTCGTTGCCGGCGGTGCCGTCCCGCAGGCTGCCGCTGGGCAGCACGGCATTCGCGCTGCCGACGGAGATATCCAGCGTCGAGCTCGACAGGTCGCCGTCGGCATCGCGCATGGTGTAGTTGAAGAGGTCGCCGTGGTTGCTCTCGGACCGTGCAAAGGCGATCTGCTGCACCACGAAGCCCTGACTGTTGTTCACGCCCGGTACGTAGGTCAGCACGATATAGCTGAAGGCGTTCGTATTGCTGATGGTCAGCGCATATTCGGTCGAGCTGCCGTTGCTGCCGGCGCTCAGAAAGTCGCCGGTGCCGACCTGCACGCCGTTGGCGTCGTAGGTGGTCCAGAACGCCGACGAGACCTGGTTCATCTGCGCGACGAACAGCGTTGCGCTGTTCACCGTCTCGCGCAGGTCGATGACCATGTGCTCGCCGTTGTCGATGCCCTTGTTGCCGACCGAGATGCCGGGCTTGGAACCACCTGCGTACTGGATCAACGCCTGAGCGGTCGCGTCGAACGACGCCGTATTCAGATTGCCGCCCGAGACATAGCGCCCGTCACCGTTGTTGAATCCGTACACGCCGACCTGGCTTTGCCACTGCGTGACCGAGGTTCCGGTCACCACCGCCGTCGCCGGCAGATTCGAGTGGTAGCTGTAGCTGCCGTCGGCGCTCACCGTGAGCGTGCCGTCGGGGGTGGTGATGACGGTGTTGCCGGTCGGCGCGATCGCGTGCGTCACGCCGTCGAACTGCACCGACACCAGCGTCTTGCCGCCGTCCACCGCCACGTCGTTGGCGAGCAGGTTGCTCGCGACCGTGCCGCCGAAGACGACGGTCGCACCGTCGTGCAGCGCGGTTGGGTTGGTGTCGGTGACATTCAACGTGACCGTGGTCCAGCCGCTCGGCGTGATGCCGTCGGTGGCGCGGTACACGAAGCTGTCGGCGATCGGCGTGTTCGCCGCGTCGTGGATGAGCACCGGGGCGACGTAGGTGTAGCCGCCGTCGGCGTTCATGGTCACCTTGCCGCCGAGCGCGGTGGTGACGGTGTTGCTGCCGTTGGCGACGGTTCCCGCGCCGCTCGCGTTGGCCGCGAAGACCGCCACGCTCAGCGTGCCCGGCCCGTCGATGTCGGTGTCGTTGACGAGCACGTTGCCGGGTGTCGTGGTACTGCCCTCGACCACGGTGTAGATGTCGGCGTTCGCGATCGGCGCGCTGTTCGTGCCGGTGATCGTGAACGACAGGGTCGCCGAAGACGTTGCTCCGGCCGCGTCGCGCATCGTGTAGCTGAAGCTTTCGTTGGCGATCTGTCCTTGCGCCAGCAGATCGGCTGCCGGGCGGCTCGCGGCGTAGCTGTACGAACCGTCGGCGTTCAGTGTCAGCGTGCCATAGGTGCCGACCAGCGCCGTGCCCACCGCCCCGGCGCTGCCGCTGTAGGCCACTGCGAGAACCGTCTTGCTGTCGCCGGCGTCGACGTCGGTGTCGTTGGCGAGCACGCCAGTGACCGCCGTCGTCGTCAGCGTCGCGCCCTCGAATACGCTGCCGCTGTCGTTCTGTGCCACCGGCGCATCGTTCGTGCCCTGGATCGTCACCGTCAGCGTCGTCGACGACGTGGCGCCTGCCGTGTCGCGCACGCTGTAGGTGAAGGTGTCGGCGAGGGTATTGGCGGGCGTGCGCAACGCCTGCACCGCGGCCAGGTCGTTGTCGAGCGTATAGGTGTAGCTGCCGTCGGCGTTGAGCTGCAGCGATCCGTAGGCTCCCGCGGTCGCGCCGCCGACGATCCCTGCGGAGATGCCCGTCACCGCGGCAACCGTCTTGGTATCGCCGATGTCGACATCGGTGTCGTTGCCGAGCACGTTGCCCGTCGGGTTGACGCCAGCCACGGCGTTGTTCAGGCCGCCGGCTTCGACTGCGACCGCGCTATCGGCCACGCCGACGGGCGCATCGTTGACCGGCGTCACGCTGACCGTGACGACGTTCGGCACCGGGTCGAACAGGCCGCTGCTGTCGCGCACGCTGAATGTGAAGTTCGCGTACGGCGCGCCGCTCTCGTCGGCGGCCGGGACGAAGGTCAACTGGCCTGCCGAGATGGCTGCCGCGGCCACTAGCTGGCCGGCCGAGACCGCCACGCCGCCGAGTAGCAGTTGGCCGCTGGCGGGCAGGGAGTCGATGCGCACGGCGGTCGGCGCGACGTTGTTGCCGTCCTCGGCGTCGTTCATCACGAAGTTCGCGAGAGTGAGCGTGATCGGCGTGTCTTCGGCCGTCACCAGCACAGCGTCGCGGCCTTCCGGCAGCGAATCGTTGTCGAGGATGGTGCCGATGCCGACGACGGAGTTCGGGTTGACGTTCGTCGCCGCGCCGAGGCTCATTGTCTCGGTCGGTTCGGTCAGCACGTCGTCGATGGTCGGAATTCGGACGATGAAGCCGCTCGATCCGGCCGGTACCGAAACGCTGTTGCCGGCGATCGCCGTGAAGCTCGCGCCGTTGTCGAACGACACCAGCGCGGCACCGGTGTCGGTGCCAAGCGTGGCGCTGCCGGAAGCCGGCGTGAGGGTGACGGTGGTCGGAGTCGTGCTCGCGTTGGACAGGTTGATCGTGAAGTCGAGATTGCCGCCTTCCACGACGGTCGGACTCGATACCGATGTGACCTGCGGACGGTCGTCGTCGGTACCACCGCCGCCGCCGCCGCCGTTGTCGAGAATCGTGCCGATACCCTGGCCGTCGCCGATGACGGCGTTGACCGGCGCAGTGAGATCGACGCTGAAGGTCTCCGCACCTTCGTAGACGGCGTCGTTGATGATCGGTACCGTGACGGTCTGCGACACCACCCCCGGTGCGAACGTCAGGGTGCCCGCGCTGGCGGTGTAGTCCGATCCCGCCGTGGCGCTGCCGTCGGTGGTGTTGAAGGCCACCGTCACGGGCAGACCGGATGCGGCCGAAAGGGTCACCGTGAAGGTGGCCGTGCCCGCCGCTTCGTTGACCGTGACGTCGTTGATGGCAAGCGCCGGCGTGGCGTCGTTGTCCACGATCGTCGCGATGCCGGTTGCCGAGGCGTTGGTGGTGGTTCCCGCCGTGCGGGTCGCCACCAGCGAGAAGGATTCGTCGAACTCGTCGATGGTGTCGTCCACGATGGGTGCCCGCACCAGCACGCTCGTGGCACCCGCGGCGATCGTCGCCGTGCTGCCGGCGTGCCAGGTGGCGCCGCCATCGGTGGAGACTTCCAGCGCCGTGAGGTAGTCGGCCCCGGCCGTCGCGGTGCCCGGCGTGGTAGCCAGGCTCACCGTCGTGGCCGCCGTGCTGGGGTTCGACAGCGAAACCGTGAACATCGCGAAGCCCGCGCCTTCGCTGACGCTCGGGCTCGATACCGCGAGACTCGGCGTGTCGTTGTCGTTGCCCCCCGTCCCCGAACCGTCGTCGACGATGGTTGTCAGCGAGGCCGCGTTGCCCAGGCTCGCACCGACCGGCGTCGCCAGATTCAGCGTGAAGGTTTCCGCGCTTTCGTAGACCGTGTCGTTCAGGATCGCCACGGTGACGAGCTGCGACAGCGTGCCCGGCGCGAAGGTCAGCGTACCTGCCGTGGCGGTGTAGTCCGAGCCGGCCGTGGCCGTGCCGTCGGCCGTGGCGTAGGCCACCGTCACCGGCGTGCTGCTGGGGTTGGACAGCGTGACGGTGTAGCTTGCGCTGCCCGCGGCTTCGTTGTAGGTCATCGGCCCGCTGACCGAGACGACCGGCAGGTCGTTGTCGAGGATCGTTCCGGT
>JBDSEG010000274.1:0-4473 GCA_039920165.1 Burkholderiaceae bacterium
GGGTCGCCGATCATCGAGGTGAAGTCACCGATCAGGAAGATGACCGTATGCCCGAGATCCTGCAGTTCGCGCATCTTGTTGAGCACGACGGTGTGGCCGATGTGGATGTCGGGCGCCGTCGGATCGAGACCGAGCTTGATGCGCAGCGGAACGCCGGTGGCCTCGGAGCGCGCGAGCTTGCGCCACCAGTCGAGCTGGGGCAGCAGTTCGTCGCAGTGCGCGAGCGAGATGCGCATGGCCTGCACGACCGCGTCGCTGACGGCAAAAGGGGGCTCGGCAAGCGCGGGGACAGCGGAATGAAACATGGGGAAAATTTGGGGCTTTTACCGAGATTTCCGGCGCAGGGGCCTCGCTATACTGCGCGGCGGCCGAGCGAACCATCGCCCGGCAAGCCCGATGAAGGCCAGCTCGATTCTAGTAGACGGTCCTGGCGCACCCGACCCGAGAGCACGCCCTCGGACCGATCGATCGCCGCCCGCAGCCTGTCCGCTGCGCCCGCAGATTTACCGAGCGCCTGCGCTCCGAAGCCGTTGACACAACCGACCTCTTTCGATGCCGCGTTGGCGAGATTTGCCGAGCGCTCTTCCGAGTTTCTGAGCCAGCATCGGCGCGCCGTGGTGACGTCCGTGGTCCTCGCCCTCGGCGGCTTCGGCGCCACCGCATTCGGTCTGGCGCCGCTCGCGCCAGATGCGGCCGATCTGCCCCAGCGTCTGGTGAGCGAGATCGTGACGCCCGCCGACATGACGGCGCAGCTCGAAGCCCTGGCCGAACATGAGTTGCAGCTCTTCCGCAACGACCTGACTCGCACCAGCGATACCGCCGACAGCCTGCTCGCACGCCTCAACGTTCACGATCCCGCAGCCGCAGCGTTCTTGCGCAGCGATGCGGTCGCGCGACGTCTGCTCGAAGGGCGTGCCGGCAAGATGGTGCAGACCGAAGTCGACGAAGCCGGCCGGCTGATCGGACTCGTGGCGCGCTATATCGCGAGCGACGCGTCGCGAATCAATACGCATTTCACGCGGCTGCGCATTGAGCGCGCCGACGGCCGATTCAAGGCGCGCGTCGAATCGGCACCGCTCGCCGCGCAGGTGCGAATGGGCAGCGGCGAAATCCGATCATCGTTCTTTGCCGCCACCGATGCGGCCGGGCTGCCTGACGGCGTCGCGAGGCAGTTGGCCGAAATCTTCTCCGGCGATATCGATTTCCGGCGCGATCTGCATGCGGGCGACAGCTTCACGGCGGTCTACGAAGCGCTGACCGCCGACGGCGAGGCCATCACGTGGAATCCGGCATCGGGCCGCGTTCTGGCGGCCGAATTCGTCAACGAGGGGCGGCGCCACTCCGCGGTGTGGTTCAAGGACGTGGCGGGCAAGGGCCGGTATTTCGACCTCGCCGGAGCGAGCAAGCAGCACCAGTTTCTGGCCAGCCCGCTCGAGTTTTCGCGTGTCAGCTCCGGTTTTGCGATGCGCATGCACCCGATTGCCAACGAATGGCGCCAGCACAAGGGCATCGACTATGCGGCGCCCATGGGCACGCCGGTGCGGGCGGTCGGCGAAGGCGTAGTCGATTTTGCCGGCTGGCAAAACGGCTATGGCAATGTGGTGCAGCTCGCGCATGGCCACGATCGCGCCACCGTCTATGCGCACCTGAGCCGCATCGATGTGCAAAAGGGCCAGCAGGTCGAAATCGGCGTACTGATCGGCAACGTCGGCGCCACCGGCTGGGCCACCGGGCCGCACCTGCACTTCGAGGTCAAGGTGCGGGGCGAACACCAGGATCCGATGGGCCTGGCGAAGGGTTCCGACGCGCAACCGCTCAGCGGTGCGTCGCTAGTCCAGTTCCGCAGCCTGGCGCAGAGCCTGCGCAGCCAGCTCGACGTGGCCGGCACGGTCCAACGCTCGACGGGTTACGCCGAGTAGTCCGCTCGAGGTCGACGCGGCATGGCGTCGCTCGCCCCTTCGCTGTATATCGGCCTCATGTCGGGGACCTCGCTCGACGGCGTGGACGGCGTGCTGGTGGATTTTGACGACTGGGTTGCGACGGGCAAGGTGCGCGTCCTGGCACACCGATCACGGCCTTTCGATTCGGCGCATGCAGCCGAGCTGCTCGCGCTGAACAGCCCCGACGGGAGCGATGAACTGCATCGCGCCGCGCTGCAGGCGAATGCGCTCGCACGGCTGAGCGCGCAAGTCGTGGCCGATCTGCTGCAAGCGTCGAAGACCGGCCCCGATGCGGTGTGCGCGATCGGCTCGCACGGTCAGACCGTGCGCCATCGCCCGCGTGAATTCGACGGCGTGGGCTATACGCTGCAGCTGAATGCGCCGGCGCTGCTCGCCGAGTTGACCGGCATCGACGTGATCGCCGATTTCCGCAGTCGCGACCTTGCCGCGGGCGGCATCGGCGCGCCGCTCGTCCCGGCCTTTCATCGCGCCGTATTCGGACGCGCGGGTGAGAGCGGCGCGGTGCTCAATATCGGCGGCATGGCGAACCTGAGCGCGCTGCATAGTGACGGTTCGGTCACGGGATGGGACTGCGGTCCGGGCAATGTACTGCTCGATCTGTGGTGCCGCGCGCGCACCGGTCAGCCCTACGACGCGCAAGGCTCGTGGGCGGCGTCGGGCCACGTCATCGAGGACCTTCTCGCGACGATGCTCGCGGAGCCGTATTTCGCGCTGCCCGCGCCCAAGAGCACGGGGCGCGATCTCTTCCATGCAGGTTGGCTGGACGCGCATCTGAACTGTCGCCCCGCGGCCGGTGCGCGAGATGTCCAGGCCACGCTGAGCGCGCTGACGGCCTCGGTCTGCGCGCGCGATGTGCTGAAGCATGCTCCGCCGTCCGGCGCGCTGCTGGTGTGCGGCGGCGGCGCGCTTAACCTCGACCTCATGCGGCGGCTGCAGGTCGCGCTGCCGCAGCACTCGGTACAGGCGACCGATGCGCGCGGCCTGCCGGCGATGCAGGTCGAGGCTTGCGCCTTCGCGTGGCTGGCGAAGGCCTTCGTGGATCGCAAGCCCGGCAACGTTTGCGCCGTGACGGGCGCCTCGGGGCCGCGCATTCTCGGCGCGCTCTACCCGGCAAGCTGAGCGCGGCGCATGGAGGGCGAGCAACAAAAAAGCCGCCCGACGGCGGCTTGCGAAAAACCGATCGCGCGTCTCAGGCCGAAAAGCTGGAGCCGCAACCGCAGGTCGTTGTCGCGTTGGGGTTCTTGATCACGAACTGCGCACCTTGCAGGTCGTCCTTGTAGTCGATCTCCGCACCGGCGAGGTATTGCAGGCTCATGGCGTCGATCAGCAGCGTGACGCCGTTCTTGCTCATTTGTGTATCGTCTTCGTTCACGATCTCGTCGAACGTGAAGCCGTACTGAAAGCCCGAGCAACCGCCGCCCTGCACGAAAACGCGCAGCTTCAACTCGGGGTTCCCTTCCTCGTCGACGAGTTCCTTGACCTTGTTGGCCGCGCTGTCGGTGAAGACGAGCGGCGGCGGCGGGATATCCGATGCATCGACGCTGGCGCTGGATTCGATGACTGCACTCATGTTGATCTCCTCGAGCCAATGGCTCATGATGCGAATTATCGGCGTTTCTGCCCAGCCCGACGCCGAACCCGGTCTTCGAGCGCCCAGAACGCAAAAGCCACCCGGCGGGTGGCTTTCCAAGTCCAAGAACCCAATCAGCGCTTGCTGAACTGCTTGCGACGGCGAGCGCCGTGCAGACCGACTTTCTTGCGCTCGACCTCGCGGGCATCGCGGGTCACGAACCCGGCGTGCTTGAGCGCCGGCTTCAGCGTCTCGTCGTAGTCGATAAGCGCGCGGGTGATGCCGTGGCGAACCGCTCCGGCCTGACCTGACTCGCCGCCACCGTGGACATTCACCTTGACGTCGAATGCGGCATCGTTCGCGGTCAGCACCAAGGGCTGGCGAACCACCATGATCGAGGTCTGACGACCGAAATATTCATCGACGGCCTTGCCGTTGACGAGGATCTGGCCCGTGCCCTTTTTCATGAAGACGCGAGCGACCGACGATTTGCGGCGGCCCGTTCCGTAATTCCAATTACCGATCATCACCGCTCCTTAGAGTTCAAGCACTTTGGGCTGCTGGGCGGTGTGCGGGTGCGTGGCGCCCGCGTAGACCTTCAGCTTCTTGACCATCGCGTAGCCGAGGGGCCCTTTGGGCAGCATGCCCTTGACAGCCTTTTCGATGGCACGTCCGGGATGCTTGGCCTGCATGTCCTTGAACTTGATGCCGTGGATGCCGCCCGGGTAGCCCGAGTGCCGGTAGTAGATCTTGTCGTTGGCCTTGTTGCCGGTGACGCGTATCTTGTCGGCGTTGACGATGACGATGAAGTCGCCGGTATCGACGTGAGGCGTATAAATGGCTTTGTGCTTGCCGCGTAAACGGAGGGCGACTTCACTGGCCACCCTGCCGAGGACCTTATCGGTCGCGTCAATCACAAACCACTCATGCGTCACTTCGGCC
>JBDSEG010000275.1:0-6308 GCA_039920165.1 Burkholderiaceae bacterium
AGCAGCAGCAGCTTGGGCTCCATCACCAGCGCGCGCGCCAGCGCCAGGCGCTGCTGCTGCCCGCCGGAGAGCTTGGTCGCCTCGCGGTCGCGCAGGTGGTCGAGTTGCACCGCGGCCAGGACCTTCATCACCTTGGCGTCGATCTCGGCGCGGCTCATCTTCTTCTTGCCGACCTGCAGCGGAAAAGCCGTGTTGGTGAACACGTCCATGTGGGGCCAGATCGCATACGACTGAAACACCATGCCGAAGCCGCGCTGGTTCGGCGGAACGAAGACACCGTCGCGTCCGCAGTAGACGACCTCGCCGCTGACCGTGATGCGGCCCGACTTCGGCTTCTCGAGACCGGCGATCGAGCGCAGCGTGGTCGTCTTGCCGCAGCCGCTCGGGCCGAGCAGCGTGAAGAAATGGCCTTCGGGGACGCTGATATTCACGTCCTGCGCCGCCTTGACGGGCTGGCCGAGCTCATTGGTGTACTCGGTGTAGAGCGACTGGATCTCAAGCATGGGTTCAGTGCTCCTTGATGCCGAATTTCTTGCCCACCATCTGGGCGATCATCACCAGCACGAAGAGCAGCAGGATGAAGAGCACGCCGAGCGCCGAGAGCTCGACATACTGGCCGTTCTCCCACAGCTCCCAGATGATGATCGAGATCACCTCGGTGCCCGGGCTGTAGAGCAGGATCGAACTCGACAGTTCGCGGATCGACACGATCATGATGTAGATCCAGCCCGCCACCAGGCCCGGCTTGAGCAGCGGCAGGACGATGCGTCGGAAGGTCGTTCCCCAGGACGCGCCGCTCATCGCGGCCGACTCTTCCAGCTCCTTGTGGATCTGCAGCATCGAGGTGGTGTTGAAGCGCAGCCCGTACGGCATGAAGCGCGTGACGTAGGCGATGAAGAGGATCCACATCGTTCCGTAGACGCCGATGTCCACGTTCAGGTAGAAGATCATCAGCGCGAGGCCGAGCACCAGGCCCGGGAACACCATTGGCAGCGAAGCGAGGTTGTCGAGCAGCCAGCGCCCCGGCAGCTTGGTCTTGACGACGATCCAGCAGATGACCGACGTGATCAGCATGATCAACGTGGCCGAGCCGAACGAGAGCAGCAGGCTGTTCCAGACCGAGCGCGCCAGGTTCGGATAACTCAGCACGAAACGGTACGGATCGAGCGTGAGGCGCTCCAGCGCGGCCATCGACGGCACGGCGTAGAACTTCTGGAACGACGACCACAGCAGCACCAGAAACGGCAGCACCACGATCAGCGCGAAATAGACGAAGAAGACGCCGGCCGCGACCCAGCGCCAGCGGCCGAGGTCGATCTGGCGCGGGCGAAAGCCCTTGCCGGTCATGGTCGAATATTTCGACCCGCTCGCCGACAGGCGCGAGATGAAATAGATGCCCACCGTGGTGATGAGCAGCAACGTGATCGCATAGGTCGATGCGAGGCCGATCTGGCTTGGATAGCGGTGCACCGCCTGGTAGATCGACGAAGTGAAGACCTGGATTCCGACCGGCAGACCGAGCAGCGCCGGCACCTCGAACGATTCGATCGCCCGCACGAACAGGATCAGCAAGGTCGCGAAGATCGCCGGCCAGGTGAGCTTGAGCGTCACGTGCCAGAGCACCTGGAAGACATTCGCGCCGCTCATCGTGGCCGACTCTTCGAGGGAAGGGTCCATGGCGCGGAACGCCGCGGTCATGAGCAGAAAAGCCATCGGCGAATAGTGCAGGCCGTCGACCCAGATCATTCCCCACATCGAATAGATATCGAACGGCGCGCTTTGCAGGCTGAAGGCATTCATCAACGCCAGGTTGATGATGCCGATCTTCGGGCTGCCAAGCAGGATCCATGCAACCGTGAAGAGGATGCCGGGAATGACGAGCGGAATCAGCGACAGCGCGTAGAAGAGCGTCTTGAACGGCGTATTGGTGCGCTCGTTCATCCACGCGAGCGCGGTGCCGACGACGAATGAGAAGGCCGAGACGCCGGTCGCGAATTTGAGCGAATTGAAGAACAGCCGCGCGGTGTCCGAATCGGTATACGCGGCGACGTAGTTGCCGAGCGTGAAGACCGCGGGCTTGGTCGCTGTCTGCGGCGTGAAAAAACTCTGCCAGAGCAGGAAGCCGAGCGGAATGACGGCGATATAGACCGTGAACAGCACGCACACGCCGATCACCACCCACTTCCAGCTGAAGCGGGACCGCGTGACCGGGGACGGACGGAACGCGGGCGCCGTGGCGGGGTCGGTTGTCGTTGCTGCTGCGTCCATGGGCCGGGGCGGATCTCAGGTGAGTGTTCTTATCTATGGAACACTGGTCCGCATAGAGAACCGAAAATGTAGGGAGCCCTCTCCCCGGTGTCAATGCGTAGCGTCCCGAATCACCGGGCATGCGCGGGGTCTTGGACACCGCGCGGCGGCGCGTATCGGATACTCCCCGCCTTTTCCGACGGACGATGCGGCGTGGGCGACGGATCGAACAGGCAGGCGCGCAAGCCGGGGCGCAACGACCCCTGCCCGTGCGGCAGCGCACGCAAGTGGAAGCTGTGCTGCGGCGCACTGAGCCTGCGCGTCACAGCCGCTGCAGCAGCGACGCCCGATGGGGCGTCGCCAGAGCACGCCACGCGAAGCTGCGGCTCGTGCACGCGCTGCTGCGACGGCTGGCTCGAAGGCGAGGTGCGCGGGCACCGCATGCACCCCGGGCAGCGCTGCCACTTCGTCACCGACACCGGCTGCAGCATCTACGCGGACCGCCCGCAGTCGCCGTGCCGCAGCTTCGTGTGCGGCTGGATGCAGCCCGGCAGCACGCTGCCTGACGACTGGCGCCCCGACCGCATCGGCGTGATCGTGGTCGATACGCACTGGCGCGGCGCGCCTGCGCGGATCCTGGTCTCGGCCGGCAACGACCCTGCTGAACCGGTGCTCGACTGGCTGCGTGCCGATGCGCAGGCCCAGCGCACGCCCTTCTTCTATGAAAGCGCGGGCGAGCGCTACGGCTACGGCCCGGCCGATTTCCAGCGCGAGATGGCGCAGCGGGTGGCGCGCGGCGAGAAATTGTGGTGACTGGAGCGGACGGCGCCGTGGCGCAACCCGGGGACGGACGCAAAGCCTCTGCCAGAATCGCCCCCTTTATCGAGCGCCCCGGCACGATGACACCGACCCCTCCCGATGCCGCGCCGCGCAACGCCCTGAAGAGGGCGCGACGCCTGGTCGATGCGCCGGCGCTCGCGACCCAGGCGGTCACGCTGTTGTGCTCATCGGAAGCGCTCTTCACGATGTCAATCGACGATGCGCGCTGCATCGTCGGCTATATGTCGCTGCTCAGTTATGCCAAGGGCGCGACGCTGCTTCGCGAGGGCGATCCCCGCGACGGCAGCCCGGGACCCGATGCGAACGAACTGCTGCTGATCCTCGAGGGCCAGGTGTCGGTCGACCTCGGGCTGGAGTCGCGCTCGGGCGGCGTGGCGATCGCATCGCTCGGGCCGGGCAGCTTTCTGGGCGAAGTGTCGGCACTCGACGGCCTGCCGCGTTCGGCGCAGTGCACGGCCATCTCGCCGGTGCACGCAGCCCGGCTGTCGCAGAAGTCGCTGCAGGCCATGCTCGACGCGCATCCGCGCGAGGCGTCCAAGCTGATGGCGGCGCTCGCGCGCTGCATCGCCGAGCGGCTGCGCGCCACGGGCCAGCAGCTGCAGGCATACGACCACCTCGCCGGCAGCCTGCAGGCCGAAGTCGACCAGTTGCGCGCGGCGGCGCGGCGCTGAGCCGACCCGCCGCGGGTCGTCGGGCGCGCGTTTCGTCAGCGCGACGATGCAGCCGCGGTGCAGGCCTCGAAGGCGCCACGCAGCGCCGCCGCATCGAGCCTGCGGCCGATGAAGACGAGCCGGCTCGTGCGCGCCTCGTCCGCGCGCCACGGCCGCTGCCAGTCGCCTTCGAGCAGCCTGTGGACCGCCTGGAAGACGAGCCGACGCGGATCGCCCGCCACGGCGACGATGCCCTTCGCGCGCAGGATGTCGTCGCCCTGCTCGGCCAGCAAGGCCTTGAGCCAGTCACTCACCGCCTCACCGTCCATGGGCGAAACGGACACGACCGATACGCTGTGAATGCCCGCATCGTGCAGCGGCGACGCGGCGGGACGAAGGTGGTCATGACCGCAGTGTTCGTCGTGCACGTGCGCGTCATCGATGCTCGCCGCCGATGCCGGCGGCGGCATTGCCTCGATGCGGTCGAGATCGAAGCCACCCCGCTCCAGCACTTCGGCCAGCGCGACCCGGCTGCGCTGCGCGCGGTGGATCGGCGCCAGCGGGTTCAAGCGCCGCAGCCGCGCCTCGACGGCATCGAGCTCGGCGAGCGATACCAGATCGGTCTTGTTCAGCACGATCTGGTCGGCAAACGCGATCTGCCCGGCCGCTTCAAAGCTGTCGGCCAGTCGCAACCCGATGTGGCGCGCATCGACCACGGTCGTGATCGAGTCGAGGCGCGTCTTCGCCTGCAGCAGCGCATCGACCAGGAAGGTCTGCGCGACCGGGCCAGGGTCGGCCAGGCCGGTAGTCTCGACGACGATGGCGTCGAAGGGTTTGGCACGCGCCGCGTTGCCGGCAAGCAGCGTATGCAAGGTGCGGATCAGGTCGCCGCGCACCGTGCAGCAGACGCAGCCGTTGTTCATTTCGAACAGTTCTTCGTCGGCACCGACGATCAGCTCGCCGTCGATGCCGATCTCGCCGAACTCGTTGACCAGCACGGCGTAGCGTCGGCCGTGGGGTTCGCTCAGGATGCGGTTGAGCAGCGTCGTCTTGCCAGCGCCGAGGTAACCGGTCAGCACCGTGACCGGGATGCGGTCGTCCCCGGCTACAGCCACGGCATCAGCGACGCATGGATCACGTTCGGCACGCCCGCGTTGCCGACCGACTTGATCGCCAGGTCGACGTCCTTCAGACCGAAGCGGTGCGTCGTCACCTTCTCGAGCGGGAAGCGCTTGGAGGCGAGTTGCGCCAGCGCGTACTCGCAGGCCCGGTAGCTGTGGCCGCGCGCGCTCTTCAGCGTGATCCACTTGAGCGTCATCTTGGCGAGCGGGAAGTTCGGGAAGTCGCCCATCTCGCCCTGCACGACCATGGTGCCGCCCTTGCGCTTCATGGCCTCGATGCCCAGCATGATCGGGAAGGTGCCGGCGCCCGCGGTGCAGTCGAGCACCACGTCGACGCCGCGCCCGCCGGTCAGTTCGAGGATGCGCGCGAGCGGGTCCTCGGCCTGCACGTCGATCACATGGTCGGCGCCCAGCGCCTTCGCCACCTCCATGCGCGCGGCGTCCTTCGAGGTGCCGGTGACGATGATCATCTTGGCCCCCGCCTGCTTGCAGATCACGGTCTGCGACAGGCCCTGCTGGCCTGGCCCCTGGATCAGCACGATGTCGTCGTAGCCGACCCCGCCGTCGAACAGCGACCACTCGATGCCGTTGGCCATCGGCGTCACAAGCCCGGCGAGTTCGGGCGACACGCCGTCGGGCACCTTGTGCACCACCGAGTTCCACGGCAGGTAGGCGTACTGCGCGAAGCCGCCCCACAGGTGCGGCGGCTTGTCGGCCGAGGTGTAGCCGTAGCGGATGCCGTCGGGGTTGGCGCGCCAGTCGGTGTTCTCGCAGTGGCGGTACTCGCCCTTGTGGCACCACTCGCACTTCATGCAGCCGACGTAGTGCTCGACGAAGACCAGGTCGCCTTCCTTGAAGCCCTTGCGCTTCGTGAACTCGGCCCCCGCCTTGGCGATGGTGCCGATGTTCTCGTGGCCCATGATGACCGGGCCGCCCTTCAGCGGCTCCTTGTACATCTTGACGTCGGTGCCGCAGATGCCGGCCACCTCCATCTTCAGCAGCGCAGCGTCGGGGGCGATCTCCGGCATCGGGAATTCGCGGATCTCGATCTGGTTGGCGCCGGTCTTGACGGCGGCGAGGACTTGTTCCATGGGGTCTGCGTTCCTGCGTCTTGAAGGTCAGAGGGTCTCGCCGGCCTTGAGCACGCCGGCGGCGCGCAGCGAGGCTTCGAGCCACTTTGGGCGGATGTCGCGGCCGGCCACGATGTCGGCGATGCGGCCGCGCTCGTCGGCCACCTTGCGCGCGGCCAGGTCGATCAGCGACGCGGCCTTGTCGCGCTCGATCGCGACCACGCCGTCGGCGTCGCCGACGATCAGGTCGCCCGGCTGGATGGCGATCTCGCCGCACGAGATCGGCCAGTTGATGCGGCCGGGAATGAACTTGGTCGGACCGTTCGGGCTCGCGCCGACGGCGAAGACCGGGAAGCCGAGCTCGCGCAGTTCCTCGGTAT
>JBDSEG010000276.1:0-2837 GCA_039920165.1 Burkholderiaceae bacterium
ACGCCGGGCGCGGCGGGAGCGTCGTCGCCGGCCCGGTGTTCTGGCGCGGGCGCGCCCGTGTCGAAGAGCTGTTGCCGCTGGCGAGCCGCTTTCTCGGTGCGGCGCGCGCGGCCGAGATGTTCCGCGACTATGCGCGCCAGCGCGGCGTCGCCGCGATCGAGCAGATACCGGCCGATGCCCGGCTGGTGCAGTTCGTCGAGACGCAGCTGGCCGGCGCGATCGGCAGCGCGTCGGCGCGGGTGATGGTCGCCGCGGTCGTCGAGGAGGAGGCGCTCGGCCTCGACGATGTGATGCGCATGCTCGACGAGGCGTCGCAACTGCGCAGCTATTCGCGCGAGCTGGAAGAAAAATCGCTGTCGCTGCAACGCGCCACCGCCGAGCTGCGCGCCGCCAACGAGCAGTTGAAGAGCCTCGACCGGCTGAGGGATGATTTCATGTCGTCGGTGACGCATGAATTGCGCACGCCGCTGACCTCGATCCGCGCCCTGGCCGAGCTGATGCAGGGCGAGGCCGACATGGACGCGGCGCAGCGTCAGCAGTTCCTTGGCATCGTGGTTGCCGAGACCGAGCGCCTGAGCCGGCTCGTCAACCAGGTGCTCGACATGGCCAAGATCGAAGCGGGGCATGGCGAGTGGCATAGCGCCGACATTGATCTCCGCGCCTTGCTTACCCAGGCGGTGCAGACCACCTCCGAGCTGTTCCGGGGGCGCGGGGCCGAGGTGGCGCTGCATATTCCTGAGGCGGTACGGCCGCTGCGCGCCGATCCCGATCGCCTGACCCAGGTGATGCTCAATTTATTGTCCAATGCGGCCAAGTTTATGCCGCAGGAAGGTGGCCGCGTCGATGTGCGCCTGGCGGCCGGCGACGAGGGGGTCCAGATCGAGGTGCAGGACAATGGCCCCGGCGTGCCGGCCGATCAACAGTCACTGGTATTCGAGAAGTTCCGCCAAGGCGGCGATGGGTCGAATCGCCCTGCCGGCACCGGACTGGGCTTGCCGATCAGCCGCCGGATCGTGCAACATTTCGGCGGCCGCATGTGGTTGCGAAGCGAGGCGGGGCAGGGGGCCTGCTTCGGCTTCTACCTGCCGTGGAATGGTTCGGGTGACGAGGAGACAGCAAGATGACACACCGCGTTCTGATCGCCGATGACGAACCGAACATCGTCATCTCGCTCGAATTTCTGATGAAACGCGAGGGCTACGAGGTGAGCGTGGCGCGTGACGGCCAGGCTGCGCTGGATGCGATTGTTCGTGACCGGCCCGACCTGGTGCTGCTCGATGTGATGATGCCCGGCAAGAGTGGCTTCGAAATCTGCCAAGCAGTTCGCGCCGACGCATCGCTCGCCGGGGTGAAGATCCTGATGCTCAGCGCCAAGGGCCGCGACACCGATCTCGCGAAAGGCACTGCACTCGGCGCGGACGCCTACATGACTAAGCCTTTTTCGACCAAGGAATTGGCGGCTCGCGTGCGTGAACTGCTGGGCATTATCTCGTGAAGATCGACTGGCGCGAGGTCGCGGCCATTGTCGCGCCCGGCGCAGTGCTGGCGATCTGGAGCGCCGCTGTCGCGGCCGTCATCTGGGCCACGCTGGACGCACCCGAGCGCGCCGCGCTAGGCACGCTGATAGAACCGCGCCTCGCCCTGACGCTGATGCTCTGGCTCATGCTTTCCGGCGCGCTCGGCGCCGTGCTGCGCATGGCGTACCAGCGCTGGGTCGCTATGCCGGCGCGCCTGGCCGAGCAGGTGCAGGCGCTTGCCGGCAGCAACAACCAGCGCGAGATCTCTTTGCAGGGCAGTGCCGAGGTCCAAGCGCTGACCGCCGCGGTCAATAAACTCGTACGCCAGCGCGGCGAGCTGCGCGCCGACATCGAACACAAGGTGCGCGATGCCAGTCGCGAAATCGAACAGGAGCGCAGCCGGCTCGCGGCGCTGATGTCGGAGCTGACGCAAAGCGTGGTGGTGTGCAACCTCGACGGTCGCATCCTGCTCTACAACGCCCGTGCCCGGTTGCAGTTTCGCGTGTTGTCGCAATCGCCGTCGCTCGCCGACGGCGCTGAGTTGATTGGCCTTGGCCGTTCCATCTATGCGGTGTTCGATCGCAATCTGGTGGCGCACGCGCTGGAAAGCGTGCAGCAGCGGCTGCAACGCGGCGTGGCCAACCCATCGGCGCAGTTCGTCACCGGCACGCGCGGCGGGCAGTTGCTGCGCGTGCAGCTTGCGCCGGTGCGCGCGATCCCAGGCGACATCCCATCGCCGGGAGCTGTGGACGTCTCACTCAACGGCTTCGTGCTGATGCTGGACAACATCACGCGCGACTTTGCCGAGCAGTCGCAACGCGACCGGATGCTGCACGGGCTGACCGAGGGCAGCCGCGCGTCGCTGGGCAACCTGCAGGCGGCGGTCGAGATGCTCGACTTTCCCGATCTCGACGCTAAGACGCGCGAACGATTCCAGTGCGTCATTCGCGACGAAGTGAATGCGATGAGCCAGCGCATCCGCGAGCTCGACACCCACACTACGCAGATGCTAAAAACCCGCTGGCCGATGGAAGACATGCTCGGCGCCGACTTGCTCGCAGCGGCGGCGCGGCGCATCGAGACGCTGTATGGGTGCCGAGTCGCTTTGAGCGAAGTCGATGCGTCGTTGTGGCTCGAGGTCGACAGCTTTTCGCTGTTGCAGGCGCTGGTATTTCTCGCCGGGCGCCTGACTGAGGATTACGCCATCCGCTCGGTCCAGTTGCGCCTTGCGGCGGCCGGGTCACGCGCCCACCTCGACCTGGTCTGGAGGGGCCAGGCGATGACCACCGCGACCGTATCAAGCTGGGAGCACGAGCCGAT
>JBDSEG010000277.1:0-32705 GCA_039920165.1 Burkholderiaceae bacterium
CGCCGCGGCGCGACGGTACGGTCTGCAGCTGGATCGGTGCCATGGCGATTCAGGCGTGGGTGGCCGCGACCGGTGCGACCGGCGGATGCCAGGGCGTGGCCAACCGCGCGCGCAGCACGCGTTCGAAGTGATCGGGGTCGCGTGCCTTCAGCACATGGGCATCTCGCGGCACGTGCAGGTCCCACAGGCGCGAAACCCAGAAGCGCAGCGCCGCTGCACGCAGCATGGCGGGCAGCAGGCGCATCTCGGCACCGTCGAGCGGCCGCACCCTCTGGTACGCGGCCACCAGCGCCGTGGCGCGCGACTCCTCGAGCCGACCCGTGTCGAGATCGATGCACCAGTCGTTGAGGCACACGGCGATGTCGAACAGGAAGGTGTCCACGCCGGCGAAATAGAAGTCCAGCACGCCGGTGAGACGGTCGCCTTCGAACATGGCGTTGTCGCGAAACAGGTCGGCGTGGATGGCGCCGCGCGGCAACGCGGCACACGCCGCGGACTGCGCGAGTTGCTCCTGGAACGCGAGTTCGGTTTCGGCGAGTTCGCGCTGCTCGGCAGCGAGGAACGGCGCGACCACGGGAATCGTATCGCGCCACCACGCCAGGCCGCGCAGGTTCGGCTGACAGTGCGCGAAATCCGCCGTCGCGGCGTGGATGCGCGCCAGCAACTCGCCCACGCTGGCGCAATGGCCGGCGTCCGGGGCGAGGTGGTGGGTACCGCCGAGCCGGTCCACCACGGCTGCCGGCTTGCCGGCCAGTCGATGCAGGATGCCACCTTGCGCATCCGCGTGCGGACCCGGCACGGGAAGGCCGCGTTCGGCCAGGTGGCGCATCAGTTCGAGGTAGAACGGCAGCTGCTCGGACGTCAGCCGTTCGAACAGTGTGAGGACGTAGCGCCCGCGCGTGGTGTCGACGAAGTAGTTGGTGTTCTCGATGCCGCCTTCGCAAGGCGCGAGCCCGGTGAGGTCGCCGATGCCCAGACCCTGCACGAGGCCGGCTGCCTCGCCGAACGAGACTTCGGTGAAAACCGCCATCGCGTCAGAAACTGAAGACGTTCCAGACCCGCTTGCCGGCAGCTCCGCGTGTCGAGCTCGCTCCCTCGGAAAGGTCGCGCGAACCGTCGCCGGTGATGATTTCGTAGCTGCTGCGCGGGCCGCGCTTGGGAGAGACGACGATGCGCTGCGTCTGGCCGCGCACCCGCAATTCCTCGATCTTCGCGCCCTCGTCCTCGATCATGCCGGCACGCACTTCAGGCTCGGCCGAGCCGCTGACCGGCGCCGGCTGGGCCCGAAGTTCGAGCGCCGCGCAGGCGAGGAGCAGGAGCAGGGCGGGCCGAGTCATGGCGTGAGTCATGCCGGCATTTTAGGCGGCACCCCCGGCTGTGGACGCCGGCGTGGAGACAATGTGCGGATGAACTCCGAATCGAATGTGCTGCTGCTTGTCGACGGCTCGAGCTACCTCTACCGCGCCTACCACGCGCTGCCCGATCTGCGCGGTCCCTCAGGCGTGCCCACCGGCGCCATCCACGGCATGGTGGCAATGCTGCGACGAGCCTTGCTCGACGTGAAGCCGCGGCACGCGGTGTGCGTATTCGACGCCAAGGGCAAGACCTTCCGCGACGACCTGTACGCCAACTACAAGGCGACGCGTTCGACCATGCCCGAGCCGCTCGTGCAGCAGATCGAGCCCATCCACGAGGTCGTGCGCCTGCTCGGATGGCCAGTGCTGACGGTGCCCGGCATCGAGGCCGACGATGCGATCGGAACTCTGGCGCGGGTGGCAGCGCAGGCGGGCCACGAGGTGGTCATCTCGACCGGCGACAAGGATCTGGCGCAGCTCGTCAACCCGCAGGTCACGCTGATCAACACCATGAGCGGCGAGCGCCTCGACGAGGCGGCCGTGCTGGCCAAGTTCGGCGTCCCGCCGAGCCGAATCGTCGACTACTTGACGCTCGTCGGCGATGCCGTCGACAACGTCCCGGGCGTCGACAAAGTTGGCCCGAAAACGGCCGCCAAATGGATCGCCGAGTACGGCTCGCTCGACGCCGTGATGGCCTCGGCGCATGGTTTCAAGGGCGCGGTCGGCGAGAACCTGCGCCAGGCGCTCGACTGGCTGCCGCTCGGCCGGCGACTCGTCACCGTGGTCACCGATTGCGAACTCGCCGAGCACGTGGCCGGCTGGCCGTCGCTCGATGCACTCGCGCTGATGGAGCCGGACAGCGCCGGGTTGCTCGAATTCTTCGAACGCTACGGCTTCAAGAGCTGGCGCCGCGAGATCGAGGAAAGCGTCAGCACGCCGGGCGATGCCGCGCTCGCGCCGCCGCCGGCCGACGGCGCCGCCCAAGCCGCCTCGGCACTGGTCGAAGCCCGCTACGAATGCGTGGTCGACGAAGCGGCGCTGGAGCGCTGGGCGTCGAGGATCGAGGCGGCGGGCTTGACCGCGATCGATACCGAAACCGATTCGCTCGACCCGATGCGCGCGCGCCTGGTCGGAATTTCGCTCGCGGTCGAGGTGGGCGAGGCGGCGTATATCCCGATCCGCCACAGCTATCCCGGCGCGCCCGACCAGCTTTCGATCGAGACCGTGCTGGCGCGCCTCAAGCCCTGGCTCGAGAACCCGGAGGCCGCCAAGGTTGGCCAGAACACCAAGTACGACAGCCACGTGCTCGCGAACGCCGGAATCCCGATCCGCGGCTATCTGCACGACACGCTGCTGCAAAGCTATGTGCTGGAGGCGCACCGCCCGCACAGCCTGGAAAGCCTGGCGCAGCGCCACCTGAACCGCAGCGGCGCGAGCTACGAGAGCCTGTGCGGCAAGGGCGCGAACCAGATCCCGTTCGACCAGGTCGATATCGAGCGCGCCGGCCACTACTCGTGCGAGGACAGCGAGTTGACGCTGCACGTGCACCAGGTGTTGTGGCCGCAGATCGAGGCCCAGGCCGGGCTGCTCGATGTCTATCGCCGCATCGAGATGCCGGCGGCCGAGATCCTGGCGCGCATCGAGCGCACCGGCGTGCTGATCGACAGCGCCTTGCTGGCGCGCCAGAGCCACGAGCTGGCCGAGCGCATGGTGATCCTCGAGCGCGAGGCGCACGAGCTGGCGGGCCAGCCCTTCAACCTCGGCAGCCCGAAGCAGATCGGAGAAATCCTGTTCGGCAAGCTCGGCCTGCCGGCGCGCCGCAAGACGGCGAGCGGCGCGCCGAGCACCGACGAGGATGTGCTGTCGGAACTCGCGGCCGACTACCCGCTGCCAGCCAAGCTGCTCGAGCACCGCGGCCTGTCGAAGCTGAAGGGCACCTACACCGACAAGCTGCCGCTGATGGTCAACCCGACGACCGGGCGCGTCCACACCAACTACGCGCAGGCGGTAGCTGTGACCGGGCGGCTGTCGAGCAACGACCCGAACCTGCAGAACATCCCGATCCGCACGGCGGAAGGGCGTCGGGTGCGCGAGGCCTTCATCGCGCCGCCGGGCAATGTCATCCTGAGTGCAGACTACTCGCAGATCGAGCTGCGCATCATGGCCCACCTGTCGGGCGATGCCGGGTTGCTGCACGCCTTCTCCGAGGGCATCGACGTCCACCGCGCGACCGCCAGCGAGGTCTTCGGCGTGCCGGTGGCCGAGGTCGCATCCGAGCAGCGGCGCTACGCCAAGGTGATCAATTTCGGCCTCATCTACGGCATGAGCGCATTCGGCCTCGCCGCCAACCTCGGCATCGAGCGCGGCGCCGCGGCCTCGTATATCGAGCGCTATTTCGCGCGCTATCCCGGCGTCAAGCGCTACATGGACGAGACCAAGGCGTCGGCACGCGACAAGGGCTATGTCGAGACCCTGTTCGGCCGGCGCATCGTGCTGCAGGACATCAACGGCGGCAGCGGCCCGCGCAAGGCCGCGGCCGAGCGCCAGGCGATCAACGCGCCGATGCAGGGCACCGCGGCCGACCTCATCAAGCTCGCGATGATCGAGGTGCAGCGTGCGATCGACCGCGAGCAGCGTGCGACGCGGATGATCATGCAGGTGCACGACGAACTGGTGTTCGAGGTGCCGGTCGCCGAGCTGGAATGGGCCCGCACCGAAGTGCCGCGCATCATGGCGTCGGTCGCCGAACTGAAAGTGCCGTTGCTCGCCGAAGTCGGAGTCGGGCCAAACTGGGACGAGGCGCATTGATTTTTCATCGAGCTAGCTGGCTAGATAGATAGCTGTCTAGAATCGGATTTCAATGATCCTTCGGAGGCCGCATGAGCGAGGTCGCATTGTTCGATGCCAAGAACCGCTTGTCGGAGCTGATCGACCGTGTCCAGGCGGGCGAGGAATTCATCATCACGCGCCGCGGTAAGGTGGTCGCCCGCCTGGCGGCGCCGACGTCCGGCGACGCCGCGCAGGCCGGCCACGATGCCGTCGCCGGGCTGCGCGCGAGCCGTGCGGGCGTGAGCCTCGGGCGCCTGAAGAGCCGCGACCTGATCGCCGAAGGCCGGCGCTGATGTACGCACAGACAGCCTGACACCATGCCGGCCTTCGTCGTCGATGCATCGGTCAGCGCCGCCTGGTTCCTGCCCGACGAGGCGACGCCTTTCACCGAGGCCGCGTTGCAGGCCACCGCGACGAACGAGGTCTGGGTGCCGGCACTGTGGTTGCTCGAAATGGGCAACCTGCTGCTGGGCGCCCAGCGCCGCAAGCGCATCGCCGATCCGAAGCGGCGCGAACTCGTCGCCGCCGCCACCGCGCTGCGCCTGCGCGTCGATCGCGAGCCCGTCTCGATGGTCGACCTCGACGAGCTGGCGGCGCACTTCGGTCTCAGCGCCTACGACGCAGCCTATCTCGAACTGGCGCTTCGGCGCGGCTTGCCGCTGGCGACGCTCGACGCCGCGCTGCTGGCTGCGCTGCCCGAAGCCGGAATCGCGCCGGCAATTCTCGATACCGCTCATCCCGACATCGGCTGATCCCCGGAGGCACTGACGCATGGCGCGCCGCTCCAGAACCGGCTTCCTGAACGCTCTGACCGACTTGATATCCAGGTTGCCGTGGTGGGTCGGAGTCGGGTTGGCCGCATTCGCATATGCCGTGCTGCACCGCGTGGCCACACAAACCTTCGTGCCGAGCGCGGCGCCTGGGGAGATCCAGGCGACGGTATTTCGCGGCATGTCTGTCGGGCTGGCCAGCGTCGGCCAGTTTCTGTTGCCGCTGGTCTGCCTGCTGGGTGCCGCTATTTCGGCTTTCAAGCGCCATCAGCGCTGCCGTCTCCTCGGCGAGGTGACGCACAACGAGGTCGGCCCGGCGTTGGCGCATATGAATTGGCGCGAGTTCGAGCTGCTGATCTCCGAGGCGTTTCGCACGCAAGGCTATCGGGTCGAGCAGAGCGGGGGTGGCGGTGCGGATGGCGGGGTCGATCTGGTGCTGAGCCGCGGCGGGGAAATCCACTTGGTTCAGTGCAAGCACTGGCGGGCCTACAAGGTCGGCGTGGACGTGGTCCGCGAGCTCTACGGCGTGATGACCGCCCGCGGGGCCGCTGCCGGTTTCGTGGTGACATCGGGCAGCTTCACGCCGGCTGCGAGCGAGTTCACGAGCGGCCGCAATCTGACCTTGATCGACGGCTCGCGCCTGGGCGCGATGATCAAGAAAGCACAAGCTTCGCAGGCAGCGCCGAAGCAGTCCGCACCATCGATCAGCCCGGCCGTCCCGCCGCGTCGCCCATCAGAACCGCCGACGCGGAGCGTACCTATCTCGGCCACGCCGACGCCGGTTGCTTCACCGAAACAGGCCGCCGCGCCGCTGTGTCCTCGCTGCGGCTCGTCGATGGTCGGCCGCACCGCGAGGCGCGGCGCCAGTGCCGGAGCCGGCTTCTGGGGTTGCAGCGGCTACCCCGCGTGCCGAGGTACGCGACCCATCGATTGAGGCGTCGTTATTCGAGCGGCGAATACGCCAGCCTCACATAGATCGGCGCAAACGCTTCGGCCTGCGTCACTTCCAGCAGACGCTCGCGCGCCAGTTCGAGCAGGGCGATGAAAGTCACGACCAGCACCTGGGGGTCGTGCACCGCGTCGAACAGGTCTTCGAACATTGCGAAGCGGCGGCCCTGCAGGCGGCGCAGGACGATGCTCATGTGCTCGCGAACGCTGAGCTGCTCGCGCGTGACGGTGTGGTGCTGGGTCAGGCGGGCGCGTTGCAGCAGGCCGGCCCAGGCGGCGCGCAGATCGTCGGGGGTCACCTCCGCAAAGCGCGTTACCAGGGTCTGGTCGACCGCGACCTGTGCCCGCAGAAAATCGCGTCCGACCAGCGGTAGCGCATCGATACGGGCGGCGGCGAGCTTCATCTGCTCGTATTCGATGAGCCGGCGCACGAGTTCAGCGCGCGGATCTTCGGGCTCTGCGCCGTCGGCCGACTTCTTCGGCGGCAGCAGCATGCGCGACTTGATCTCGATCAGCATCGCCGCCATCAGCAGATAGTCGCTGGCGAGCTCGAGGTTGCTCTTGCGGATCTGCTCGACATACGCCAGGTACTGGCGCGTCACGCTCGCGAGCGGGATATCGAGGATGTTGAAATTCTGGCGCCGGATCAGGTACAGCAGCAGATCCAGTGGGCCCTCGAAGGCTTCGAGAAAGACCTCGAGTGCGTCCGGCGGGATATACAGATCGGTCGGCAGCGCGAAGAGTGGCTCGCCGTACAGGCGGGCCAATGCCACGCCGTCGACGACGCCGGCCGGCCCCGATCCCTCGCCGCCGGCCAGGCGGTCGCGCGCGAGGGTGTCGGTGGTCACTGGGGCACCCTTCGGCCTGCGGCCGGACTGGCCCGCGGAGGGACCAGGCGTGCGCGAGGCAAGGTCCGTTCGCGGGGACGGGCCCTGTCCGGGCGCGCTCCGGCCAAGCGGGAATGAGCGCCTTCGGGCGGCCGGGCGAGGCTCATGGGCGCGCCGGCCGGCACTTCGGCCGCGTCACTTGGCCGCGGTCTGGTACACGTATGGCTGCTGCGGCACGTTCGCCTCGTCGTAGTCAGCAATAGCATCGCGGTCGAGCGGGCGGTCCCACAGCAGGGCGCGGCCATCGCGCTGTTCCGCCTCGAGCGTGGGTCGGTCGGCCTTGAGCTTGCCGATGAAGGACGTGACGTCCGAGGTGTAGGGCTTCCAGAACCAGGGCATGGGGGCGGACCGGGCGAGCGATAGAGTGCGGGCCGGCAGTTTAACGGGGACGGCATGAGGGACGGGGACATGGCATGGCTGGGAATCGCGGCATTCGCTGCCGCGTTGGTGGCGCTGGTGCTGGGCGGCTGCGATCGCCGGCGCATCGAAGCGCTGGAAGAGGGCGTCGCGACCGAGGCCGATGTGCGCAAGCAGTTCGGTGTGCCCGCGGCCGTCTACCGCGAGCCCGACGGATCGACGACGCTTGAATACACGCGCCAGCCCGAGGGCCGGCAGAACTACATGATCACCATCGGCACCGACGGCCGCATGAGTGCGCTTCGCCAGGTGCTGAAGCCAGTCGATTTCGCGCGCGTGGTTGCTGGCCTGGACAAGACGCAGGTGCGCCGCTTGCTCGGCCAGCCCGCCTCGGCGCGTCACTTCGCGCTGAAGCACGAGGAGGTGTGGGACTGGCGTTATGTCGAGGGTAACGAGAACCGCATTTTCTCGGTCACGTTCGACGCCGCCGGCCGCGTCGTCTCGACCGCGAGCACGCTCGATCTGCAAGGAGTGGTGCCGGGAGGCAAATAGGGGGCGTGCGGAAAGATTTGCCGCCCCGCGTCGACCGAGATCGTCAGCGCGCACGCCGCACGTCGATGGCACACTGCCGCAGCCTCGGCGGTCAGCGCGGCGCAACTTTCGGCTTTCGACAATCGAGGACGGCCATGTCACGCAAGAAGCTGCTCCTGCTCGGCGTCGTCATCGCGCTCGTTGTGGCCTATTTCGCGTTCGACCTGGGGCGCTATCTCAGCCTGGGTTTCGTCAAGCAGCGGCAGGCCGATTTCGTCGCGCTGTACGACGCGCGTCCGGCGCTCGTGCTAACAGCCTTCTTTGCGGTGTATGTCGCCGTCACGGCCTTGTCGCTGCCCGGCGCGGCCATCATGACGCTCGCCGCCGGCGCGGTCTTCGGACTATTCGCGGGGACGCTGCTGGTGTCCTTCGCTTCCAGCATCGGCGCGACGCTGGCTTTCCTGGTCTCGCGCTACGTGTTGCGCGACAGCATTCGGGCGCGCTTCGCGCAACGGCTGGCCGAGATCGACCAAGGCATCGGGAAGGAGGGCGCGTTCTACCTCTTCACGCTGCGTCTGGTGCCGCTGATCCCGTTTTTCGTCATCAACCTCGTGATGGGCTTGACGGCGATGAAGGCGGGCACCTTCTATCTCGTGAGCCAGATCGGCATGCTGGCCGGCACGCTGGTCTTCGTGAATGCCGGCACCCAGCTGGCGCGCATCGACAGCCTCGCAGGAATTCTGTCGCCCGGCGTGATCGGCTCCTTCGTTTTGCTCGGCATCTTTCCGCTCGTCGCCAAGAAGATCGTCGATGCGGTAAAGCGGGGCAAGGTCTATGCGCCCTGGGCCGCGACGAAGCCGAAGACCTTCGACCGCAACCTGATCGTGATCGGCGCCGGCGCGGCCGGGCTGGTTTCCAGCTATATCGCGGCGGTTGTCAAGGCCAAGGTCACGCTCGTGGAGAGCCACAAGATGGGCGGCGACTGCCTCAATTACGGCTGCGTGCCGAGCAAGGCGCTGATCCGCACCGCGACATTGATGCACGAGATGGCGCACGCTGGCGAGCACGGCATCGCACCGTCGGGCGCGAAACTCGACTTCGCCGCCGCGATGGACCGCGTCGCCGGCATCGTGAAGGCGATCGAGCCGCACGATTCGGTCGAGCGCTATACCGGCCTCGGGGTCGAGGTGCTGCGAGGCCGCGCGACCCTCGTCGATCCGTGGCGGGTCGAGGTCGAACTCGATGACGGCACGCGGCAGACGCTGACCGCGCGGGCCATCGTCGTCGCGACCGGCGCCCGCCCGGCGGTGCCGCCGCTGCCCGGACTGGACGACGTCGGCTATCTCACCAGCGATACCTTGTGGGAGCTGCGCGAGCTGCCTCGCCGGCTGGTCGTGCTCGGCGGCGGGCCGATCGGCTGCGAGCTGGCACAGGCGTTCGCGCGCCTGGGTTCGCAGGTCACCCAGGTCGAGATGGCGCCGCGCCTGATGATCCGCGAGGACGAAGATGCGGCCGCACTGGTGCGCGCCGCACTTGAGCGCGACGGCGTGATGGTCCTGACCGACCACAAGGCGCTGCGCTGCGAGCGGGAGGGCGAGGCGCGTTTTCTCGTCGTCGAACACCCCGGGCAATCGAGTCGCATCGAATTCGACTGCCTGCTCTGCGCCGTTGGACGCAGCGCGCGCCTGACCGGCTTCGGCCTCGAAGCGCTCGGACTGATCGACCCCGCCAAGCCACCGAAGACGCTGCCGACGAACGAGTATCTGCAGACCTCGATGCCCAACATCTACGCCGCGGGCGACGTCGCCGGGCCCTACCAGTTCACCCATACCGCGGCGCACCAGGCCTGGTATGCGGCGGTCAACGCCTTGTTCGGGCGCTTCAAGATGTTCAAGGCCGACTACCGCGTCATTCCCTGGGCCACCTTCACCGATCCGGAAGTCGCGCGCGTCGGCCTTTCGGAACAGGAAGCGAAGGAGAAGGGCGTTGCCTTCGAGCTCACGCGCTACCAAATCGCGGAACTCGACCGCGCGATCGCCGACGGCGCCACCGCAGGCTTCGTCAAGGTGCTCACGGTGCCGGGCAAGGACACGATCCTCGGCGCCTGCATCGTCGGTGCGCATGCGGCCGACATGCTCGCCGAATATGTGCTGGCGATGAAGCAAGGTATCGGGCTGAACAAGATTCTCGGCACCGTCCATACCTATCCGACGATGGCCGAGGCCAACAAATATGCCGCCGGCGAATGGAAGCGGGCACATCAGCCGACCAAATTGCTTGAATGGGTGGCCCGCTACCATGCTTGGCAGCGCAACTGAGTTCAACCCTTTTCCTGAGGACCATCATGCTTCGAACATTCGTCACCGTCGCCCTCGGCTGGGTCGCTGCCTCGCTGGCCTCGGTCGCACTTGCCCAGGGGACGACGCTCACGCCGTTCGCAAAGGGCGAGTCGGCGCCGAACGCGCCATGGAAATTTATCGGCCTGCCCGGCCAGACCAAGCCGGTGACTAAGTTCTCGCTTGTCGATCTGGACGGCAAGCGCGCGCTCAAGGTCGAGGCCGATCTGTCGTACGGCAACTTGGCGCACGCAGTGCGCGCCGACCCAGGTACTCAGCTCGCGTGGCAGTGGCGCGTTGAGAAATTCGTCGATGCTGCGGATCTCCGCGAGAAGACCGGCGATGACACGGCGGTCAAGGTCTGCGTCTTCTTCGACATGCCGCTCGACAAGGTGCCATTCGGCGACCGTCAACTGCTCAAATTGGCGCGTTCGCGAACCAGTGACGTGCTGCCCACCGCGACCGTCTGCTATGTCTGGGACAACAAGTTGCCGGTCGGGACGACGCTTGACAACGCCTTCACCCGCCGCATGCGTTACATGGTGCTGCGCACCGGCACTGTTGGCGCTGACAAGTGGACGGCGCAGAAGCGCGACGTCGGCGCGGACTTCCTCAAGCTCTTCGGCGACGAGTCCACCGAGATCCCGGCGATCAGCGGCATCGCCGTCGGGGCCGACTCGGACAACACCCAGAGCCACAGCGTCAGCTACGTCGCCGACCTGGTGCTGTCGCGTTGAGCCGCATCGCTATGAGCCGCATCGCTACCGGGTGAGACGGCCGCTGAACGACGACGTGATGGCGTCATCCGGCGTCGCGTGAAACAACTTTTCCTGCTCGGCGGCGGCCACGCCCATGTCGAGGTGCTGCGCCGCATTGCACGGTCGCCCCTGCCGGCGACGCGCGTGAGCCTCGTCTCGCCGCGGCCGCAGGCGCTGTATTCGGGCATGGTGCCGGGCATCGTGGCGGGCCACTACGACGCAGCCGAGTGCAGCATCGACCTGCGCCTGCTCGCACAGCAGGCCGGCGCGACGTGGGTGCAGGCAAGCGCCTGCGGCATCGACGCGGCTGCGAACCGGATGCGCCTCTTCGATGGCGGCGATCTCGGCTACGACGTGCTGAGCCTGGACATCGGGTCGATCACCGACCTCGGCTCGATTGCCGGCGCGGCGCAGCATGGTCTGCCGGTGCGGCCGATCGAGGATTTCGCGCGCGCCGTCGACGACCTCATCGAACGCGCGCAGCGGCGCTTCATCGGCGTGGTCGTGGTCGGTGGGGGCGCCGCCGCTGTCGAGCTGGCGCTGGCACTGCAATTCCGGCTCGGACCGCACGCCCGCGTCACGCTGGTGACGGGCGGGACCGCGCCGCTGCCGACCTTTCCGCAGGGTACGCAGGCGCGGGCGCGGCATGCGTTGCGTCGTCTGGCGGTGCGGGTGATCGAGGACAGCGTGCTCGAGATCGGCGCGCGCCAGTTGCGCCTGGCCCAAGGCGAGGGGCTGGCCTGCGACGCCGCGGTGCTCGCGGTCGGGGCGAGCCCGGCGCCCTGGCTGCGGGCGAGTGGGCTGCAGCTCGACGCCGCCGGCTTCGTCGCTACCGGCGCGAGCCTGCAAAGCCTGTCGCATCCGAATGTCTATGCGGTCGGCGATATCGCTTCGCGTCCCGATGCGCCGCGCCCGCGCAGCGGCGTCTATGCGGTGCGTGCGGGCGCGCCGCTGGCCGAAAACCTGCGCCGCACGCTGACCGGCGAGGCGCCGCTCGAGCACCGCCCGGGCAAGCGCGCGCTCAACCTGCTCGCGTGCGGCGGACGCCACGCCATCGCGTCGTGGGGCGCGTGGTCGGCCGAAGGGCGCTGGGTGTGGTGGTGGAAGGACCGCATCGACCGTCGCTTCATCGCGCGCTACCGCTGAACGGCAACGGCCGCGCGACAGTCGGCCTCAGTCGCGGGGCTTGAAATCGATCGTCATCGAAGACGGCACGCGTCCGTCGGTATCGCGCGGCAGGACTTCGGTCCGGTCGATCGCGCGCAGCACCGCATCGTCCCAGGCCGGTGCGCCGCTCGACTTGACGATGCGCCGCGCGGTGATCGTGCCGTCCGGCGCGACGCGTACTTCGACGCTGGCGACCGGATTGCCGCTGACTGTATCGGCGAAGACGATATTCGGTTTGATACGCGCGCGGATGCGCCCGGCATAGCCCGCCGACGGGCCCGCGGACTGAAGGGCCCGGCCTGTCGCATTGGCATCGCCACTGGCGCCCGCCATGCCGGCGATGCGTTTGAGGTTGGCCTCGCGCTGCGCCTCGAGCGCCTTGGCCTCGCGCTGGGCCTCGGCCTGTTCCTTCTTCTTGCGGGCGATTTCCTGCTGCTCGCGTTCGCGTTCGCGCTCGGCGGCCTGTTCGCGCTCCTGCTTCTCACGCTTTTGCGAAGCCTCCTTCTCGCGCGCCTTCTCGATTGCCTTCTCGCGCTCGGCCGCCTTGCGCGCAGCCTCCTTGCGATCGGCCTGCTCGCGCTGGGCCTGTTCGGCCTTGCGCGCCTGCTCGATCGCGATCTGCGCATCGGGAACCGCAGGGGCGGGTGCGGGTGCGGGCGCGGGCGGTGGAGGCGGCGGCACGGGCTTCGGGGGTTCGGGCTTGGGTTGCGGGCGCGGCGTGGGCTCCACGGCGCGTGGCGCGGCCATCTGCGGAACGGCAGCCCACAGCTCGGCCTCGACAGCGGCCGGGCTGCTCGCGCGCCAGCGCACGCTCACGGTGAGCGCGGCGACGAGCAGCAAGTGCGCCAACACCGCGAGGGCGAATCCCTTGCCGAGGCCTTGCGGCCGGTGCGGGAGAAAGATGTCGCGCTGCAGCGTGCTGTCCATCGACGCCGCTCAACCGCCCGCGTTTCGCTTGACCGACAGCCCCACGCGAGTGAACCCCGCCTCCTGAAGCCTGCCCATCACATCCACCACCGCCTCGTACTTGACCGCGCGGTCGGCCGAGATCACGACCGGCGTTGCGGCATTCCCGGCCTGCGCGGTGCGCACGCGGGCAACCAGATCGCGCAGGTTGGCGGATGCACCTTCCTTGCCGTCGACCTTCAGTCGCAGGCTCGCATCGCTCGCGACGACGACCTCGATCACGTGCTCCGGCCGCTGCGAACTCTTGCCCACGCTCGGCAGGTCGACGAGCCCGGTCGTGATGAGCGGCGCCGTGACCATGAAGATGATCAGCAGCACCAGCATCACGTCGATGAAAGGCACCATATTGATTTCGCTGATGGTGCGCCGGCGCGAGCTGCCGCGGTGGCTGACGTGTGCCATCGTGCGGCTCGCCTAATGCGCCGCGGCGAGCGGCGCGACGTTGGTGGGCATCGGCGCGCCGGCATTGCGCTGCAGGATGTTGGAGAACTCTTCGATGAAGGTTTCGAGCTGGATCGCGATACGGTCGATATCGCGCGCAAAGCGGTTGTAGGCGATCACCGCCGGGATCGCCGCGAACAGGCCGATGGCGGTCGCGACCAGCGCCTCGGCGATGCCGGGTGCGACCGTGGCGAGCGTGACCTGTTGCATGTTGGACAACCCAACGAAGGCATGCATGATTCCCCACACGGTTCCGAACAGGCCCACGTACGGCGAGACCGAACCGACCGAGGCGAGAAACGACAGATTCGATTCGACCGCATCCATCTCGCGCTGGTAGCTCGCCCGCATGGCGCGCCGCGAGCCGTCGAGCAGCGATCCGGCATCGGTCACGCGGCGCTCGCGCAGCTTCATGAATTCGCGCATGCCCGAGGCGAAGATGCGCTCCATCGGCGAGCCGCTGCGTCGCGCGGCGGCATCGCCGTAGAGGTCGTTCAAATTCTTGCCGGCCCAGAACTCGCGCTCGAAGTCCTCGTTCGCGGCGCGCAGCTTGCGCAGGCCGAAGAGCTTGCCGAAGATGACGGTCCAGCTCGCGAGCGACGCGATCATCAAACCCGCCATGACCAGTTGCACGACCAGGCTGGCCTGCGTGACGAGGGTGACGATGGAGAGGTCCTGGTTCATCGGGTCGCGTTCAAGAGGTCGTTGGGAATGCGCCGCGGCGCGAAAGTTCCGACGGCCACGCAGCCGATGCGGATCGTGCCCTCGGCCAGCAGCGTCGGCGTTCCCGAATCGTTGCGCCAGGCCTGTTGTGCCAGCCGCATGCTGGCACCGCGGCATTCGATCATCTCGACCGTGACCTCGATCTGGTCGTCGAGCCGGGCCGGTCGCAGATAGCGCAGCGACGTTTCGCTCACGACGAACAGCGTGCCGTGGTCGCGCCGCAAGGCTTCCTGTTCATGACCCAGGCTGCGCAGCCATTCGGTGCGCGCGCGCTCGAAGAATTTCAGGTAGTTGGCATAGAACACCACGCCCCCGGCGTCGGTATCTTCCCAATAGATGCGAAGGGGCAGGCGAAACGGTTCGGCCATCTGGGCGGATTATCGGTGCCCGGGCGGATGGCCTCTCACACTCTCAGGCAAGGGCATCGGCCCAGATGTTCCGTGCCCAGCCCATGGCGTACGTCGCCTCCAGGGTCGAGCGCGCAGTCGAGACGCCACCGGATCCGGCCACCGCCTTGAAGGTTTTGTCGGCCGCCACGTACTCGTGGACGCTCGCCACATGTATCACTTCGGCCGGGCTCACGAAGCTGTAGCAGGTGTTGGTCAGCATCGGATTCGGGTCGATCTCGGCACCCTTCAGGCGGGCCACGATCGCCGCCGCGCACACCTTGGCGTGGGCGTTCGCCATGTGGCCCGATTTGGGCATCGCCGGTGCGACCTGGATTGCATCGCCGAGCACGTGGATATCGGGCGCTGCAGTCGACTCGAAGGTCCGGTAGTCGACGTTGCACCAGCGTGCATTCGAATTCGCGAGACCCGCCTGCACCGCGATGGCACCGGCGCGCATCAGCGGCAGCACGTTGAGCACATCGGCCTTCACGTCTTCCTGGACCTCGAACCGGATCGTGCGCGACGGCACATCGACCGCGGTGGCCTTGTGCTGACCGCGGTATTCGATCATGCCGGGGTACAGCTCGCTCCATGCCTTCTTGAACAACGGGCCCTTCGAGGTCACGTCGGGATTCGCATCGAGGATCAGCACCTTCGAACGCGGCTTGTTCGCCTTCAGATAGGCCGCCACCAGGCTCGCTCGCTCATAGGGCCCGGGCGGGCAGCGGTACGGTGCGTCGGGGATCGTGATCGCGAAAACGCCACCGTCGCGCATCGCCTCGATCTGCCTGAACAGCGCGACTGTCTCGGCTCCGGCCTTCCAGGCCTGCAGCACCTGGCCGTCGGCCTGCGCCTGGCGCAGGCCCTGCACCCCGTCGAACATCAGATCGATGCCCGGCGACAGCACCAGCCTGTCGTAGCGCACCTCGGCGCCGCCGGCCAGGCGCACCGTCTTGCGCGCGGCATCGATGGCGGTGACGCTGTCGCGCACGACGTTCACGCCGTGCGCGCGCAGGCCGTCGTACGAGGTGGTGATATCGGCAAGCTGGCGCACGCCGCCGACAACCAGGTTGGAGATCGGGCACGAGACGAAGGACGGGTTCGGCTCGATCAGCAGCACGTCGATCGCGCCGGCCGACAGCAGCCGAACATATTTCGCCGCGGTCGCGCCACCATAGCCGCCGCCGACCACTACCACCTTGGCGCTCGACGGTGCCGTGCCGGAGGTGGCGCAGCCGGGCAGGGCGGCGCCGAACCCGGCGCCAACGCCGACGCCGAAAATCGCTTGCATCAGTTCACGACGTTGCATGGTTGTGCTCCTCAGCGGACAGTCGCGAAATACGCGGCGATGGCGTCGATCTGGGCCTCGGAATAGCCCTTGGCGATCTGCTGCATCACGGTCGACGGCCGGCTGCCGTCGCGAAACGCGCGCAGCTGGGCGGTCACCTGCTCCTTCGGCAGCCTGGCGAGCGCGACCATGCCGCTGCCGGCAAGTGCCTTGCCGTCGGTGCCGTGGCAGGCCGAACAGGTGGCGGCAAGCGCTCGTCCGTTCGATGCAGGTGCCGTCTGAGCGCCCACCGGAGAGTTGCCGGCGGCCAGCAATCCGGCCGCGAGCCAGGCCAGCCGTCGCCGGCGAGCAAGGGTATGGATATTCATCGCCGCAACCTCCTCGGTAGTGGAACGCGAGGGCATTATTGATTCAGCGGAGCGCCGTGGGAACAGCCGTGGCGTTTCACGAAGCCATTCGTTCGAGGCGCCAGCCCTGGTAACGCAGCGCGAGCAGCGCGCCGCCGATGATTGCGGCGAGTGCGATGAAGCTTCCCAGCGACAGCGTCGATACGCCCGACAGCCCCTGCCCGACGGTGCAGCCGAGCGCGGTGACGCCGCCAACACCCATCAGCAATCCGCCGACGAGATGGTTCGCCACATCCTCGGTGCCGCCGAAACCCTCCCAGCGAAAGCTGCGCCCGAGCAAGGCGGCGATGGCCGAGCCGAGCACGACACCGACGACGCTCACGATGCCCAGCGTGAGCAGCTTGGACTTGTCGCTGAAGAACATCAGCCAGTCGAGCGTGTAGGCGACCGGCGCGACCATGCTGAGCGACTCCATGCGGCGCGAGTTGGTGCCGAGAAAGGCCTCCTCGAGCGTGGCCGGATCTTCGGCCACGTGTCCGAGGCGGCCCGAGACCCACCAGACCGCGACGATGACCAGGCCGATGCCGAGGCCGCCCAACCAGACCTCGGCGCCACGCCCTTCACGGCGCATCAGCACCCAGGCGAGCAGGGGCAGCGCGACCAGCAGCGCGACCGCGAGCGCGAGCGTGGGCACCGCCATGCCGCTCGCCCCGGCCAGCAAGGTCGGCACGTCCTGCCCGCTCGGCAACGTGATGGCGACGCTGTCGACCGTCGAGGTGCGCAGCACGGCGGTGACGCCGCGCAACGTCGCGAAAGCCGAGAGACCGAGCACGATCAGCACGACCAGCGACTTGAGGTTGCCCGCGCCCAGGCGCACCAGGCTCTTGCTGCCGCAGCCCGACGCCAGCACCATCCCGAACCCGAACATCAGCCCGCCCACGACCGCCGAGAGCCAGAGCAGGCGTGGACCGGCATAGTAGGTATTGCGGGCCTCGATCCAGCCGAGCCAGACCATGGTGTTGAAGCCGACCACCGCCACCGCGACCGCCAGCGCCCACATGCGCGCGCGCGTCCAGTCGCCCATGTTGACCACGTCGGCCACGGCGCCCATGGTGCAGAAGTGGCTGCGCTGCGCGATCGCGCCGAACACCATCGCGAGGGCGAATGAGGCCCACAGGACCTGCGAGAGGATGCGGGCGGTGTCGAGTTCGGGCATGCGCGAATTCTCGCCGCAGCGGCGTGCGAATCCCGCTCGCGACCTCAGCGCCGCGCGGCGCGACGCGCTTCGACCTCGACCGGACGCAGCACCGACGCCGCCTTGTCGAGCACGCCATTCACATATTTGTGGCCGTCGGTGCCGCCGAAGCTCTTGGCCAGCTCGACCGCCTCGTTGATCGCGACGCGATACGGAATCTCGATGCAGTGCTTGAGCTCGTACACGCCGATCATCAGCACGCCGTGTTCGACCGGCGACAGCAGCGCGGTCTTGCGGTCGAGAAAGCGCGCCAGTACCGCATCGATCTCGGCGGCCTCGACGATGCTGCCGTGCAACAGCGCCTGGTAGTGCGCCAGATCGCATTTGCCGAATTCGTCCTGCTCGCGCATATGGGCGTCGATCGCGCCCGCATCGGTCTGCGATACCAGCCACTCGTACAACCCTTGAAGCGCGAACTCGCGCGCCCGCCGACGTCCCGATTTGGGCTGAACGCGCTTGGCCGCGGGCGGCGGCACTTCGGGTTTGTCGACTGCTTCCTTATCGATACCTTCCGGCTCGCTCACAGCAGATCTTCCATCAGGTTCGCCATCTCGACCGCGACCCGCGCCGCGTCGCGCCCCTTGTCAGCCACCCGGGCCCAGGCCTGGGCCTCGGTCTCGACGGTGAGGATGGCGTTGGCGATCGGGATCTCGTGGTCGAGGCTGACCCGTGATACGCCGGCCGCACTCTCGTTGGCGACGAGTTCGAAGTGGTAGGTCGCGCCGCGCACGACGCAGCCGAGCGCGATCAGCGCGTCGTAGCCTTCGCTCTGGGCCAGCGCGAAGAGGGCGAGCGGAATCTCGAGCGCACCCGGCACGCTGATATGGCGGATCTGCGCCTCGACCACGCCGAGCACCGCGAGTTCGTCGAGGCAGGCCTTCGCCAGCGCCTCGGTCAGCGCCGCATTGAAGCGCGCCTGCACGATGCCGATCCGCAGATCGCGGCCGTCGGTCTGGCCGGGACGGCCCTGGTCAGCGTCGCGCATGGGTTTGTCTTCGGGTAAGGAAAATCATTCTTCGGCACCGACGAAACCGGTGACCTCGAGGCCGTAGCCTGTCATGCTGGGCATGCGGCGCGGCCGCCCGAGCAGTCGCATGCGCGCGATGCCCAGCTCGCGCAGGATCTGCGCGCCGATGCCGTAGGTCCGCAGGTCGGTCTGCGCGCGCGGCGGCGCCGGGCGGGTCTCGCCGCCCGCCACGTGGTGCAGCAGCGACTCGACGCCTTCGCCACAGTTGAGCAGCACGGCCGCGCTGCGTTCGTTCGCGTGCAGCAGCGCCAGCGCCTTCGGCAGCGGCCAAGAATGGCCCTGGTCGCCCGCGTCGAGCAGGTCCATCACCGACAGCGGCTCGTGTACTCGCACCAGCACCTCGTCGCCCGCGCCCCACCGCCCGCGCGTCAGGGCCAGGTGCAGGCCGCCGGTGCGGTCGCGAAAGGCGCTGCACTCGAAGGTTCCCTGCGCGGTCGTGAGTTCGCGCCGGCCAATGCGCTCGATCAGGCTTTCGTTGCGGCTGCGGTGTTCGATCAGGTCGGCGATGGTGCCGATCTTCAGGCCGTGCTCGCGTGCGAAGACCATCAGGTCGGGCAGCCGCGCCATGGTGCCGTCGTCGTTCATCACCTCGCAGATGACGGCCGCGGGCGAGAGGCCGGCCATCGCGGCGAGATCGCAGCCTGCTTCGGTATGGCCGGCGCGCATCAGCACGCCGCCGTCCTGCGCCTGCAGCGGAAAGATGTGACCGGGCTGGACCAGGTCGGCTACCTTGGCGTCGCGCGCGACCGCGGCCTGCACGGTGCGCGAACGGTCGGCGGCCGAGATACCGGTGGTCACGCCCGTCGCGGCCTCGATCGAAACCGTGAACGCAGTCCCGTGACGGGTGCCGTTGCGCGATGCCATGGCCGGCAGTTGCAGGCGCTCGCAACGGTCGCGGGTCAGCGTGAGGCAGATCAGGCCGCGCCCGAAGCGTGCCATGAAGTTGATCGCCTCGGGAGTGACGTGCTCGGCTGCAAGCACCAGATCGCCCTCGTTCTCGCGATCCTCCTCGTCGACCAGGATGACCATCTTTCCGGCGGCCAGTTCGGTGACGAGTTCGGGGATGGCGGCGATCGACATGGGGTCCGGATTGTAGGGTTCGGCGCCGTTCACGAAGAGCGCCATGCGGGGGACGTTTTCTTTCGGACGCGAACACACAAAGGACGCAAAGTACAAAAAAGTCTTTGGCCTTTCTTCGCGAGCTTTGCGACCTTTGCGCCTTCGCGTCCGGTAATTTCGTCCCACAAATCAAGCGTCGCGCGACACCTCAACCCGCAAGCTCAGCATTCGTTCGACATAGCGCGCGATCAGGTCGATCTCGAGGTTGACCGGGCTGCCCTGCGCGAGCGCGCCGAGTGTGGTGTGCGCGAGGGTGTGCGGGACGAGGTTGATGCTCAGCTCGCAGGCCGCCGCCGAGTCGGCGACGCGGTTGACGGTCAGGCTCACGCCATTCACCGTGATGGACCCCTTAACCGCCAGAAAACGCGCGAGTTCGCGCGGTGCGGCGATGCGCAGCTCCCACGATTCACCGACCGGCGCGAAATGGACGACGCTGCCGATCCCGTCGACGTGGCCGCTGACGAGGTGACCGCCGAGCCGGTCGTGGGCGCGCATCGCCTTCTCGAGGTTCACGGCGCCCGGTCGATCGAGTCCCGCGGTGCGTGCCAGGCTTTCGGCCGAGATATCGATCTCGAAACGCGTGCGCGCAGAATCGAACGCGGTCGCCGTCATGCAGGCGCCGTTGATCGCAATGCTGTCGCCCGGCTGCACGTCGGCGAGAAAGCCGGCGGGCGCCTCGACCTGCAGCCGCATGCCGTGTCCGGCGTCGGCACCGAGCGGCGTGGCAGCGACGATGCGGCCGAGGGCGTTGACGATCCCGGTGAACATGGCGTCGTCAGACGGCCACCGGCGCCTTGATGGCCGGGTGGTGCTGGTAATCGACGAGCTCGAAATCCTCGTACTCGTAGTCGAGGATCGAGGCCGGACGGCGTTTGATGCTCAGCGTCGGATACGCGTACGGATCGCGCGCCAGTTGTAGCTCGACCTGTTCGGCGTGGTTCGCATAGAGATGGCAGTCGCCGCCGGTCCAGACGAAATCGCCGACATCGAGGTCGCACTGCTGCGCGAGCATGTGCGTGAGCAGCGCATAGCTCGCGATATTGAAGGGCACGCCCAAAAAGATATCGGCGCTGCGCTGGTAGAGCTGGCAGCTCAGCGTGCCGCGGGTTGCCGGCGCGACGGCCGGCGCGACATAGAACTGGAACAGAGCGTGGCACGGCAGCAGCGCCATCTTGGACAGCTCGGCTACGTTCCAGGCGCTGACGAGGATGCGGCGCGAATCGGGATTCGTCTTTAGCTGCTTCACGACATCGGCGATCTGGTCGATATGGCCGCCATCGGGGGTCGGCCAGGATCGCCACTGCACGCCGTAGACCGGGCCGAGGCTGCCGTCGCGCGCGGCCCATTCGTTCCAGATCGTCACGCCGCGCTCCTGCAGCCAGCGCGCGTTGCCATCGCCACGCAGGAACCACAGCAGCTCGAGCACGATGGATCGGAAGTGCACCTTCTTCGTCGTGACGAGCGGAAAGCCAGCGGCCAGGTCGAAGCGCATCTGGTGCCCGAACACGCTCGTGGTGCCGGTCCCGGTGCGGTCGGGCTTGAAGACGCCGTGGTCGCGCACGTGGCGCATCAGGTCTTCGTAGGGGTGAGGGATTCTCGCAGCGGTCACTCAATGAGCTCCGAACAGTGTGTCGAGCGCGTCCTGGATTGCTGCGCGCGCGTCGCGCAGATTGGCCACGGGTTTGCGCAATTCGCTCGCCGGGATGGCGCCGAGAGCGGCCGTATCGAGGACGACGCGATCGTCGGCCACGTTCAGCACCGGGTTGAGTCCGCGCGCGCACGGCCCGAAAGCGGCCTCGCGGCGCAGCGGAATCACGACGCGCGTCGTCAATCCGTCGATGAATTCGTTCTGCACGTCGATCAAAAAGGGGGTGAGCTTGCGTTCGCCGGCGACCGGATTGACATGCACGTCGAAGCGCGCCACGTCAGCGTTCCTTGGCGAACGAACGGTATTTGGCCAGCGGGAGACCTTCGCACTCGATGCGCGCGTTATAGGCGGCGATCGCTTCCTTGTTGTCCTCGTTCCAGCGCTGCCAGTAGCGCCGCTGCACCTCTTCGGCCAGCAGCGCATCGACGGTCTGCGAGATATTCATGCCGAGCTCGCGCGCCATGTCGAGCACCTTGGCGTTCAGGGTGAGGTTGGTCGCGCGCTTAAGGGGCGCTCCACGTTGCAGCATCAAAAGCCTCCATCGATCATGCGCATGAATTATGCCTTTGACGATGCGCGTCGCACCCGCTCAAGCCTCGAACTGCAGCGCCGCGAGTCGGGCGTACAGCCCACCGCGGGCGATCAGTTCGGCATGGCTGCCGGTATCGACGATCTCGCCGGCTTCCATCACGACGATGCGGTCGGCGCGCTGCACTGTCGACAGGCGGTGCGCGATGACGAGCGTGGTGCGGTCCTTCATCGCCGACTCGAGCGCCGCCTGCACCATCCGCTCGCTCTCGGCGTCGAGCGCGCTGGTCGCTTCGTCGAGCAGCAGCAGCGGCGGATTCTTGAGCATCGCGCGCGCGATGCTGATGCGCTGGCGCTGCCCTCCCGACAGGCGCACGCCACGCTCGCCGAGAAAGGTCTGGTAGCCCTGCGGCAGCGCGACGATGAAATCGTGCGCATAGGCCGCTTGCGCTGCGCCAACGACCTCGGCATCGCTCGCCTGCGGACGGCCGTAGCGGATGTTCTCCATCGCATCGGCCGAAAAGATGACGCTGTCCTGCGGCACGATGCCGATGCGTTCGCGCAGTTCGGACAGCGCCATGCTGCGCACCGGCACGCCGTCGAGCAGAACCTGCCCCGACGCCGCATCGTAAAAGCGCAGCAGCAACTGGAACACCGTGCTCTTGCCGGCGCCGCTCGGGCCGACCAGGGCGATGGTTTCGCCCGGCTTCGCTTCCAGGCTGAATCCGGCCAGAGCGAGTTGGCGCGGGCGCGACGGGTAGCGGAAGTCGACCCGTTCCAGCCGCACCGCCGAGCCGCCCTGCGCCGGCGCGAGGGCCTGCGGCTGCGCCGGCGAAGCGATCGGCGAGCGCATGGCCAGCAATTCCATCAGCCGCTCGGTCGCGCCGGCGGCGCGCAGCAGGTCGCCGTAGACCTCGGCCAGCACCGCGACGCTGCTGACGAGGATCACGACGTACACCACCGTCTGCCCGAGGTGGCCGGCCGTGATATCGCCGCGCAGCACTGCCTGCGTGCCCTGGTACAGGCCCCACAGCAGCGCGCCGAAGGTGGCGGTGATGATGAAGGCGACCAGCATCGAGCGCATGCGGGTCCGGGTGATGGCGGTCGAGAAGGCGTTTTCGGTCGAGGTGTCGAAGCGCTGCGACTCGCGCTCCTCCTGCGTATAGCTCTGCACCACCGGGATTGCGTTCAGCACCTCGGCCGCGATGGCGCTCGAGTCGGCGACACGGTCCTGGCTCGCCCGACTGAGCTTGCGCACCCGGCGGCCAAAGAAAAGCGAAGGCAGGACGACCAGCACCAGGATGCCGAGCACCTGGGTCATCACGTAGGGATTTGTGATGACCAGCATTGCCATCGCGCCGATTCCCATCACCGTATTGCGCAGCCCCATCGACAGGCTCGAGCCGACGACGGTCTGCACCAGCGTGGTATCGGTTGTCAGGCGCGACAACACCTCGCCGGTCTGCGTGGTCTCGAAGAATTCAGGGCTCTGACGCAGCACGTGGCGGTAGACCGCGTTGCGCAGGTCGGCGGTCACGCGCTCGCCGATCCAGCTCACCATATAAAAGCGCAGTGCCGAGAACACGCCAAGCGCGGCACCGACTCCGAACAGGGCGAAGAAGTGTTCGCGCAAGGCCATCACGCGCGTTCCGCTGTCGGCCGAAACGAGGCCCTGGTCGATGAGCGACTTGAGCGCCACCGGCAGCACCAGCGTGCTCATCGCCGCGAGCACCAGGAACAGCGCCGCCAGCGCGATGCGAACCCGGTACGGACGCAGAAAGGGCAGCAGTCCGCGCAGCGGGAAGACGTCGGGCGCCGCAGCGGCGCGGGCCGGTCGCAGGGTGCCCGAGGGCAGGGTATCGGCGGGCATCGGGCGAGTTTAGGTGAGCGCTTGTTGACGCCACGCCCGCGCGCGCCAATCATCCGGCACCCGAGCGCGCTTCGAAAGCCACCCATGCCCTGCGACACCCTGGCCGAATTTCGCGACCTGGCGACCTACCGCAAGAGTTTCAACGGCGACCTCATGATGGCCAAGTCGAGGCCGCAGAAGTTCTATTTCTTCGAGACCTTCCCCTTCGAGACGACCAAGGGCCCGCTGCTCGTTCTGGGCAAGATCGACAAGTCGCTGCTCGACGAGGTCAAGAAGCTCGGCAAGACGATGCGCGCCAAGGGCGAGTGCTCGTTCAAGGACAACGTGGTCGCGCTCCACGCCACCGACGGCAAGCTCACCGAAGACATGGTTCGCAAGGCGCTAGCGCTGGCCAACGTACGGCGCGAGTTCACCCTGGGCGACGGCGACGCCAGCGTGGCAGAAAGCAAGGGCAGCGGCGAGGCGCTCGGCCTGCCTCCGGAGAAGTTCACCGCCGCGCGCGGCAACCTGCAAAAGCTGCTCGACAAGGCCAAGGATCTGGCTTGGAAGGATGCCGATTTCAAACGCGGCAAGGAGGCCGACGACAAGGTCAACCAGGTCGAGCGCTATATCGCCGAAGTGGGCAATGCACTGACCGCGGGCGAGGCCGGCACCAAGGCGCTCGCGACGCAGCTGCAGATGCAGGCCAAGGACACCCGCGCCAAATTCTTCAAGACCGAGTTCGACGCGAGTACCAAGCTGCTCGCGCGCCAGCAGGCGCTCGTCAAGGAGGTCGAGAAGGAGGTCGCCGACCTGAAACGGCGCCTCATCTCGCTCAGGCTGCTGGCCAAGGAGCTGACGGCGAGCAGCCGCATCTTCGAGTTGAAGCTGCAGGGCGCGGGGCTCAAGTACTCGGTCCATGGCGACAAGACGCGCACCCTGCACAACGAGAAAGATGTGCTCAAGGCGCTCGGGACGCTCATCGTCAAGCACGCGCCCAAGCCGACTGCCAGTAAGTTCCTGAACGCCGACCTGGAGCTGGAGGCGATTTACCGCGCCGTCGGGGTTGCGCAGAAGGAATGCTTGTGGACCGAGGTGCAGGCGAACGGCCGCTGGTCACCGCTCGACAGCCTGGTCGTCTTCGTCGGCAAGCCGGCCACGGGCGCCGGGTGGGCGTTCGTCAACCCGGCGGACGTCGGTCCGCCCGCGCTGAAGGCGATCGACGAGGCGCTGGACGACTTTCGCGAAGGCAAGACCAATACCGCGCAGGCGATGGGCGCGGTCGATGCGGCACTGAAGGTGGTGGCCGATCACGCGCGAGGGGCCGACGCCGGCGCGCCGATGATCGCCAGCGCGCGCGTCACGCTGGCGCGCCAGGGCGGGCGCTGGGCGAGCGTCTCCCACTATCCTGACAAGGCCGCGGCGCCGCCGGGATGGAATCTCAAGGGCAAGTCGGTCCGGCTCAAGACCGATTCGCCGCCTATGGTCGCGCCGGCCTGCCGCGGCGCCTGAACCCGCGGGCTGCGGCCAGACGCGACGCGTGCGCCGGCGAACCCGATGGTGCGCAGGTGTACTCCCGCCGAGCGCATCGCGCCCCTCATAGCCGCAGCGGCGCGACATACCCCGTCATCTCGAGATAGCCCAGACCCACCCGGGCGCCGCGCTCGTCGAGCAGTTCGCTCAGACCTTCCCAGTACACCGCGCCGGTGCTTTGCCGGCTGTCGAGTTCCTGCGCGTCGAGCAGGGCGCGAACGCGATGCCGGCCGGCCGGCGTCGTGATCTCCCACTCGACCGGATAGACCGCTCGGGTCGCGGCGCTGGCCCAGGTCCGCCCGGGCCGCAAGGCGACCTCGTTGCTGCCGAAGTTGCGCGCCGTTGTGGCGCCCGCGACGCGCCAGCTGCCGCCCGCGTACAGCGCCGTGCCGTCGGCGCGCCGGACGCGAAAGGCGGTAAGCGCTGCGCCGTCGTGCAGGTTGATGCCGATCCAGTCCCAACCGACCGCCTGCGGGTCGAGCAAGGCATCGCTCCATTCATGGTCGAGCCAGGCGCGTCCGCGCATCGCGCGCGCTTGGCCGTCGAGGCGGAGCAGGCCGCGAACCGCGAGCTGCGGCTGGCTGTAGTAGCGGCTGGTCTGCGCCGGGTTTGGTCCCTTGCGCGACAGCCCGGCCTCGCCTTGCAGCAGCACCGGCTGCGTGGTCTGCAGATCGAGCTCGAAGCCGAAGCCACCGGCCTCGCTTGAAACGCGGACCGTATACCGGCTTGCATCCGCCGCGCCTTCACGAACGAGCTCCCAGCCGCGCAGCCGCACCCGCGTGTCGTCGCTCGCGGCCTGCGCGATATCGAAGCCGCTGCGTGCGATTCGCTGGTCGTGGCGCAGGCGCCGCGCGCCGAGGTCGCTGACCGCAGCGTGGGCAAAGATCAGCTCGCGCGCGGCGAAGCGGCTCGGATTCGATGCATCGATGCCGGTGCGCGAGCGAAAGAAGGTGATCTGGAAGCCGTAGCGCGGCGCTGCATTCAGGTCCGTTTCAGTAACGAGCCAACCAGTCGCATACCACCACTCAATGCGGCTTTGCGGATGCGAGCCGAAGTCGCGCGCAAAGGCGAGGGCCTCGTTCGCGTCGCTGCCGGCGCGCCCGGACAGCAGGCCGGCCGCGCACAGCATCGTCAGACGGCGTCTTCGCAGCGACCAACCGGGCATCACCAGTCCTCCTTCACCGCCAGCGCGGCGTCGCGGCTCGCGGCGGCGCGGCCGGCGATCCATGCGGTCAGCGTCCCGGCGACCAGCGTCGCCGCGCACAGCGCAGTCAGGCGGCCCCACGGCAGCAGCAGGTCCATGGTCCAGTGAAAACTCTGCGGGTTGACGACCTTGACCAGCACCACGCTGACGAGCACGCCGAGCAGCAAGCCGGCGAGCGCCCCGGCCGCCGTCCAGACCGCGCCTTCGCCGGCGACCACGGCGAGGATCTGGCGCCGCGTGAGGCCCAGGTGCGCGAGCAACCCGAACTCGCGCCGGCGCGCCAGCACCTGGGCCGAGAAGCTCGCCGCGACGCCGAACAGGCCGATCGCGAGTGCGACTGCCTGCAGCCAGTAGGTGACTGCGAAGCTGCGGTCGAAGATGCGCAGCGAGAGCGCACGGATCTCGGCCGCCGAGGCGAAATCGATGGCGACCGCGCCGGCCGCCGCGCGCAACCCGCGTTGCAGCGCAGGCAGGTCCGCACCGGGCGCGAGCCACAGCGCAAGGTCGTTGACGCGGGTGTCGCCGGTCAGGCGCCGGTAGTCGGCCGCGTCGATCAGCACCGCGCCGTGCTGGCGTGCGTAGTCGCGCCACACGCCGCGCACCCACACCGGTTCGATGCGGCCGTCGGGCAGCGGCAGGTCGAAGCGCTGGCCGGGAGCGAGGACATAGATCTGCGCCATGGGCTCGCTCACGTAGGCCGAGGTCAGCCCGGCCTGCGGCACGACGAGTTCGCCGACCAGCGGCAGGCTGCGCGCCGGATCGGCGAGCGGGCGTGCGATCAGCGCCACCGCGGGCCGGGCCGGGTCAATCTGGACCGGAGTCACGCGCTGCGCCTCGACCCGCGCGACACCGGCCAGCGCCGCCGCGCGCGCGGCAAGCGAGTCGGGCAGGAAGGCGCTGTCGCCCGTGACGCCGCCCGAAGCCGCTGCGCTGCGTAAATAAAGATCGGCCGGGAGCACGCTGTCCAGCCATTGCGTCACGGCCTCGCGAAAGCTCGCGACCATCACCGTCAACGCGACCGACAACGCCAGGCTCGCGATCACGCCCGCGACCGCGATCGTCGCGCTGTGCCGCTGGTGCCGCGCACGCTCGACCGCGAGCAGCGCGAGCGCATGCCGCGGCGGCTCGATCCGACCCAGCAACGCGCCGATGGCGGCCGGCACACAGATGATGCCGCCGAGCAGCAGGCAGGCGACCGATACATAGGCGGCGAGCGGAATGCCCGCGATCGGCGGCGCCAAGGTCAAGAGGGCCCCGGCGCCCAGCAAGCCGAGGCCCCATCCGGCCGCACCCGTACCGCCCGCATCGGCGGCCAGCCCTTTCAGCGCCTGCGCCGGTGCGATGCGCATCGCGCTGCGCGCCGGTAGCCAGCCACCGGCCACGGCGGCGGCGATGCCGAGTGCGCCGTAGACGAGCGCCGCGCCGATGTCGAAATGCAGGCTCGGGGTGACGCCCGGAAAATAGGCGCCGCCGAGATCGCCGCCGAGCAGTCGCAGCGCGAGCGCGGCAAGGCCCGTGCCGAGCGCGATGCCGCCCGCGCTGCCGGCCAGGCCGAGCAACACCGATTCGGCAACGACAAGCGCGAGTCGCTCGCGCGCCGACATGCCGAGCACGCCGAGCAAAGCGAATTGCGGCAGCCGCTTGGCCACCGACAGCGACAGGATCGAGAACACCAGGAAGGCGCCGGTGAAGAGCGCGACCAGCGCCAGCACCGTGAGGTTCACGCGGTAGGCGCGCGAGAGGTTGCTGATGCGCGCCGCCGACTCGTCGGGCGCGGCGGCGCGAACGCCGGGCGGCAATTCCAGTTCGCGCAGCACGGTCGCGCGGTCGGCGCCGGGCGCGAGCCGCACGTCGATCCGGGTAAGGCGCCCGAAGCGGGCGAATGCGGCCTGCGCGCCGGCGATGTCCATCACCGCGAGCGGTGGCCCGTCGGCCGCGACGCTGCCGGCGATGGCCCACTCGATGCGGCGCTCGCCGAACTGCAGCGACAGTCGGGCGGCGTTGCCGAGTCGGTCGCGCGCGGAGCGGTTCAGGAAGACGCTGCCCGGATCGAGCAGCGCGAAGCGGTCTGCGCCGAGGTCGGGCCGCGCCAGCAACGCCGGCGTGAGGCTCGCGGCAACGAGCGCATCCAGGCCGACGACGCGCAGCGTGTACGCGCTGCCCGAACCATCGACGGCGCGCGCGTCGAGCTCGAGCACCGGACTCGCCATCGCGACAGCGGGGTGGTTGGCGACGCGTGCATAGAGCTGCTCGTCGAAGCCGTCGCGCTGGGCGCGCAGTTCGAAATCGGGCTGGCCGTTCGCCTGCCGGACCGCCGCGCTGAATTCGGCCAGCGCCGACTGGTTGATGAGGTGCACCGAGAAAGCGAGCGCCACCCCCAGCACGACCGCCAGCCACGCGACCGCATGCCGCCACGGGTGGTGGCGCAGCTCGGGCCAGGAGATGTGGCGCAGCAGTTCGAACATCGGTGGTTCTCAGTCGCCGTGCTTCGCGACGAAGTTACCGACCGCGAAGGCGCCAAGGACGCAAAGGACGCGCAGAGAATGCCAGGGCATCAACTCTTCAATTCTTCGCGTACTTCGCGCGCTTTGCGTCTTCGCCTCCTGCAATTTCCAGGCGGCAATCCGGACTTCGATGGGCCGGTTCATTCCAGCCGAATCCCGTCCGCCGCCAGCCGCAAGACGCGATCCGCGCGCCCCGCGGCGGCGCGCGAATGGGTGACCAGGATGCAGGCGGCGGATTCGTTGCGGACCTGATCGACGAGTGTGTCGAGCACGCGCTCGGCGGTCGCCGGGTCGAGGTTGCCGGTGGGTTCGTCGGCCAGGATGAGCGCCGGCCGGTGCACCAGCGCGCGGGCGATCGCGACCCGCTGCAACTGCCCACCGGACAGTGTCTGCGGCAGGCGTGGCCCGAGGTCCGCCAGCCCGACCTGAGTGAGAACCTGCGCCACGCGGGCCGGGTCGGGACGTTGCTGCAATAGCAGCGGCAGGGCGACGTTGTGCGCGACGCTCAGGTGCGGTAGAACGTGAAAGGCCTGGAATACGAAGCCGAGCCGCTCTCGCCGCACGAGCGCCTGCGCCGTCTCGTCGAGCCGCGTCATGTCGACGCCGTCGATGAGCACCGTGCCGGCATCGGCGCGGTCGAGCCCCGCGATGCAGTTGAGCAAAGTCGATTTGCCGACCCCCGATTCGCCGACGATGGCGACGAACTCGCCGGCAGCGACGTCGAGGTCGACGCCCTCGAACACGGCGATCTCGGCGTAGTGCTTGGCCAGCCCGCGCAGGGACAGCAAGGGCGTCGGTCCGGTCATTCGCAGATTGAAGCATGCGGGCCGCGACGCTGCGCTCGCGTGGTGCGACGGTCGCGTCCACGCCGGACGTCGGTCGGGCGCCGGAAACCGACCCATGGTGTCGACCCAGGGAAGGTACGCAGGCCGGGCCGCCGGCATCGGCACCACAATGCGTCGCCGCCCGAGCTAATTGATCCGGCGATCACCAGGAGACTAGCCATGGGTCTGCGCCTGCTTGAACACATGCTGATCCTCAGCCACGACCCCGACGCGACGCGCGACTGGTTCTGCGCCAACCTCGGGCTCGAAGCCGGTTGGCATCCGGACTTCGGCTTCCCGGTCCATTGGCTCTACCTCGGCGAACGCGCCGTGCTGCACATCGCCAGGGCGCGCCATTCCGAACACCAGGACCGCTACATGAGCGTGCCCGGCGACAGCGCGCGGCCCGACGCCAGCGCAGGTGCTGCCAGCGGCTCGGGCTGCATCGACCACATCTGCTTTGCCTGCGACGACATCGTCGGCACGATCGACCGGCTCACGCGCAACGGCGTCGCCTTCAACGAGCGCAAGACGCACGATGCGAACGTCTACCAGCTGTTCCTTCGCGAACCGGTCAACGGCATCAAGATCGAGCTCGACTTCGCCGCCGGCGAGGCGATCGCCGCTGGGCGCATGGCTTCGCCAGCCGCCGCGGCAGCCGGCGACACGGCGAACGCCGCGCGATGACCCGCTGCGCGGGCGGCCGTTGATGGCGATCTACCCCGAGCTTCAGGGCCGCAGCGTCGCGATCACCGGCGCCGCGGCCGGCATTGGCGAGGCGGCGGCGCGCGCATTTGCGGCGCAGGGCGCGATCGTATTCCTGCTCGATATCGACGCCGCGCGGGTCGCGTGATGAAGGTCAAGGGGCCGATGATGGCCACGCGGACCTTCCAGCCGCCGCAGAGCAAGGTCGGCCAGAGCCTCAAGGACTTCGCGCTGATCCTCGAACAGGCCTCGGCGAGCGGCCAGGCGCTGCCGTTCGCGCAGGTCTACACCGGCCTGATGGCCGAACTCGCCGCGCGCGGCGAGGCCGAGCGCGAAAACGCCGTCATCGTCGAGGCAGTGGAGCGCCGGCGCGCCGCGTCCTGAACCGACGCCCCTCCTCGATCGCCACACAACCCACTTCCATATAGGTCCGCCATGCAAGCCCAAGCCGTCCGTATCCAAGTCCCAGGGGGCCCCGAGGTTCTCGCCGTCGAGACCATCGACATCGCCGAGCCCGGAGCAGGCGAGGTGCTGATCCGCCAGACGGCGATTGGGCTGAACTACCAGGACGTGTACCACCGCTCGGGTCAGTATCCGTTGCCCCTGCCGTCGGGCCTCGGGAGCGAGGCGGCCGGCGTGGTCGAGCGTGTCGGCTCCGGCGTCACGAGCTTCGCGGTCGGCGACCGGGTCTGCTATGGCGGCGGCCCGCCCGGCGCGTGCGCGGCCTACCGTGTCATGCCGGCCGACCGCATCGTCCGTACGCCGGGCGGCGTCACCGACGAGCAGGCGGCGGCCGTGCTGATGAAGGGCATGACGGTCGAATACCTGATGGCCCGCTGCTATCCGGTGAAGACCGGCGAGGCGGTGCTGTTCCATGCGGCGGCTGGAGGCGTCGGCCTGCTTGCCGGGCAGTGGGGACGCCACCTGGGCGCGCGCATGGTCAGCATCGCATCGGGTCCGGAGAAGGTCGCGCTCGCCCTGCGCAGCGGCTATGCCGAGTGCATCGACCGCAGCCGCGAGGACGTGCCCGCGCGGCTGAGGCAGATCAGCGGCGGCGCCGGCTTTCCCGTCGTCTACGACTCGGTCGGCCGCGCCACCTTCGAGCAGACGCTCGATGCTCTCGCGCCGCGCGGCTATTTCGTCTCGTTCGGAACGACGACCGGCGCGCCGCCGCCGATCGAGGCTGCGACCTTGCAGGAGCGCGGTTCGCTGTATTTCACCCGGCCGACGCTCGTCACCTACAACGCGAGCGCGGCCGAGCTGCAGGCATCGGCCGCGGCGGTATTCGGGCTCGTCGCGCGCGGAGTTCTGAGCGCAACAATCGGCCAGCGCTATGCCATCGCCGATATCGCGCAGGCGCATCGCGATCTCGAAGCCGGCCGCACCAGCGGCTCGACGCTGATCACTCCCTGACGCAGTCGTCCGATCGACCGCATCCCCTTCCCCCACGGAGACAACCATGAAGATGAAGATCAAGACCGCACTCCAGCTGATCGCTGCCGCCGTATGTACGCTGGCCGGTGCCGCGCAGGCCGAGGACATCAAGCTGCGCATCGCCTCGGGCCACCCGACGGCCAACACCTACGTGGCGCTGATGCAGAGTTTCTTCGTTCCCGAGGTCACCAAGCGGGTGGCGGCGCGCACCTCGCACAAGGTCGATTTCATCGAGGGCTACGGCGGCTCGATGGTCAAGACCGCCGATACCCTGGAAGGGGTGCAGTCCGGGATCATCGACATCGGCGGCTACAACTTCGGCTTCGAGCCGTCGAACCTGCCGTTGCACGCATTCCAGGTGATGCTGCCGTTCGGCACCATGAGCCCGGTCGAAAGCGTGAAGATCGCGCGCACCGTGTACGACAAGGTGCCGTACATGAGCAAGGTGCTCGAGGACAAGTTCAACCAGCGCCTGATCGCCCTCATCGCCGACACCGGCTACAACATCGGCACCACCTTCGAGTGGAACAACGTGGCCGACCTGAAGGGCCGCAAGATCGCCGGCGCCGGCCTCAACCTCAAGTGGCTGGAATTTGCCGGCGCGACCGCCGTGCAGTCGGCGCTGCCCGAGGCCTACACCTCGATGCAGACGGGTGTCTACAACGGCTGGATCATGTTCCCCTCGGGCTGGGTCAACTTCAAGCTGACCGAGGTCGCCAAGTACTACACCGAGGTCGGCTTCGGCGCGATCACCTGGCACGGCCTGACGATGAACAAGGCCCGCTTCGCCCGCCTGCCCAAGGAAGTGCAGGACATCGTGCTCGAGGTCGGGCGCGAATACGAGGCGATGACCGGCAAGGTCAACGAAGAGAACTATCCGAAGCAGATGGCCGAGCTGACCCGCGTCGGCGCGGTGGTGAAAAAGGTGCCCGACAGCGTCCGCCTCGAGTGGGCCAAGTCGCTCACCAACTGGCCGCAGGAAC
>JBDSEG010000278.1:0-7729 GCA_039920165.1 Burkholderiaceae bacterium
GCCAGCCGAGCGAGCGCCGGTTGTCGAGCGGCAGGTCGCAGTGCACGACGTCGGGGATGAAGTTGGTGCGCCGCATCGCGAGGCCGCGCACCGGGTCGGGTTCGATCTCGTCGCGCGCCTTGAAGAAATCGTCGGCCCCGTTGAAACGCTCGCGGAAGATGAAGTCGTTGTCGAACACCGCGTCGACGTTGTTCAGCATGTTCAGCACGTTGGGCGCGGTATTGCCGGCCAGCAGCAGCGCGCCGCCCGAGGTCGCGTTGACGATGCGGAACCAGGCGTTCATCGGGATCGAGAACATCGATCCCTTCTGCCATTCGAAGACGTGCTTCTTGGTATCGCCCTCCTGCCAGACCTCGGTGGTTCCGCGGCCTTCGACGACGAGGTAAATCTCCTCGTACATGTGCTTTTGCGGATGCAGCGCGCCGGCCGGCGGCACCTCGACGACGAAGCAGCCCCACTTCGTCTCGGTACCGTAGAGCTGGATGAAGTGGCCGCGCCCGCCGGTGCGCTTCCACGGCATCAGCGGCAGGTTCTGGACCTTGCCGATGCCGATATCGCGAAAGACCGGAATGCCTTCGGACTGCATGAAGGCGTCGTAAGGCGTCGGCTGCTTGCGGAATTCGCCGAAGCCGGCCTTCTTGGCGCCCGCCGGCTCGTGCCAGTGGGTCAGATCCTTGTCGTGCGGCATCGCGTGTTCGCCTTTCGATGTTCCTTCATAAGGAACGCTGTTCTTGCATTCGAACCGAATCGATTTGACCATACAGGCGTCGCCCGCGTAAAGCCATGCCCGCTCGATTTGCGACGGCGCACGGCGCGACAGCGTTCCCGCCACGGCCGGAGCCCCAGGCTGAAACGACTCGCCCTTTCGTTCCTGCATGAAGAACGGCGTTCTTTTTAGTTGAACCGCACGCCGTTAGCCCGTAGACTTTTCAGTCCGAACGAGCTCGCACCGCCATGACGGAGACACGATTGCAACGACGACGATGGCTTGGCTTCACGCTTCGTGCGGCGCTCGCGCTCGGCGCCGGAACGGTGTGGGTTCCGGCGGTGGCGCAGTCCACCGATCCCCACCGGGCCGTCTTCACCTACCGCGGCGCGGACCGCGAGACGCGGCTCGTCGAGCGAGCGAAGCAGGAGGGCAGTGTCTCGGTCTATACCTCGCTCGCCCCGACCGAGGGCGGCCCGCTCGCCGAAGCCTTCGAGAAGAAATACGGCATCAAGGTCCAGATGTGGCGCGCCCTGTCGGACGGCGTGGTGCAGCGCGCGCTGTCCGAAGCGCGCGGCCGGCGCCACGCCGCCGACGTGATCGAGACCAATGGCCCGGAGATGGAAGCGCTCGCGCGCGAGCAGCTGCTCGCGCCTTTCTTCAGCCCGCAGCTCGCCGATATTCCGCCCGCCGCGCTGCCCGCTCACGGCCTGTGGGTGCCGGACCGGCTCAACTTCTTTGTTGTCGCCTACAACACGGGCAAGGTCAAGGCCGAGGACCTGCCCAAGACCTACGAGGGCTTTCTCGACCCCAAATGGAAGGGCCGGATCGCGCTCGAGGCGACCGACGCCGAGTGGATGGGCGGCGTCGTCAAGGCCTGGGGCGAGACGCGCGGGATGGCCTTCATGCGCAAGCTCGCCGAGATGAAGCCCGAGATGCGCAAGGGCCACGTGCTGCTCGCGCAGCTCATCGCCTCGGGTGAGGTCGAGGTCGGCCTGACGGCGTACCACGCGAATGCCGAGTCGTTCAAGAAGCGTGGCGCGCCGATCGCCTGGGCCGGCGTGCAGCCCGTGATCGCGCGTCCGCAGGGCATCGGTGTGCTGCGCCAGGCGCCGCACCCGCATGCGGCACTGCTGTTCGTCGATTTCATGCTCTCGCGCGAGGCGCAGGGCATGCTGGCCGAGATGGGCCGCACACCCGTGAGCCGCGCCGTCAAGAGCGATGCGAGCGGGCTCGACTATGTCCTGTCCGACGCCGCCGTGGTGCTCGACGAGAACGACAAGTGGCAGGGGCTGTGGGACAAGCTCTTCATGGGCAAATGAGTGAATCGGCAAATTCTTGAGGGGGCGATGAGCCGGGCGAGGGGCCTGGAGTGAACGTGCAATGAACAAGCGATGGTTTTTGATCTTCGCCGCAGGCGCGCTGGGTGCCGCTGCGACGTTGCCGCTGTTCGCCCGGGGCTGGACGCCGCAGACGAATGTGGAGATCGTCGTTGGCTCGGCGCCCGGCGGCAGCAACGACAAGACCGCGCGTGCGATCGAGAAGATCGTGACCGGCAAGAAGCTGATACCCGGCACGCTCACCGTCGTCAACCGGCCGGGCGGCGGCGGCAATCTGCAGCTGAGCTACATGACCCAGCACGCCGGCGACCCGCACTTCCTGATGGTCACCACCCCGACCCTGCTGTCGGCGCAGATCACCGGCAACAGCCCCCTCGGCACGGCCGACTTCACACTGATCGCCTCGATGGTCAACGACTACGTGGTGTATGTGGTGAATGCAGAATCGACGATCACGTCGGGCAAGGATCTGGTCGAGCGTCTGAAGAAGAACCCGCGTTCGGTATCGATGGGATTCTCGACCGGCATCGGAACCCACAACCATATCGCCGCGGCACTGCTGATGAAGCGCATCGGCGGCGACCCGAAGGCGCTCAAGGTGGTTGCGTTCAAAGGCGCGGCCGATGCCATCACGACGTTAATGGGCGGTCATATCGACATGGTGACGACGGCGGCGGGCAACGTCGCGCCGCACGTGGCCAGCGGCAAGCTGCGCGCGCTGGCGGTGGCCGCGCCGCAGCGCTTGGCCGGCGATATGGCGGCGGTGCCGACCTGGAAGGAGCAGGGCGTCGATCTGGTATGGGGTAACTGGCGCGCGATCATGGGGCCGAAAGGACTGACGCCGGCGCAGGTCACGAGTTGGGAAGCCGTCTTGCGCAAGGTGGTCGAGTCGCCCGAGTGGAAGCAGGACCTGGCGCTGAACTACTGGAGCGACGATTTCAACACCGGCGCACAGTTCAAGAAGGATCTGGCCGACGACGAGGCGGCGATGCGGCTGGTGCTGGTCGAGCTCGGCCTGGCGAAGTGAATCGCGCCGCCTGCATGGCGCCGCGCTGGCCGCCGGCATCCTGCCGCACTGCGCAGCAGCCGACCGCTCGGACGCGTTCGGCCGCATTCTTGTCGGCTTCGCGGTCAAGCGCGCGACGATGCTCGAGCTCAAGGCCTCGAACGTGCGCAGCGTCGACGCCGCGTTCCATTCGTCGGTCTTCACGCGCGACCATGCCGGAGCGGCCGAGGCGATGCTCGGCGATACCGTTGCGCAGACCGAACTCGAGCACGGCCACACGATTCCGAACGGCACGTATCTGGACATCGCGAGCAAGCTGCCGCTGGTCGAACCGCAGCAGATCCGTTGCCCGCCGTTGCCGATGCGCGCCGAGCGCGATGGCATCGCCACCGAGAACGACGTGATGGCGTTCTTTGCCCGGCTGCCGATGCTGACAAGCAGTATGTGCGTCCCGGCGGACTGGCCCATACCGCGCTGCTCGGCGTCAACGGGGCGGCGCCTGCACCATGCCCGGCAGGCCTTTCCGACGCTGCCGGCGAGTATCGATATCGGCGAACGCAGCACCGACTTCCGAGGAGCACCCCATGACCGAACAGACGCTGGAAACGAAGAACGCCGCCCCGCCCGCCGACGGGCCGAGTGGAAGCGCTGGACCGAGAAGCGCGTCTTCGTGCGCGCGCCCGCGGGGGCGGCCGGGCGGCGCTGACATGTGCTGCGATCTGGATCAAGAAGACCGGGTCGAGTCCGACCTGCCGCAGCGCTTTCTGGTCCACGCCCAGGCGCGGCTCGAGCGTCCGCGGGCAAAGAGCGAGGGCCTGAACGACTACCTCGACGGCCTGTTCGCCAACGCGCTCAAGCGCTGCGCCGACGATGCCGTCCGCGCGCCCGACGTCGACCAGGTGCTCGGCATGCAGTCGCTCGTCATGGCGCGGCGGGCCGGCTTTCTCGCGCGGCATATCGCGCTCAATGAAGACCCGCTGCGCAAGCGGATGGAGGCGACCCTGCTCGGCTACGCCGAGGTCGGGCAAGTGCCGTGGCGCGACCATCACAGCCACGCGGGCGACGACGCTCACCACGGACACGATCACGGCCACGGGCACGGTCGTTGATTGGAACGGGGGCGTTCATGGCCGCGTCGACCAGCCTGCTGCTCGCCGATGCCGTGCTGGCGCTGCACGGGGCCATCGCCGCGTTCGTCGTACTCGGGCTGCCCTTCATAGTCGTCGGCGGGCTGCGTCACTGGCGCCTGGCCGTCAACCGGACCTTTCGCTTCGCTCACCTCGCGGCGATCGCCTTCGTCGCCTTGCAGGCCTGGCTCGGCCTCGCCTGTCCGCTCACGACTCTCGAGATGGCCTTGCGGGCCAGGGCCGGTGCCGCGGCCTATCGAGGCGGCTTCATCGAGCACTGGCTCGGCCGACTGCTGTACTACGACGCGCCCGCGTGGATGTTCGTCGTCACCTATACCGCCTTCGCTGCGGCGGTGTTCGCGACCTGGTGGTGGCTGCCTCCGCGCAGCGGGCGGTCGACGTTGCCGGGTCCATCGCCTGGCGCGGGCACCTGACGGCCGAACTGCAGGCGCCGCCCGCGATCGAGGATCACGGTCTGTGGTGGTCGCTCTTCGCCGACCCGGACGGCAACCCGTACGAATTCACGATCTACGAGGTTGCCGCGGTCGCCGCGCCGTTGATGCGAAGTCGCCGTTGTCGTCACGCATCTTCTTTCACCGTCACCCGCCACAAGGTCCGCGCCTCGTCCAGATTCGTGAGCGGCGCCGCGTGCAGAAGCTGGGCGTTGTCCCAGACGATCACGTCGCCGACGCGGTAGTCGTGGGTCTGTCGATAGTGCGGCTGGGTCGCGTGGGCCTTGAGTTCGTCGAGCAGCGCCACGCCCTCTGCCTCGTCCATGCCGTCGATTCCGAACGAGCTACCCGATACCGCGTACAGCGCCTTGACGCCGGTGCGCGGGTGCGGGCGCACCAGGCGATGGCGCACCCAGTTGACCTTCTTCTGCTGCCGCGCGTCGAGCACCGAGGCAACGGTGCGCGACGCGGTGTCGAGGTCGTCGCGGTTGCCGTAGTGGTGCCGCACGACCAGGTTCTCGATGCGCGCTTGCATCGCGCCCGGCAGGTCGGCGTAGGCGCGCGTCTGGTTGGCGAAGGTGGTGCCGTTGCGCTCGCGTGGCATCTGCAGCGCGTAGAGGATGGTGCAGCGCGCCGGCACCGCGAGGTAGGAATAGTCGGTGTGGAAATAGGTGCCGGCATCGAGCAGGCCGGTCGGCCTGCCGTCGCGCAGCACGTTCGACAGGATCAGGATATTGGCGTCGTCGGGGTGGTGGAAAGTGTCGATGACGTGCGGCTCGGGCCGGCCCCAGCGGCGCGCGAAATCGACCAGCGCGCGCGTGCCGATCGACTGCTGCGGCATGACGATATAGCCGTGCCCGTGCAGCGCCTGCTCGACCGCGGAAAAGGCGGCGCCGGACATCGGTTGCGCGAGATCCAGCCCGCCGATGATTGCGCCGAGCATCGGCGAGACCGGCGCGATCGTCGGCAGTGCGGCACTCACTTCACGAGTTCCGGCGCGATGAGGCGCGGCAGGAACAGCGACACCTCGGGCCACAGGATGAGCGCCACCAGCACCAGCATCATCGGCACCAGCATGATGAAGGTGTCCTTCAGCGCGAAGCGCAGCCGCACCTTGGCGACCGCGCAGGCGATCATCAGACACAGGCCGTACGGCGGCGTGACGAGGCCGAAGGCGAGCGCGACGATGCCGACGATCGCGAACTGGATCGGGTGCATGTGCACCGAGTGCGCGAGCGGCTCGAGCGTGGTGCCGACGATCACGATGGCGGGGATCGCATCGAGGAAGCAGCCGACGATCAGGAAGCAGAAGGCGATGAAGAAGCCCACGCCGGTGACACCGAGACCCCACGCGGTGACGTTGGACAGCAGCGATTGCGGGATCTGGTAATAGGCGAGCAGCCAGCCGAAGGCCGATGCGGTGCCGACGCAGAAGAGCGCGATCGACGCCAGCTTGCCGGTCTCGGACAATGCGGTATAGAGGCGCTTGCGGTCCATTTCGCGGTAGACGAAGATCGACAGCAGCGCCGCATAGATGACCGCGATGGCGGCCGACTCGGTGGGCGTGAACCAGCCGAGCAGGGTGCCGCCGACGATGATGAAGGGAGTCATCAGCGCCGGGATCGACTCGAACATCGAGACGAAGAACTCGCGCGCCGTGGCGCGCGGATAGACCGGGTATTTGCGCCGCACCGCGTACACATGCACCGTTGCCATCTGCGCGCCGGCGATCAGGAAGCCCGGGACGATGCCGGCCAGATACAGCGCACCGATCGAGGTCGATATGACGCCGCCCCATACCACCATCAGGATCGACGGCGGGATGACGACCGCGAGCACCGACGAGACCGCGGTGATCGCGATCGAGAACGACAGGTCGTAGCCTTCCTTGGTCTGCGCGTCGATGAAGATCTTGCTCTGACTCGCCGCGTCGGCGGTCGACGATCCGGAGATGCCGGCGAAGAACACCGACAGCACGACGTTGATCTGCGCCAGCGCCCCGGGCATGCTGCCCACCATCGTGCGAGACAGCTTGACGAGCCGGTCGGTGATACCGCCGATGCCCATCAGGTTGGCGGTCAGCAGGAAGAACGGGACCGCCAGCAGGATGAACGAGTTGTAGGCCTTGAAGGTCTCGTTGAAGAGCACCATCGGCGACAGGCGAGGCTCGAATATCAGCGAGGGCAGGCAGGCCAGGCCCAGCGCGAAGCCGACCGGCACGCGCAGCAGCAGCAGCGCGAAGAAGGTGCCGAACAGCAGCAGCGCCGCGATTCCCGGGGTCAGCGCGGCCTGCGTCATGCGGCGTCCTTCGAGGTGAGCAGGCGGATGTCGGCAGCGAAGGCCTCGCCGATGAAGAGCGCCCAGGTCAGGCCGGCGACCGGCCAGGCGAGGAAGATGAAAGGCATCGGCAGTTCGGCGAGTTCGGACTCCTGGTTCCAGCCGAAGCGCACGAACTGGATGCCCCACCAGAAGAAGACGATCGCGAAGCCAAGCACGAACAGGTTGGAGACGATGCGCAAGGTCGCGCCCGCGCGCGGCGCCAGCTCGGGCCAGACGTCGACGTCGAAATGGCTGCGCTCGCGCACGCCGATCATGGCGCCGATCATCACCATCCAGATGAACAGGAAGCGCGACAGCTCTTCGGTCCAGATGTACGAGGGAATGAGGCCGGTGAAGCGCGATACGACCTGCAGCGTCACCGGCACGATGAGGATGGCCACGCAGGCGACGAGCAGCCCATTGAGCAGCCGGTGGTAGGCGTTCGTCAGCGTTTTCATCGGGGACTCGCTTCCTCCGCATCCGGCCAAGCACAGTGCGTCGACCGGAAACAAGCGCGCGGATCCGGTCGACCGGTCGCGGCGCGCTTCGTGACGGCCCTACTTGATCGCGAGGATCTTGGCGTGGATCGCGTCGGCGCCGATTTCCTTGGCGTAGGCGGCCATCACCGGGTCGACCAGGGCCTGCATCTTGGCCCGCTCGGTGAAAGGGATGCGCTTCAACTTGCCGGCCTTTTCGAGCGCCTCGAGCTTGGCGCTGTCCTCGCTCGACTCGACCTGTCGACCGTAGGTGCCGGCTTCCTTGCCGGCCTTGACGATGGC
>JBDSEG010000279.1:0-9001 GCA_039920165.1 Burkholderiaceae bacterium
GCAGCAGCCCGGCGAGCTGTTCTTCGAGCCGCTCGGTGCCGCGCCCGATGCCGGCGATATCGAGGTTGCCGCACTCGGGGCAGGCGCGCGGCACGCGGTCGGTCAGGCCGCAGTGGTGGCAGCGCAGGGTGCGGTCGAGCTTGTGGAAGACACGCCAGGCGCTGCAATGCGGGCAGCCGCTCTTCCAGCCGCAGTCGGCGCAGTGCAGCACCGGCGCATAGCCGCGCCGGTTCAGGAAGACGAGGCTTTGCTCGCCGCGATCGAGGCGCTCCTGAAGTGCTGCGACGAGCGGCGGCGAGAGCGCCTGCATCGCGCCCGTGGCGCGCGGCAGCAGGTTCATGTCTACCAGGCGCACCCGCGGCAGCGTGCCGCCGCCGACGCGCGACGGCAGCGTGATCCGCGTGTAGTGGCCGGTCTGGGCGCGCTGCCAGGTCTCCAGCGACGGCGTCGCCGAGCCGAGGATGACGGGCACGCTTTCGAGCCGGCCGCGGTAGACCGAGAGGTCGCGCGCCGAATATCGAGCGCCGTCCTGCTGCTTGTACGAGGGGTCGTGCTCCTCGTCGACGACGATCAACCCGAGCCGCGGCATCGACGCGAAGACCGCCAGCCGGGTGCCGAGCACCACCTCGGCCAGGCCGAGGTGCGCCGCGAGCCAGTGGCGCAGCCGCTGCGCCGGGGTGAGCGCGCTGTGCAGGCTGACGATGGCGCGGCTACCGAAGCGCTCGGCGAAGCGCGCTTCGAGCTGCGGCGTGAGGTTGATCTCGGGCACCAACACCAGCGCCTGCTTTCCTGCGGCAAGCGTCTGGGCGACGGCCCGCAGGTAGACCTCGGTCTTGCCGCTGCCGGTCACGCCGTGCAGCAGCACGGTCGGCGCCGCGCCGTCATCACACAGCTGCGCGATCCGACCGAGGGCGGCCTGCTGGTCCGGATTCGCCTCGAGCGCGCTGCCGAGCGGCCCCGCCGCGTCGTTCGACGCGGCGCGCGCACGCCTCAGCCTGGCGATCCGGGCCGCGAGCTGGGCCGCATCGAGCTTGCGCAGTTCGGGCGGCAGGACGCTGAGCGCGATCTCGCCGATCCCGCGCTGGTAATAGTCGGCCGCAAATTCGATCAGCGCGCACCAGGCCGGACCGAGCGGCGGCAGGCTGGCCAGCACTTCGGCGACCGGGCGCAGCACGCGCTCAGCCCCGAAGCCCTCCGCCAAGTCGGCCGCAGATTCGTCCGGCCAGACGATGCCGGGCACGTCGCGCTTGCCGAGCGGCACCCGCACCAGCGTGCCGGGCACCGGCGCGGTCGGGTGCGAATAGTCCAACGGCTCGGTCAGTCCGGCGTGCTGCGGCGTCTCGACCGCTATGCGGATGCGAACGGGTGTAGGCGGCAATGGCGAGGGTGAGGGCGAGTTGAGTATCAAAGTTCGCGTAAAAATTACAAACCGGCCGCAAGCTCTTGATTTGATGCGGCTTTTGGGCTTCTCCCCCGCGCCTGTGGATAACTTTGTGCAAAACCCCGATCGAAGCGCGCGAAAGCGCGCACACGCGTGGGTTGCAGGTCGATTGCCCGTTTTTTCGGCAAGGTTGAACTCTGAGTCAAATCAATGACTTACGAGTCGTCAATGGAAACCCGGTGGTGCGCCGCAGCAAGCGATCGGCGGCAAGGCCGGTTCTCGCGTTTTGGGGATAAGTCAACCCCTGAGTGTTCACTCACGCAAAAAAAAGCGTTCGCCGATCCGTCTGCCCATCAAGCGCGCTGCGAACCGGCGTGAACCGCGTCGACCAGCGCGGAGATGCTTTCGGGCGGCGTGTGCTGGCTGATGCCATGGCCGAGATTAAAGATATGCCCGAGGCCGCGCACGCCGGCCGGCGCGCCCGCGTCGAAACTCGCGAGCGCCGCGTCGACCTCGGCTCGGATGCGCGCTTCCGGCGCGAACAGCACGCAGGGGTCGAGATTGCCCTGGATCGCGACCCGATCGCCGATGCGCCGCCGCGCCGCACCGAGGTCGACCGTCCAGTCGACGCCGACGACATCCGGCGCGGCGCCGTTCGATTCCGCCGCGATGGCCTCCAGCCACAGCCCGCCGCCCTTGGTGAAGACGATCGCCGGCACCCGCCGCCCGTCGTGCTGCGGACGCAGCCCGGCCAGCACGCGCCGCGTATACGCCAGGCTGAAATCGTGGAACGCCGCATCAGCCAGCACCCCGCCCCAGCTGTCGAACACCATCACGGCTTGCGCGCCCGCCTCGATCTGCAGATTGAGGTAGCGCGCGACCGCCTCGGCATTGACCGCCAGGATGCGGTGCATCAGGTCGGGGCGGCTATAGAGCATGCCCTTGACCTTGCGGTAATCGTCCGAGCCCGCGCCTTCGACCATATAGCAGGCAAGCGTCCACGGGCTGCCGGCAAAGCCGATCAGCGGCACCCGGCCGTCGAGCGCGCGGCGGATGGCCGCGACCGCATCGAAGACATAGCGCAGGAGCTCCATGTCGGGCACTTCGAGCCGTGCCACGTCGGCTTCATCGCGCAGCGGACGCGCGAAGCGCGGGCCTTCGCCGTTCACGAATTCGAGACCCAGGCCCATCGCATCTGGAACGGTCAGGATATCGCTGAAGAGAATGGCGGCGTCGAGCGGATAGCGCTCGAGCGGCTGCAGCGTCACTTCGGTCGCGAAATCGGGGCTGGTCGCCAAGCCCATGAAACTGCCGGCGCGCGCGCGCGTCGCGCGGTATTCGGGCAGATAGCGGCCGGCCTGGCGCATCAGCCACACAGGCGTGTAGGGCGTGGGCTCGCGCAGGCACGCGCGCAGAAAGACGTCGTTGCGAAGCGGGGCGACCATCGATCGATTATCGCCGCCATAATTTCGCTCCGGCCCGTTGCATGGCGCAGGGGCTCTCATCGGGAGACGTCTGCCAATGCTTGCCAACGACATCCTTCGGACCATCGGCAACACGCCGCACATCCGCATCAACCGCCTCTTCGGCAACCGCCACAACGTCTATGTGAAAAGCGAGCGCGCCAACCCCGGCGGCTCGATCAAGGACCGGATCGCGCTGTCGATGGTCGAGGCGGCCGAGGCGGCCGGCCTGCTCAAGCCGGGCAGCACGATCGTCGAGCCGACCTCGGGCAATACCGGCGTCGGGCTGGCGATGGTGGCCGCGGTCAAGGGTTACAAGCTGGTGCTGGTGATGCCCGACAGCATGAGCGTCGAGCGGCGCCGCCTGATGCTCGCCTATGGCGCGCGCTTCGAACTGACGCCGCGCGAGAAGGGCATGAACGGATCGATCGCCCGCGCGACCGAGTTGCTGAAGGAGATACCGCAGTCGTGGATGCCGCAGCAGTTCGAGAACGCCGCCAACATCGATGTGCATGCGCGCACCACCGCGCTCGAGATCGCGGCCGATTTTCCGAGCGGCATCGACGCGCTCATCACCGGCGTCGGCACCGGCGGCCACATCACCGGCTGCGCCCAGGTTCTCAAGGAGCGCTGGCCGCAGCTCAAGGTATTCGCGGTGGAGCCGAGCGCCTCGCCCGTCATCAGCGGCGGCAAGCCGAGCCCGCACCCGATCCAGGGCATCGGCGCCGGCTTCATTCCGAAAAACCTGCACACCGCGCTGCTCGACGGCGCGATCCAGGTCGAGGCCGAGGCCGCGCGCGAGATGGCTCGGCGCTGCGCGCGCGAGGAAGGCATTCTGGTCGGCATCTCGTCGGGCGCCACGCTGGCGGCCATCGCGCAGAAGCTGCCCGATCTGCCCGACGGCGCGACCGTGCTCGGATTCAACTACGACACCGGCGAGCGCTATTTGTCGATCGAGGGTTTTCTGCCGACCGAGTGAGGCCGGGCCGGCGCGGCGCGGGCCGGGGGTCGGCGCCTCGGCGGTTGCGATTCCCGCGGCAGCAAGCAGCAGCCGGCCCATCTCGGCTCGCCCCTGGTGATCGCTCGGCCGGCGCTTTCGCGTGAGCGCCGTCCGAGCGGTGCACTACCCGATCCCCGCCTCGCAGCGCACCGCATCGCCGACCTGCAGCCGGCCGCCCGCGAGCACTCGCGCGGTCATGCCGCCGTGGCCGCGCATCGCGTTGTAGCCGCCGCGACCGAGTTCGGTTTCCATCCGCGAGCACGGCTCGCACGCACCGCTCACCTCGAGCACGACCATCGCTCCGATGCGCAGCACGAGCGGGCGGTCCTTGAACAGGCTGCGCGCGGCGATCAGGTTGAGCCCCGAGACGACGAGGTTACGGCGCAGCCGCGCCGCGTCGATGGCGGGCAGGCCGGCGAGCGCGCCGATGACGGGCAGATGCTCGGCCTGGATCAGCGTGACCTGGCGGCGGCCGCCCTCGCCCGAAGCACTGCGGCGCAGCAGCGCGGCGCGGTCGCCTTCGAGGCCGCGCCCGGCCACGGCGATCGCCTCGTCTACCTCGCGCATCGGGAGCCCGCGCGCCGGGCGCAAGAGGACGGCGGCCAGCCGTCCCGGCCGCGCGAAGCGCTGCGTCAGCTCGCGCAGATCGAGGCCGCCTTCAAGCATCGTTGGTCAGCAGCAGCAGGTCGGCGGGGCACGGCCCGTCGAGCGCGCACCGGCACGCGAGGTTGCGCCCGCGCAGCTTGACCGTATTCGCGGGCACCCTCCCGCCCTTGCTTTGCTTGTGCTGGCCCCGGTGCGGCAGTGCGTCGTGCATGGTTTTGCTTTCGATGTCCGTTCTGGCACGGCGCCCATTCTGATGCGGGGCCGGCGACGGGTCGCGCGGCGCGGTTAGCATCACGTCCGCACTTTCCGCAGGAGATCCTTCATGCTTCGTACCCTGTCCGCATTCGTCGCCTTGCTCAGCGCCCTCTTGCTCGGCGGCTGCGGCTACAACGACTTCCAGCGCCTGGACGAATCGGTCAAGAGCGCGTGGTCCGAGGTGTTGAACCAGTACCAGCGCCGCGCCGACCTGATTCCGAATATCGTCGCCACCGTCAAGGGCGAGGCCAATTTCGAGCAGGAGACGCTGACCAAGGTGATCGAGGCGCGCTCCCGGGCAACCAGCATCCAGGCCACGCCGGCGCTCGTCAACGACCCGGCCGCCTTCGCCAAGTTCCAGGCCGCGCAGGGAGAGTTGACCGGCGCGCTGAGCCGTCTGATGGTGGTGGCCGAGGCGTATCCGAACCTTAAGGCCAACCAAGCGTTCCAGGATCTGCGGGTCCAGCTCGAAGGGACGGAAAACCGCATCACCGTCGCGCGCAACCGCTTCATCAAGGAAGTGCAGGCCTTCAACGTTCTGGTGCGCAGCTTCCCGAACAACCTGACCGCGATGGTCTTCGGCTATGCCGTCAAGCCGAGCTTCACGGTGCAGAACGAGGCGCAGATCTCGGCCCCGCCGCCCGTCAGCTTCGACAAGCCGGCCTCGCGCTGAACCCGCTGTCGACCCGCGAGCGCATGCGATGACGCACCGTCGGCTCGCATCGCTGTTCGCACTCGCCATCACGCTGGCGTTGCTTCTGTGCGGCGCCGCGGTGCGTGCGCAGGACCTGCTTGCCGTACCGGCAATCGAAGGCCGGCGCGTCATCGATACCACCGGCACGCTGGGCGCCGAACAAGTGAAGGCCCTCACCGACAAGCTCGCCGCCATCGAGGCGAAGCGCGGCACCCAGATCGTGGTGCTGATGGTTCCAAGCGTCACGCCGGAAGATATCGAATCCTTCACCCAGCGCGTCGGAGACGCCTGGAAACTCGGCCGGGCGTCGGTCGGCGACGGCGCGCTCATCGTCGTCGCAAAGAGCGACCGCAAGGTGCGGCTCGCCGCCGCCAAGGCGCTCGAAGGCGCGCTGCCCGATCTGGCCCTGCGGCGCATCATCACCGAGCAGATCACGCCCGCATTCAAGGCTGGCGACTATGCCGGCGGGATCTCGGCGGCGATCGACAAGCTCGATGCGCGCATCGCCGGCGAGGCCCTGCCCGAACCCGAACCCGAACAGCGCAGCGGCGACGGCAGGCGCGGCGGCCTCGGCTGGCAGGATCTGGCGATCTTTCTGTTCGTCGGCGCGCCGATCGCCGGCGCGGTTCTAAAGGGCATATTCGGGCGCAAGCTCGGCAGCGCGCTCACCGGCGCGGGCATCGGCGCGATCGGCTGGTGGCTCACCGCGAGCCTGCTCGTCGCCGGTGGCGCGGCGCTGCTGACGCTGCTGCTGGTCGGCGTGATGGGCATGGGCGGCATGGGCGGCCCGCGAGGGCGTTCCGGCGGCATGGGCCCGGTCATCTGGGGCGGCGGTGGGGGCGGCGGCGGTTTCGGGGGTGGCGGCGGCGGGTTCAGCTCCGGCGGCGGCGGCGACTTCGGCGGCGGCGGCGCATCGGGCAGCTGGTGACATGACCTCCATGAGAGCGCAGCAATGAACAAGTGGCGACGCATCCTGGCGCACCGCTGGTACGACGAAACCGATGCGCGACGCATGCTTGGGGCCGACGACATGGCCAGGCTGCAGGCGCGCGTCGCGGCGAGCGAGCAGCAGCACAGCGGCGAGATCCGGATCTGCATCGAGGCCGGATTGCCGGTGAGCTACCTCTGGCGCGAGGCGACGCCGCGCGAACGCGCGATCGCGATGTTCGGCAAGCTGCGGGTCTGGGATACCCACGCCAACAACGGCGTGCTGATCTATCTGCTGCTGGCCGAACACGCGATCGAGATCGTCGCCGACCGCGGCCTCGCCGCGCATGTCGACGCGGCGCAATGGCAGGCCATCACCGACGGCATGCGCGAAGCCTTTCAGGCCGGCCGCTTCGTCGATGGCCTGAACCAGGCGGTCGATACCGTCGATGCGCTGCTGCGGCGCCACTTCCCGCTCGCCCCGGGCGATCTCAACCCGAACGAGCTGAGCGACGCCCCTCACTGGCGCTGACGCTGCTGCGACGGGTCGGCCCGTCGGGCGCACGATGGGTGCGCGCCACGACCGTCTTGCCAGCGCGCGCCGGCACGTGGCGCGCCTCGCGTCGCGCCGGCGGCGCCTTGGAGGCCAGCACGCGCGGATCGTCGGCACCGATCGCCCACACCTCGACATGCGCCAGCCCGGCGATCCCGAGCCAGCGCGCCGCGGCGCGGCTCAGGTCGATGATCCGGCCCCACTTGAACGGGCCGCGGTCGTTCACGCGCAGCACAACCTCGCGCTGGTTGCCGACATGTCGCACCAGCACATAGCTGCGCAGCGGCAGCGTCGGATGCGCAGCCGTCATCGCATGCATGTCGTAGCGCTCGCCGCTCGCCGTCTTGCGACCGTGAAACGGCGTGCCGTACCAGGAGGCGATGCCGACCTGCGGCAGCGGCTTCGGTTCGGCCGGCACGGCGGGTTCGCGCTCGTCGACCGGAGGCGCCGCCGGCTCGGTGTGCGAGATGGATGGCAGGGCCGAATCAGCGAACGGCGCCGGCAGGGATGCTGACGGTGTATTCCCCGAAATCACCTGCGCCATGTCGAGCGACGGTGCGCGCGGTGCGACACCGCAGCCCGCCAGCACCAGCGCCGCCAGCGCTGCCCAGAGCGCGCTACCGAACCCGAGTCGCGATGGGATAGCCATGGCGCGACCGTAGCCGCGCCCCGCCCGCAGAGGGTGTTTCAGCCTGTGAGCCATCCGCGACCCGCGACTTAATGCCGTGCAATCGTTCCGGACGGGTCAGGTCGAGTGGAGCTGCGCCGCGACGGCGACCGGCTTCAGGCGCACCGCGCGCAGCACCCCGATCACCAGCAAGCCGATGCCCGCGCTCGTCGCGAAGCCAGGCCATTGCCCGCGCAGCAGATAGGCATAGGCCAGCGCCGACAGCGTCTCGAAAACGATCAGCTGACCGACGAGTGCGGTCGGCAGGCGCTGGCTCGCTTGGTTCCAGCACAACGTGCCGAGCCACGAGGCGAGCAGGCCCATCGCGAGCATCAGCACGACGAAGCGCAGCGGCTGCGGGCCGAGCGGCAGGTGCCAGCCGCCAACGTTCACGAGCATCGAGGTCGCGGGATCGGCGCGCAGCTCGATCCACCAGAAGACAGCGAAGCCGACGAGCGCCAGCGGCAGCGTGGCGATGCCTTGCGCGGTGGCCCAGGTGATCGGCGACCGGTCGGGATGCGCACGCAACCAGTCGGCATTGCGCAACGGATACCAGGTCCAGCACGCGACTGCGCCGATCGCGAGCAGCATGCCGACGGCCCGGTGCGCGTCGTCGGCGTCCGCCACCGGCGCATCGGCTTCGGCGTACCGGACGAGGGCGATGCCGACCGCGATCGCGACCAGCGACGGCAGCAGCGCGCGCCATGGCAAGCGACCGTCACGACGCGCGTCGCGCCAGTTCGCACTCACCGCGATTACGACCGGCAGCGTGCCGATGATCATGGTCGGCAACGGCGCGCCGGCGCGCTGAATCGCGCCGGCCAGGAAGAGGTAGTAGACGATGTTGCCGATCGCCGAGAGCTTGACGGCTTCGATCCAGTCGGCGCGAGTGAGCGCTGCGAGGCGGTTGCGCGACAAGCAGGCCAGCGGCAGCGCGACGAGGCCGAACGCGAGATAGCGGCCGAACGACTGCAACGCCGCCGGATAGCCAGGCAACAGCACCGGCGCCACGAAGACCAACCCCCACATCAAACCAGCCGCCAGCGCGTACAGCGTGCCGGCGACGAGTTGCAGCGGGACGGCGCTATCCCTCGTCAAGCCGACCCGTTCCCAGCCGAGGTCAGAAGCTGTGAAAGCAACCGTCGCGAGCGGCCCGAGCCTGCGATGAGGAGCGGAGCTGTACGCGCAGTACAGCGAGCCCCGGAGTCGCTGGATCGGGTCGCGCAGCAGGTTTATTCACAGCTTCAGGCCGGCTTTTTCACCCAGGCGCTGCACCAGCCCGGTCCGGCGACCTGCTTGGTGCCGAACAGGGCGCAGGGGCCCCAGGCATCGGCCGGCTTGCCCTGGAAAAGCTGGCAGTTGTTGCATTTCTGCGTGGCTTCGTGCTTGGGATACTTGGCCTTGTCGACCTTGGTCGAATCGTGCTTGTAGCCGAGTGCCACGGCCTGCGGGTCG
>JBDSEG010000280.1:0-2680 GCA_039920165.1 Burkholderiaceae bacterium
CGTGCCCGCCTCCACGCCGGCGTCCGCCGAGAAACGCCGATGAGCCTGCGCAACAGGGAACCCCGGGGCGCGATGCTGCTGACGGCGCTCGGCGCACTGGCCCTGCACGTGTTGCCGCTGCCTGACGTGCTCGGCATTTTCCGGCCGGCGTTCGTCGTGCTCTGCGTCGTCTACTGGTCACTCAACGCGCCGCGATCCGGTGGCATCGCGCTCGGCTTCCTCGCCGGCCTCGCGCTCGACGTCTTCAAGGGCGCCGTGCTCGGGCAGTACGCGCTGGCGACCTCGCTGATCGCCTACGTCACGATCCGCCAGCACCTGATGATGCGCAACAAGCCGCCGTTCGAGCAGACGCTGTTCGTCGTGGCGATGCTGTTCCTGTGGGAAGCGGTGATCTGGGCGATCGACGGCTGGACCGGCCAGGCGTCCGCGGGTCTCGGCCGCTGGGTACACGTCGCGACCGGCGCGCTCTGCTGGCTGCCGATTACGCTCGCGCTCGGCCGCACGCACCGCGCCCTGAACTGACGGGCGCGCACTCGTGGCCACCAAGGGGCGGATCAAGGATCACTGGCGCGAGCAGCAGATCTTCGAGCAACGCGCGCTGATCGCCGGCGTGCTGATCGCACTGCTGACCGTCGCGCTGATCGTGCGCCTGGGCTGGCTGCAGATCTCGCGCAACGCCTATTTCACCGAGCTCTCGCAGGGCAACCGAGTGCGCATCGAGCCGCTGCCGGCGGCGCGCGGCATCATCTATGACCGCAACGGCTTGATCCTCGCGGAGAACCGCCCCGCCTACCAGCTGGAACTGGTACGCGAGGAAGTGCCCGACCTGGACGCGACCCTCAAGGCGCTGGTCGGCATCGGCCTGGTCGCGCCCGAGGAGCTGGAGGCGACGCGGCGCGCGATCCGCTCGCGGCGGTCATTCGACAGCGTACCGATCCGGCTGCGCCTCACCGAGGAGGAAATCGCGCGCTTCGCGGTGCGCCGCTTCGAGTTCCCGGGCGTCGACATCAAGACCCGCCTGGCGCGCTCCTATCCGCACGGCGAGATCGCGGTGCACGCGCTCGGCCACGTCGGCGCGATTTCCGAGGCCGACCTCGCGAAGATCGACCGCGCGCAGTATTCCGGCACGGCGACGATCGGCAAGCTCGGCATCGAGCTCGCCTATGAAGACCAGCTGCACGGTCGCAACGGCACGCGCGAGATCCTGGTGAATGCGCGCGGCCGTTCGGTCGAGAAGCAGGGCTCGATGACGCCGCAGCTGCGCACCGTGAACGCGCAACCCGGCACCGACCTCGTGCTGAGCATCGACTTCGAGGTGCAGAAGGTGGCGGAGGAAGCGGTCTGGGACAACCGCGCCGCGATCGTCGCGCTCGACCCGCAGAACGGCGACGTGATCGCGCTCGCGAGTCGCCCGGGATTCGATCCGAACCTGTTCGCCCGCGGCCTGACCGGCCCGGAGTTCCGCTCGCTGAACCAGAACATCGACCGACCGCTGTTCAACCGCGCGCTGCGCGGCACCTATCCGCCGGGCTCGACGGTGAAGCCGCTGATGGCACTCGCCGCGTTGACGTACGGCGTCGCGACGCCCCAGACCTCGCGCTACTGCCGTGGGTACTTCACGCTCCCGGGCAGCAGCCACCGCTTCCGCGACTGGAAGCCGTCGGGACACGGCACGCTCAGCATGGTGCAGGCGATCGCGCAGTCCTGCGACATCTACTTCTACGCGCTCGCCGAGGCGCTCGGCCCGACGCGAATGGCGGAATTCCTCGCCCACTTCGGGTTCGGCGCCCCGACCGGCATCGACGTCGGCGGCGAGAAGTCGGGCATCCTGCCCTCGCCCGAATGGAAGCGCAAAGCCTACCGTCGGCCACAGGACCAGGTCTGGTTCCCGGGCGAGACCGTGATCTTCGGCATCGGCCAGGGCTTCATGACGGCGACGCCGCTGCAGCTGGCGCATGCGGCCGCCGTGATCGGCTCGCGCGGCAAGAACTACCGCCCCCGGTTCGTGACGGCGTTGCGCGACCCGATGACCGGCACCACGACGCCGATCAAGCCGAACCTCGTCGAGAAGGTGCCGGTCGCCTCGCAGGAGAACTGGCAGGTGGCCATCGACGGCATGTATGCGGTGACGCACGGCGGCACGGCGAGCCGAAGCGCCGCCGGCGCGCCGTACTCCATTGCGGGCAAGACCGGCACCGCACAGGTGTTCACGATCGCGCAGAACGCGAAGTACAACGAGAAGAACATCAGCGAGCGCCTGCGCGACCACGCCTGGTTCATTGCTTTCGCGCCGGTCGAGGATCCGAAGATCGCCGTCGCGGTGCTGGTCGAGAACGGCCGCAGCGGCAGTGGCTTCGCGGCGCCGATCGCGCGCAAGGTCATGGATGCCTACCTGCTGCGCAAGTTCCCGCCGCCCCCGGCCGCCGAGCCTGCCGCGCCCGATGCCGCAACACCGACCACGCCCACCACCGGAGGTGGAGAATGATCTACGAAGAAGTCGACAGCTCGACGCGTCGCACGCTCTCGCAGACGACGCGGGTGCTCGGCACCCTGAAGCTCGACGGTCCGCTGGTGCTCGGCCTGGCGATGCTCGCCGTCTACGGCCAGGTGGTGCTCTACAGCGCCTCGGGCCAGGACTGGGAGTCGGTGCTGCGCGGCTCGCTCCGCATCGGTCTCGGCG
>JBDSEG010000281.1:0-5540 GCA_039920165.1 Burkholderiaceae bacterium
ACCGGTGCGCAACGAGGCCAACAACGGCCTCAAGAACGATCACTACACACTCGCGATGGCGCGTACGTCCGACCCGCACTCGGCCACCGCTCAGTTCTTCATCAATACGACCGACAACGCTTTCCTCAACCACAAGGGCGAGAATTCGAGCGGCTGGGGCTACGCCGTGTTCGGCAAGGTGGTCGGCGGGCAGGACGTCGTCGATGCGATCGGCGGCGTGAAGACCGGACGCAAGGGTGGCCACGACGACGTGCCGATCGAAGATGTCGTCATCACCAAGGCGGTGGTGGTCTGAGCGAGGCGGCCACGACCGCAGCGCTCGATCGGCGGTTCGCAGAGTTCATCGCGCCCGCGGCGTGGCAAGCAATCGATCTGCTGAGCGATCTGCACCTGTCGGCTCAGACCCCAGCGAGCTTCGATGCCCTGAAGCGGCACCTGGGCAATACCCCGGCCGATGCCGTTTTCATCCTCGGCGATCTGTTCGAAGCTTGGGTCGGGGACGATGCGCGCCGCGCCGGCTTCGAGGCCGAATGCACGGACATGCTGCGCGAGGCGGCACGGTGTCGCCCGATCGCCTTCATGCACGGCAACCGCGATTTCCTGATCGGCGCCGAATGGCTCAGCGAATGCGGCATGGCGCTGTTGACCGACCCGACGCTGCTGAACGCATTCGGCCAGCGCGTGCTCCTGACGCACGGCGACATCCTGTGCGTGGACGATCTGGACTATCAGCGCTATCGCGGCGAGGTGCGAAGCCCCGCCTGGCAGGCCGCCTTTCTCGCGCGCCCGCTGGCGCAGCGACGCCTGGCGGCCGCGCAGATGCGCGAGCAAAGCCGCCTGCACCAGGCGCAGCTCGCGCCTTCTGCATGGTTCGATGTGGACCCGGCCGCGGCAGCCCAGTGGCTTCTCGCGGCCAGCGCGCCGACACTCGTTCACGGCCACACGCACCACCCGGGCGAACATGCGCTGGGCTCGAGCCTCATGCGCCAGGTACTGAGCGACTGGGACTTCGATACCCCCGGTCGCCCGCGCGGCGACGTGCTGCGGCTGAGCGCGCATGGCCTGACGCGCTCGGCACCGGCCGGCGCGGCCCGCTGATCCCGCGATGCTCGGCTGGTCGTCGCACTGGCGCCGCTGGCGCGACGCGCGTACCTTGCAACGGCGCCCGATTTCCGACGCCTTGTGGGAGCTCACGCTTGCGCGCTTTCCGTTTCTGGCAAGGCGTAGCGCCGAGGACCAACTTCGCTTGCGCGAACTTGCAACCCTGTTTCTCGCCTCCAAGGAATTTAACGGTGCGGACGGCTTGGTGATAAGCGACGAGATGGCGGTCGCGATCGCCGCGCAGGCCTGCCTGCCCATCGTGCACCTGGGATTGGCCTGGTACGACGGATTTGTCGGCATCGTGGTGCATCCCGACGTGGTGGTGGCGCGGCGCGAGGTAACCGACGATGCGGGCGTCGTGCACGGCTACGACGAAGAGCTTTCGGGCGAGGCGATGCACGGCGGGCCGGTCATGCTGGCGTGGACCGACGTCAGCGAAAGCGCCGAATCGGCCCCCTCGGGCTACAACGTCGTGATCCACGAATTTGCGCATGTGCTCGACATGCGCGACGGCGTGGCGGACGGTATTCCGCCGCTGCCCGACCGCGCATCGCGCGAGCATTGGGCGCAGGTCATCGATGCATCTTTTGCAGACTTCTGCGCCGATATCGACGCCGGGCTCGAGACCTTTCTCGATCCCTACGGCGCCGAAGGCGTCGACGAATTTTTCGCGGTGTTGTCGGAAGCGTTTTTCGTCGCGCCGCTCGAACTGCGCGCCGAGCATCCTCGCGCGTACGAATTGCTGCGCGGCTTTTATCGCCAGGATCCGGCCGCGAATTCCTGAACCCAAAGAAAAGGGGGCCGTGGGGCCCCCTTTTTCCGCGCGCCGCCGTGCAGCGTTCTATGCGGTCGCGGGTTCGGCCTTCGGCTTGTCGCTGCGCTTGGTGGGCTGGATGTCCAGCACGACCTTCGAGTCCGCATCGATATCGACCGTGAGCCGTCCACCGTCGACCAGGCGACCGAACAGCAACTCGTCGGCGAGCGCACGGCGGATCGTGTCCTGAATCAGCCGCTGCATAGGGCGTGCGCCCATCAGCGGATCGAAGCCGTTCTTCGCCAGATGCTTGCGCAACGCGTCCGTGAAGGTGACCTCGACCTTCTTTTCGGCGAGCTGGCCTTCGAGCTGCAACAGGAATTTATCGACCACGCGCATGATGATCTCTTGGTCGAGCGCCTTGAAGCTCACCGTGGCGTCGAGCCGGTTGCGGAATTCAGGCGTAAACAGCCGCTTGATATCGGCCATCTCGTCGCCCTGCTGGCGCGAGTTGGTGAAACCGATGGTCGCCTTGTTCATGGTCTCGGCGCCCGCGTTCGTCGTCATGATGATGATGACGTTGCGGAAGTCGGCCTTGCGCCCGTTGTTGTCGGTCAGTGTGCCGTGGTCCATCACCTGCAGCAGCACGTTGAAGACGTCCGGGTGCGCCTTCTCGATCTCGTCGAGCAGCAGCACGGCATGCGGCTTCTTCGCAATGGCCTCGGTCAGCAGGCCACCTTGATCGAAGCCGACATAGCCCGGCGGCGCGCCAATCAGCCGGCTGACCGCGTGACGCTCCATGTACTCGCTCATGTCGAAGCGAATCAGTTCGATGCCCAGGATAAAGGCGAGCTGCTTGGCGACTTCGGTCTTGCCGACGCCGGTGGGCCCGCTGAACAGGAACGAGCCGATCGGCCGCTCCGGCTTTCCGAGGCCGGACCGCGCCATCTTGATCGCCGCCGCCAGCGCCTCGATTGCCGGCTCCTGGCCGAAGACGACGCTGTTCAGATCGCGGTCCAGGCTCTTCAGCTTGGAGCGGTCGTCGTTGGAAACGCTCGCTGGCGGGATGCGCGCGATCTTGGCAACAATGTCCTCTACTTCGGCGCGCGTGATCGTTTTCTTCTGCTTGTTCTTCGGCAGGATGCGCTGTGCCGCGCCGGCCTCGTCGATCACGTCGATCGCCTTGTCGGGCAGGTGCCGGTCGTTGATGAATTTCGCCGAGAGCTCAGCCGCCGCCTGCAGCGCGCCGATCGCGTACTTGACGCTGTGATGCTCCTCGAAGCGCGACTTGAGGCCCTTCAGGATCTCGATCGTCTCCTCGACCGACGGCTCGGTCACATCGACCTTCTGGAAGCGCCGCGACAGCGCCGCATCCTTTTCGAAGATGCCGCGGTATTCGGTGAAAGTGGTCGCACCGATGCATTTCATCGCGCCCGAACTGAGCGCCGGCTTGAGGAGGTTGCTCGCATCCAGCGTGCCGCCCGAGGCGGCGCCAGCGCCGATCAGGGTATGAATTTCGTCGATAAAGAGAATCGCGTTCGGCTGATCCTTCAGCTGCTTGAGCACACCTTTCAGCCGCTGCTCGAAATCGCCCCTGTATTTGGTGCCGGCAAGCAGCGCACCCATGTCGAGCGAATACACGATTGAACCGGCGAGCACCTCGGGCACTTCGTCCTGGGTGATTCGCCAGGCCAGGCCTTCGGCGATAGCGGTCTTGCCCACCCCCGCCTCGCCGACCAGAAGCGGGTTGTTCTTGCGCCGCCGGCACAGGATCTGGATCACCCGCTCGACTTCGAATTCACGACCAATCAGCGGATCGATCTTGCCGTCGCGCGCGAGTTGGTTGAGGTTCTGCGTGAACTGGTCCAGCGGCGAGCCCTTGGCGTCGCCGTCTTCCTTGTCCGCTTCAGCCCCTGGCGCCGGATCGTTCGACTTGGCAGGCTCGGGCGGGTCGGTCTTCTTGATGCCGTGGGCAATGAAATTGACCACATCCAGGCGCGTCACGCCCTGCTGGTGCAGGTAGTAGACCGCGTGCGAATCCTTCTCGCCGAAAATGGCCACCAGCACATTTGCGCCGGTCACTTCCTTCTTGCCGCTGCCGGTGGACTGCACATGCATGATCGCGCGCTGGATCACGCGCTGAAAACCGAGCGTGGGCTGGGTATCCACTTCATCGGAGCCGCCGACGGTGGGCGTGTTCTCCTTGATAAACCCGGCCAGACTCTTGCGCAGATCGTCGCTGTTGGCCGAGCAGGCGCGCAGCACTTCCGCGGCCGACGGGTTGTCGAGCAAGGCCATCAGAAGATGCTCGACGGTGATGAACTCGTGACGCTGCTGGCGCGCTTCGACGAACGCCATGTGCAGGCTGACTTCTAGCTCTTGCGCAATCATGCGGCCTCCATAATGCATTGCAACGGGTGGCCGCCGCGGCGGGCGGCGGAAAGTACCAGTTCGACCTTGGTCGCGGCGACATCCTTGGTGAATACGCCGCACACGCCACGTCCGTCGTGGTGGATCTTGAGCATGATCTGAGTCGCCGACTCCAGATCGTGCTGAAAATACTCCTGCAGCACCATCACGACAAATTCCATCGGGGTGTAGTCGTCGTTGAGCATGACGACCTGGTACATGCGCGGTGGCTCGGTACGTTGCGTCTGGCGCTCGGCAACGACCGCTCCCTGCCCGTCGTCAGGAGCGGGGCGGACAGCAGGTGGCGCAGGAGGCGTCGAGGGTTCGCCGGGCATGGATTCATTCTATCGACTTGGTTCGGATCGCTGACTCCAACCGATATTGCGACACCCGAGCGAACCTCAAGTGCTTCACGCACGGGCAGCGCCACCGAGACGGGCGCGCGGGAGACCGACAATTTCGCTTCTTGACAGTCTCTTGTGTGCAATCGAAAATACGGCACGCTTTACCGATTGGAGTGTTGCCATGCCCACGGGTACCGTCAAATGGTTCAATGATGCGAAAGGATTCGGCTTCATCGAGCCCGACGACGGCGGCGAAGATGTCTTCGCGCACTTCTCGGCCATCCAGATGGACGGCTTTCGCACCCTGAAAGAGGGCGGCAAGGTCAGCTTCGAGGTAGTCCAGGGCCCGAAAGGGCAGCTCGCCCAGAATATCGCCGCCCTCCTCGGCACGCCGGCCGAGTCGTCGGATACCGCCGGATCTCCCTGAGGAAGGCCCCGCCCTCACGACTTCAAACCTGAAAAGCACAAATGTCCGCCTAGGCGGACATTTTTACGTGTGCCTGGGTCGGCCTCAGGGCGACTGAGCCGTCACATGTTCACGATCCTCACCTGCCCGAAGCGCGCGCACGAGACTGGGTCGCGCTCGGTGTGAGCTGCGCGAAGTCGTAGGGCGGGTCTCCGAAGGGCGGGCTTTCTATGTCAGCGACTTGCGTCAACCGGTGTCGCACGGGTCTCGTTGGGTGTGGACGAAGCGGATCGCAGTCCGGCAATCGCACCCTCGAATCCCCCCCGCCAAGACAAAGCCATGATCCGAACCAAGCTCTACGCCGCCGCCTTCACGATAGCGCTCTTGGTCCCCGGCGTACGCGCGCAGGACGCGCCGCAGTCGCTGGCAGCGATCCGCCTGAACGCCGGCATGCACATCATCAAGGCCGAAGTCGCGCAATCGCCGGATCAGCGCGCGATCGGGCTGATGCACCGCAAGTCGATGC
>JBDSEG010000282.1:0-4254 GCA_039920165.1 Burkholderiaceae bacterium
TCGTCGTGAATCGTCACGACGACCGACTGGCACTCGGGCTGCGATTCACGCAATGCCGCGACCACGTCGACGCCGGAGCCGTCGGGCAGGCCGAGGTCGACCAGCGCGAGGTCGAACTTGACCGCCGTGATGAGGCCGAGCGCATCGTGAACCCGGGCCGCCTCCGATATCAGCGAATCGGGGAACACCTGCAGCACCAGCGCCTTGAGCCAGGCGCGGATTTCGGGCAGATCTTCGAGCAGCAGGATATTTTTCACGGCCGGGCCTCCACGCGCGGCGGCGGCCACGCGCTCCGGATCGTAAACCGCGGTTCGGCGCAGTGCGCGCCTGACGCGGTGCCGACCTACAGCGGCAGCGTGAGCCTGATCACGGTCCCGTAGCCCGCGCCCGACTCGACCAGGCACTGGCCCTGCATCTGCTTGGCGCGGTGCTTCATGCTCGCCATTCCGTGCCCGCGGTCGAGCTTGCCGTCGAGCTCGGTCGAGATGCCGCGCCCGTTGTCCTGCACCGTCAGGCCGAACTGGCGGTCGCTGATGGCGCAGCGCACCTTGCAGTGCGAGGCGCCGCTGTGCTTGATGATGTTGCTTACCGACTCGCGCAGGATGCGCGTCGTCTGCACGTAGCCGCGCGCCGGCAGCAAGTGGTCCATCTCCTCGACCGGGCTGCGCCAGTCGGCCTCGATGCCGGCCTGGCCGAGCCGCATCACGGTCTCGGCGCGCCAGTCGGCGAGGGCGTCGGCCAGCCGCATCGGCTTGCCGGTCAGGCCGCGCACCGACAGCCGCATCTCCTCGAGCGCTTCGCGTGCCAGGCTCGAGATACGCTCGGAATCGCTCGTGTGGACGATCGTCAGCAGCTTGGCGCCGAGGTCGTCGTGCAGGTCGCCGGCGATGCGCTTGCGCTCCTTCTCGGTCACCTGCTCCACGCGCAGTTCGGCGACCTGCGCGAAGTTGCGCTCGATCTCGGCCGTCACTTCCTGGACCCGCGCTTCCAGCGTCTTTCGGCTCGTCTCGGCTGCCTGCAGCGCGCGCGCGAAGACCTGCAGCAGGCGGATTCCCACCGCCAGGAACAACACCGGAAGACCCCAGTGCAGCCACTGGATCTGCGGCGGGCCGAAGTCGGCCGTGCGGGCCAGCGTCTCGAGCAGCATGAGCAGCGCGGCGCAGCCGAGGATGATGCTCATCGGCCAGAAATCGCGGGAACGAGGCTGCTCGCGCCGGGCGCGCAGCAGGTAGTAGCCCATCGCGGCGAGCAACTCGAACGCGAACAGCACGCACCAGACGTCCGAGCCCCGCTGCAGGCGGGTTTCGCCGATCAGCCACAGCATCGTCGGCACCGCAGCGCATTGCAGCAACAGTGCGGGCACGAGGCGGCGCGTCGGCCGCCCGGCATAGCTCAGCAGGAACAGCACCGTCAGTCCGGCGAGAGCGGCGACGCCGGTGGTGATCGCGATCTCGACGCTGCGCGTGGGCAGCGGCAGCCAGACGAGCCAGACGCGCGCCGACAACAGCGCCCAGCCGAGCGCGAGCCAGCCGAAATAGCCGATATAGACCTCGCGCCGGTTGACCCGCCCGAGCACGATCATGAAGGTGCCGAGCGCGGCGAGCAGGACGGCGAGGATCTGTCCTGACGTGACATTGACGAAGCGCTGGCGTTCGTAGCGGCCGGCCAAAAGACCGCTCGGGCCGATCTCGAGCGCCGAGAGACCGGCCGCCCGCTCGCGGCCCGCGACGCGCTGGCCGGCCTGGCCCGCGACCCGGACATCGAGCTGGTTGCCCTGCGTCAGCCACAGCGCAGCGGGCAGCGTGACGAGTTGCGGGCGGTGGCAGTGGCGCGCCAGCGGCTCGACCATGCTGCCGTCCTGAACCACACGCTGGCCATTGAAGATGACGTCGACATTGCTGCACGCGCGCTCGATATACAACGCGAAAAGCGTATCGCTGGCGAGCGCCGCTGCGGGCGCGTCGAAGGTGAAGCGGTACCAGACGCTGCCGATATGCGCCGGCAGGCGCCGCGCCCAGTCGTCCGGCAAACCCACCGCGGTGGCGTCGAGGCCGGTCGGAAAGCGCGCCGAATCGCTCGCCACCGCGTCGGCGCGGGTCAGGCGAAGCACCGCACTTTCGGCCGCCGGGGCCGCCTCGGTCGGCACGGCCGGGGCATCGTCGGCGTGCACCGGCGCGGCGAGCAGCGAGGCCAGCCACAGGGCAAGGATCAACCGGGTCCACATCGGCGCGAATTGTGCAGGACGGTGTCGCGCGCGAGCCCTGCGAGTCGGCCGCGCCGCGGCCTGCCAGCGGGGCGATTCCACGCCGCAGCGCAGTGCGCGCGCGGCTGAGACAATGCGCGCCCGCTTCGCCCGTCTGCCGACGGCCCGCGCCTTGATCCTGCGCCACGCCTTCATCCCGCCCGACAACGCCCGCCTCGCGCACTTGTGCGGCAGCATGGACGAGCATCTGCGGCGAATCGAGACCGGCCTTCACGTCGAGATCTCGCGCCGCAACGAATCGTTCCGCGTCGAAGGGGCGAAGCCGCAGGCCGAACGCGCGGTGATGCTGCTGCAGACGCTGTACCAGCGTGCACGCCGGCCGATCCCGCCCGAGCAACTGGCGTTGGCGCTGGTCGAGGCCGGGGCGGGCGACCTCCCCGCGTCAGGACGCGAAGACGCCGCCATCGTCCTGAGAACCCGGCGTGCCGATCTGACCGGCCGCACGCCGAACCAGCTGACTTACCTGCGCAACATCCTGTCGCACGACCTCAGTTTCGGGATCGGGCCGGCCGGCACCGGCAAGACCTTTCTCGCCGTCGCCTGCGCGGTCGATGCGCTGGAACGCAGTGCCGTGCAGCGCATCATCCTCACGCGCCCGGCGGTCGAGGCCGGTGAGCGGCTCGGTTTTCTGCCCGGTGACCTGGCGCAGAAGGTCGATCCGTATTTGCGTCCGCTCTACGACGCCCTCTACGACCTGATGGGTCTGGAACGCGTGACCAAGGCATTCGAGAAGGGCACGCTCGAGATCGCGCCCCTGGCCTTCATGCGCGGGCGCACGCTGAACCACGCGTTCGTCATCCTCGACGAGGCGCAGAACACCACGCCCGAGCAGATGAAGATGTTTCTGACCCGGATCGGCTTCGGCGCCAAGGCGGTCGTCACTGGCGACGTGAGCCAGATCGACCTGCCGCGGGGCAGCCGCAGCGGGCTGATCGAGGCCGAGCGCATCCTGCGCCGGGTGCCGGGAATCGCGACCACCCACTTCACCGTCGCCGACGTGGTGCGCCATCCGCTGGTGGCGCGCATCGTCGAGGCCTACGAAGCGGCCGGCCGGCCGGGCCGCTGATGGCGGCTCGCCGCGCCTTGCCGGCACTCGCCCTGTCGCTGCGCTTTGCCTGTTCCTTCAAAGACCCGGCGGCGCAGGCCGCGCTGACGCGCCACCGCATCGCGCGCTGGATCCGCTCGGCGCTGCTTGCGCCGGGCGAGATCGGCGTGCGTTTCGTCGGCGCCGAAGAGGGCCGTCAGCTGAACCACGACTACCGCGGCCAGGACCACGCGACCAACGTCCTCACCTTCGGCTACGAGACAGCGCCGGTCGTCGGCGCCGACCTGGTGCTGTGCGTGCCGGTGCTCGAACGCGAGGCGGCGCAGGCCGGGATATCCATCGAGTCGCATTGCGCGCACCTGCTGGTCCATGGCACGCTGCACGCGCAGGGCTACGACCATGAAGAGGAAGAAGCGGCGAGCGCGATGGAGGCGCGCGAGTCGGCGCTGCTGATCGGGCTCGGCTATGCCGACCCGTACGCGCGCTGAGAAAGCGCGTCAGCCGGCCTTGAGCTTGCGCGCCGCGTCGAGCGCGTAATAGCTCAGCACGCCGTCGGCGCCGGCGCGCCGGAATGCGAGCAGCGCTTCCATCATCACCGCCTCGCCATCGAGCCAGCCGTTGGCGGCCGCGGCTTTCAGCATCGCGTATTCGCCGCTGACCTGGTAGACGAAGGTCGGGACGCGGAATTCGTCCTTCACGCGCCGCACGATATCCAGGTACGGCATGCCGGGCTTGACCATCACCATGTCGGCGCCTTCGGCCAGGTCGAGTGCGACCTCGCGCAGCGCCTCGTCGGTATTGCCCGGGTCCATCTGGTAGACCTTCTTGTCGCTCTTGCCGAGGTTGGCTGCCGAGCCGACGGCATCGCGAAAGGGTCCGTAGAAGGCGCTGGCGTATTTCGCGCTGTAGGCCATGATCCGGGTGTGGATGGCGCCGGATTCCTCGA
>JBDSEG010000283.1:0-3541 GCA_039920165.1 Burkholderiaceae bacterium
ACGGCGCGCACAGCAACCTGTGCGTGAACCAGATCCGACGCAACGGCAACGCTGCGCAGCGCGCCAAGTACCTGCCCAAGCTGATCAGCGGCGAGCACGTCGGCGCGCTCGCGATGAGCGAGGCCGGCGCCGGCTCGGACGTGATCTCGATGAAGCTGAAGGCGCAGTTGGTCAATGGAAGAGCGGGCGGCGACCACTACCTGCTCAACGGCAGCAAGATGTGGATCACCAACGGCCCCGACGCCGATACGCTGGTGGTCTATGCCAAGACCGAACCCGAGCTCGGTGCGCGCGGCGTCACCGCCTTCCTGGTCGAGAAGGGCATGCAGGGCTTTTCGATCGCGCAGCGCCTGGACAAGCTCGGCATGCGCGGCAGTTCGACCGGCGAGCTCGTGTTCCAGGATGTCGAGGTGCCGGCCGAGAACGTGCTCGGCGCATTGAACGGCGGGGCGCGCGTGCTGATGAGCGGCCTCGACTACGAGCGCGCGGTGCTGACCGGCGGGCCGCTCGGCATCATGCAGGCGGTGATGGACAACGTGATCCCGTATGTCCACGAGCGCAAGCAGTTCGGACAGAGCATCGGTGAATTCCAGCTCATCCAGGGCAAGCTGGCCGACCTGTATACCGTGCTGCAGGCCGGCCGGGCGTTCGCGTACACGGTCGGCAAAAACCTCGATCTCCTTGGCACCGAGCATGTGCGGCAGGTGCGCAAGGATTGCGCGAGCGTGATCCTGTGGTGCGCCGAGAAGGCGACCTGGATGGCCGGCGAGGGCATCCAGATCTTCGGCGGCAACGGCTATATCAACGAATACCCGCTGGGCCGGCTCTGGCGCGACGCCAAGCTCTACGAGATCGGCGCCGGCACCAACGAGATCCGCCGCATGCTGATCGGCCGGGAGCTGTTCGGCGAGACGATGTGATGGCTACGGAGCCGCGACAGATGTAAGTCGCGGCGCACCGTCCTCGCTGTGCCTGCGTGCGAAGCGCACGCCATTCTTTTTAAGTGGTTGATGTCGGACCGCGCGATGGGGGACGGCGACGGACGGTCCCCGCCCAGTTGCAACAAAAAATGTTGCGGCGCGTCCTTGGACTCTACATACAGCGCCCGGCACGCCGATACCAAGTTGTCACTGAAAAAGGCAACCCTCGCGAAAGCGGGGCACGCAAAGTCAACGGTCTAACGGGCGCGAGCCCCATGACGGCGGGACTGCCAGTCGAGGGCTAGCCAGATATTGCGTGTGCCTGTGCGTGAGCTAGTGCAGCAGCGTTTCCGGCGGTTCGAATGCAGTTCCCCGCGTGGTGCCTGGCCCGTCAACGCGCAGGAACCGCATGCATCACCTCACCACTTCCCGCCCGGGCGTCTCCCCCCCGGTCCGTCATCGCCTGGCCCATGCGGCATGGCTCGCGCTCGCCGCTGTCGGCACTGCCGGCCTCGCGCTGCCTGCCGCTGCCTCCAACCTCGATACGCCCGTGCCGGGACGCATCCTGGTGATGCCGCGCGCCGGGTTGAGTGATGCCGCCCTGACGGCGATCCTGGCGCAGCACGGTGGCGGACAGGGCCGGCGCGTCGGCGCCAGCGCGCTGCGCATCGTCGATCTGCCGGCAGGCCAGGAAGCCGCCGCAGTCGATCGCCTCTCGCGCCATCCGCACATCAAGTTCGCCGAGCAGGATCGCCGCATCGCGCCGTCGTTCGCCAGCGACGATCCGTACTTCGGCAGCCAATGGCACCTGCCAGTGATCGGCGCCAACATCGCATGGGACGCGGCACGCGGCGACGGCGTCACGATCGCCATCCTCGACACCGGCGTGGACTCGGCGCATCCCGACCTGGCGGCTCGCATGGTCGGCGGCTGGAACGTCTACTCGAGCAACAACGACACCGCGGACGTCTACGGCCACGGCACCAAGGTCGCCGGCACCGCGGCCGCCATCATGGGCAACGGCACCGGCGTGGCCGGCGTCGCGGGCAATGCCCGCATCATGCCGGTCCGCATCTCGGCCGCCGATGGTTCTGCCACCTACAGCGCGATGGCGCAGGGCATCACATGGGCCGCCGACCACGGTGCGCGGGTCGCCAACATCAGCTACGTCGCGGCTGCCAGCGCCTCGGTGCTCAGCGCTGCCGGCTACATGAAGAATAAAGGCGGGCTGGTCGTCACCGCCGCCGGCAACGCGGGCACCGATGCCGGCATCGCGCCCACCACGGCACTGATCGCGGTGTCTGCGACGGATGCCTCGGACACCAGGACCAGCTGGTCGAGCTTCGGCAGCTTCGTCGCGCTGTCGGCCCCGGGCGCGGGCATCTACACCACCACCAGTGGCGGCGGCTACGCGGCCGTCTCCGGCACCTCGTTCGCGAGCCCGGTCACCGCCGGCGTGGTGGCACTGGTCATGTCGGCCAATGGGTCGTTGTCGGCGGCGCAGGTCGAGTCGGTGCTCTACAGCACGGCGGTCGACCTGGGTGCTTCAGGGCGCGACCCGTACTACGGTTATGGCCGCGTCAACGCGGCGGGTGCGGTGCAGGCCGCGCTCGGTATGGTGACCAAGGCCGACACTGTTGCCCCGGTCGCTGCAATCAACGCTCCGCTCGGATCCAGCACCGTCAGCGGGCTGGTCGCGGTCAACGTGAGTGCCACCGACAACGTCGGCGTCACCAAGGTCGAGTTGCGCAGCAACGGCCAACTTGTAGCAACCGAGATGGCTGCACCTTATGCGTTCAGCTGGGACTCGAGCAGTGTCGCCAACGGCATGAACAACCTCGTGGCGACCGCGTATGACGCAGCGGGCAATGCCGGCGCTTCGATGGTGGTGTCGGTCAATGTGGCCAACGTCAACAGCGGCACCGACACCACGCCGCCGACCGTACGTCTGACACAGCCGGCCAACGGTGCGCAGGTGACTGGTAACGTCTCGATCGCGGTCGATGCGAGCGACGACGCCGGCGCGGCCGGGATCCGCCAGACGCTCTACATCGACGGCAAGGTCGTTGCTTCGGTCAGCGGCGGGTCGCTGAGCTATCGGTGGAACACCCGCAAGGCCGCGGCCGGGACCCATGTCATTCAGGCGGTGGCATCCGACGCTGCCGGCAATACGAGCAGCCAGACGGTCCAGGTCAGCAACTAGCAACACGTCGGGACGCCGGGCGGCAGCCAGCCCGACGTCATAAAAAACGCGGCCATGGCCGCGTTTTTGTTGAAGGCGCCGGAAGCTGGCGCGCTGGTATCCGAACTGGCGATCAGGCGGCGGACCGGCCGTCTTGCGACGGAGTGCGGCGCTTCGCTGCGTATGCACCGAGCAGACCGAGGCCCAGCAGGGCCAGCGTGCCCGGCTCGGGGATCTCCGCCGGAGGCTGTCCTCCGCCCACCACGCTGGTGATGTACAGCGTCTCGGGGCCGTTGTTGGTCGAGCCAACACCAAACTGAAAGCCGCCACCGGCATAGCACTGGGACAATACCGGACAGGCCGCGTCGGCCAAGGCCCCTTGCGCCGCGTCCAGCACGAACACGAAGCCCGCGCCGCCGATGCCGGTTCCCGTTCCTTG
>JBDSEG010000284.1:0-7124 GCA_039920165.1 Burkholderiaceae bacterium
GCGGCGCGGTAGCGGCGCAGCTGGTCCCGGTATTCGACCAGCGTCTCGGGAGCGTGGCGCAGCTTGTAGTCGAGCACCCACCAGACCGCGCCGCCGCCGTCGTCGATCAGCACCAGGCGGTCGATTCGCAGCGCCTCGCCAGCCTCGCCGACCGGGACCTCGTTGCCAGCCCAGCGCAACGCGGGGCCGGCGAAGAAGCGGGCGCACGCCGGGCTCGCGAGCACGCGCCGGGCGATGCGTGCGACCTCGCCGGCGCGCGCGCCGAACTCGTGCGCCGCGGCGATCGCCCAGGCGTCGATCTCGGCCGGCCGCATCGCCGCGCCCGGACGTCCAGCCCATTCGAGCAGGCGATGCACGGCCCGGCCCAGGCGCGCCGACTCCGCTTCGGAGCCGACATCGACCGCCGCCGCCTCGGGTGCCTCGCGCCGGCCGAGGTCGGGCAGCACCTGCAGCCGAACGCTGCGCGGCGCGTCGGTGGTTGCGGCCATTGGATCGGCCGCGACCGGCGGCGGCCAGGCCAGCGCCAACGGCTCGATGCGGTCCCACCACGCGATGCCGGGCGCCGGCTGCTGGGTCTCGGTGGCACTGAAGACGAGACGCTCGCGCGCCCTGGTCATCGCCACGTAGAGGCCGTTCAGCTCCTCGCGCTCGCGCTGCGCGACCTCGTGCGCCATCGCGTCGCGCAGCGACGGCGGGCAGCGCGTTTCTGAATAGATGAAGGCGCAGCGCTGCGGCATCTCGGCATCGACCGGCCAGTCGACCAGCAAGGTCGCGGTCTGCACGGGCGGGCGCCCCGGCGCGCTGTCCATCACAAACACGACCCGCGCCTCCAGGCCCTTGGCGCCGTGCACCGTGAGCAGTTGCACCGCGTCGGGCTGCGTCGGCGCGCTGACCTTGATCGCGCGGCGGCGCAGCGCGCGCACGAACATATAAGGCGTGGCGTAGCGCGCACCGTCGAGCGTGAGCGCCTGGCCGAGCAGAGCGTCGATCGCATCGAGCGCGACCGCGCGCAGTGCAACCGGAACACTGGCCGCAACGCGCTCGCGCAGCGCGCCCTCGTCGACGATGCGGTCAAGCAGATCGTGCGGCGGCAGCTCGCGCGCGGCGTCGCGCCAGCGCGCGAGCAATCGCGCGGCCCGCGTCAGCGCCGGGCTCTGGATCGCGTCGGGCTGCATCAAAGCGCCCCACCAGTCGCGACCCTCGCCGGCGCGGGTCGCGAGGGCGATCAGGTCGTCGTCGCTCGCGCCGAAGAGCGGGCTGCGCAGCGCCTGCGCGAGCGACAGCCGGTGGCGCGGCGAGACCAGCACGTCGAGCACGCAGACGAGGTCGAGCGCCTCGCGCGATTGCATCAGCAGCTGCTCCTCGACTTCGGCATACGGCACGCCGAGGTTGCGCAGCGCATCCGCTGCCAGGCGCAGCGATTCGCGCTTGCGGCACAGCACCATGATCTCGGCGCAGGCCACGCCTTGCCGGTGAACGAGCTGGGCGATCGCCTGCGCGACGAGGGCGGCCTCCTGCTCGCGCAGCACCTGTTCGGGCTCCAGGCGTGGGGTCGTCAGGCTGTCGCGCCACACGCCCGCCGGAGCGCCGGCGCGCCCTGCCCGGCCTGCGCCGCGCCGCACCTTGGCCAGCGTCCAGACGCCGGCCCCGGTCGTCGCGCCGAGCTCGGTGGTGTGCGGACGAAAGCCGGCGAACCCTCCGGCGTGCGAGGCCGATGCGAAGACCGCGTTGACCGTAGCGAGCAGTTCGGGTGGGTTGCGCCGCGTATGGTCGCAGGCCAGGCGCACGCCGCCGAGCGAGCGCGCGACAAATCGCTGTGCGGCGTCGAAGACGCGCGGCTCGGCGCGCCGGAAGCGGTAGATGCTCTGCTTCGGATCGCCGACGATGAAAACCCCGGGCGGGCGCTGGCCGCTCGTGCCGCCGCCGGCACCGGCATACGCAGCGAGCCACGCGTGCAGCGCATGCCATTGCAGCGGGCTCGTATCCTGGAATTCGTCGATCAGCACCTGGCCGATGCGCGCATCCAGGCGTTCCTGGACCCAGCCCGAAAGCGTCGCATCGCGCAGCAGCGCGAGCGCGCAGCGTTCGAGATCGTCCATGTCGGCGAGGCCGCGTTGGCGCTTGTAGGCCGCGTACTCGCGCAGCAGCACGCGCGCCAGACGCGTCATCGCCGCGTGCTCGATGCAGGCATCGTGCTGGTCGACCCGATCGCGCAGATCCCGAAGATCGGCCTGCACGCCCGACAGCGACGGGGCTGTCTTGCCAAGCTGCTTGCGCGGCGTGTCGTCGCCGGTGAAAAGCGCATCCCAGGACCGGTCGAAGCGCTCGCGAACACCGGTCTGCGCGATCGCGCCGACGAGGCCGGTCGCGCAATCCTGCGCCTTCGCGCCGCCGCGGCCGAGTTCGATCGCCAGCAGTTGCAGACGTTCGCGCCAGGCCGTGGATTGCAGCGCCGCGGCGGGGTCGCTGCCGTCGGGCGTGGCGGGCTCGACGCTGGTCGCGAGCACGCCGGCCGCATCGGCAAGCTCGATCTCGATGCGCTTTTCCCACGCCGCTTCGAGCCACTTGCGGGTCTGGCTGCGGCCGCGCCGCGCGATCAGGTCGCGCAGGTCGGCACGCGCCGTCGGATCGACCAGCAGCGCGGCGTGGAAGCGTCGGAACACATCGAAGCGATGCTCCTGCACGTCCTCGATCAGTTCGACCTCGGGCTGCAGCCCGAGCTCGGCCAGCAGCTCGAGCGGCGCGCCGCGCAACAGCTGCGCGAACCAGGCGTGAAAGGTGCGGACCTCGACCGGCCGGCCGCCTTCCAGCACCTCGTCGAAGAGCATCGCGAGGCGCGGTGCGAGACGCTCGGCCTCGCCTGCGCCGAGCCCGCGTTCGCGCAGCGCCTGCACCCGATCGGCGTGCGACGATTGCAGCCGCGCGTACTCGCGCAGCCAGTCGTCCAGGCGCTGGCGCATTTCGCCCGCGGCCTTGCGGGTGAAGGTGATGGCGAGGATCTCGTGCGGGCGGGTGCCGTCGAGCAGCGCACGCAGGATGCGCGACACCAGCATCCAGGTCTTGCCCGCGCCGGCGCAGGCCTCTACCACCACGCTGCGCTGCGGATCGCAGGCGACGGCATAGAAGCTCGCACGGTCGACGGGCACGCCGTCGGCGAGGTAGGCCGGCGCGGTCATTCCGGCGCCACGAAGGGCGGCACGGTGTCGGCCGACCAGTGGTCGCGCCGGCAGATGCCGCGCGCGCTGCAGTAGGTGCAGGTCACGCCCTCGCCGAGCGCCGGCAGCGCGGCGCCGCCGCGCAGGCGCCGCAAGTCGTGCGCCAGGCCTTCAACGAGCAGCCCGGCGCTGGCGGCGACGTTCGGATGCGCGATGCTTTCGAGGCCGCGCGTCGCATCGAGCGCGAGATAGGTCGCGCGCAGCGGCGTCGCATCGCCGGCGTCGACCAGCGCGGCATAGAACGCGAGCTGGGTATCTTCGAGCGACTCGCGCACCTTGTCCTTCAGGCCCTGGACAGACCCGGTCTTGTAGTCGATCAGTTCGAGGCCCGGCCGACCCGCGATGGTCACCGCGTCGATGCGGTCGATCACGCCGTACAGCGCCATACCTTCGAGCTGCGGCGGGTGGATCTCGATCTCGGTCTCGCCGGCGCGCCAGCGCGCGCCGTCCGCGTCGCGCCGGTGCAACCAGTCGATATAGCGCGGCGCAAAACTCGTGAACGAACTCCAGAAGGGCAGAAATTCGGCCGCATCCAGTCCGTGCCGCAACCGGCTCGCCTCGCCCAACTCGAACAGCCGCGCGATCTCGTCGGCCGACGTGCCGGGCTGCGCGCGGCCGGCGTGGAAGGTGCGCAGCACATCGTGCAGCCACAACCCGTATTCGCGCTTCTCGATCTCGCCGTCGAGCTCGTCGTCCTCGCGCAGGCGCAGCAGTTGCGTCGCGAAGAAGCGGTACGGGCAGGCGCGCAACGCCTCGCAGCCGCTTGCCGACAGGCGCGACGGCAGCAAGGCGGCAGCACCTGGCGCGCTGCGCCGCACCGGCGTGAGAAGAACGTCGATCGCGCGCCGCGGATCGGTCCAGTCGGCATAGCGCGCACCGTGCCGGGCGAGCGCCTGGCCGAGTCGCTCGACCAGGGGGCTGGTTGCGAGCGGTTGTCCATCATCGAGCCGACGGCGCAGAAAAGTCGACTTCGGCACCCGCAAGATATGGGCAAAGGCGAACAGCTCGGCGTGCCGGCGCGCCTGCCCGTCGGGCAGGCCGACCGAACGCGCTTCGGCATCGCTCAACAACGCCATGGTCGGGGGCGGCGCGCCGAGATGGCGCTCGTCGGCGCCGGGCATGACGAGCGCGGCAAACGGCCGCAGCATCGCGCGGGCGAGCGGCGTGACGACGACCTCAGGCGCTGCTTCGCGCGAAACCTCGGGAATGAAGCTGCGCTGCTCGAACAGATCGGCAAGCCAGGTCGAGAAATCGGCCAGCGACATTGCTGTCGCGTGCGCGGCGTGCAGGGCGTCGGGCAGCGGTGCGTCGAACCACATCGCGCGCAGGACCTGGCGCCCGGCCGCGTCGGCCTGCAAGGACTCGAGCGCCGATGCGGCCCGCAAGGCGGCCTCGAGGCGCGTCAGCCAGTCGGCCGGCACCATCCGCTGCGGACCGTGAAGCCGCGCGAGGACCGACTGGGCGTGGCCTAGCGCCTTCGCCGCACCGGCGTCGAGTGCGGCGCCTTCGAGGCCGGCAACGTGAGTGATCTGGTGGCGCCGGCAGGCGGCCTCGAGCGCGTCGACCGAATGGCTCAGCTGCGGCGCGGTCTTGAGCCAGTCGATCAGCGCATCGGTCGTCGCGTCGTGCGCTGCGGCATCGAGCATCCGGCGCACGCGGGCAGCGGCGCGGGTGGTCGAGAGCTTCCAGCCGGTCTCGTCCAGCAGCACGACGTTGGAGCGCTCGAGCAGCGCGCGGATGCGCCGCACCAGTTCGCGATCCTGTGCGATCAACGCGACCGGCGTGCAGCCTTCGCGCACATGGGCCAGTACCTGCGCGGCGGCGGCTTGCGCCTCGGCCTCGAAGCCGTCGCAGCAGGCCAGCGCGGGGGGCTGCAGGCCGGCGTCGAGTCCGGCAAAGGGCGCGGCCGGATCGACGTCCAGTTCGATCATGGCGCAAACGCCATCGGCCGCGGCGGCGTGCTCCAGCAACTGCCGCATCAGCGGGTCCGGGCCGCCAGCCTGCAGTGCAATCCACGCGCCCGGGCGCAGCAGGTAGAGGCCGTCGGTCGCGGGCACCGCCATGGCGGCGGCCCATTCAAGGGCGATCCGGGCGAGCCAGCGTTCGGTCGAGCCGGGGCCCGGCAGCGGAACCAATACGTCGCGAGCATGGCGCCAGAACGCGTCGCGCTGCGCCGGCGGCTGTGCTGCGGCGGCACGCGCCAGCGCCAGCGCGGTCTCGACGATCGCATCGACCGCGCGCCGAAAACCCGCCGGATCTCGACGCTGCCAGCCCGGGCCGGACGACTGTGCGAGCAGCATCTGCGTTGCGCGCAGGCGATCGAGCACCGGATCGAACGAGATCTCGTGCGGCGCCGTGGGGACCGGAGGGCCGAGCGAGCGCGCGAGCGTGTGGGTGGTCTCGATGCGCGGCATCCACCCGCCGGCGCTTGCGAAGGCGCGCCGCGCCGGCGCCAGCAACTGGGCGAAGGGCAGTAGCAGCATCGAATCGCGCAGCAGCACGCCGCGCCGCCCGGCCCACTCGCGCAGGGCGGCGGCAATAACGTTCCACGGGTCGGCAGCGAAGGGAGAAAGCGGAAGGTGCAGCGACTCGATGGCGGGCATGGGCGAAAAGGATGGGTCGGAAATGCCGGCAAGGTCTTGTGTCAGAATCATTGTGCCCTGCCCTCCCGGCGCAGCACGCCCGCCGCAGGCCCCCTGGAAACGACGACGCCCGAGGACCACCTCATGAGCAGTGAACTGATCAAGCACACTTCCGATGCGTCTTTCGACGCCGACGTTCTCGGGTCGGACAAGCCGGTACTGGTGGACTACTGGGCCGAGTGGTGCGGCCCTTGCAAGATGATCGCGCCCATCCTCGACGAGGTGGCGAAGGATTACGACGGCCGCCTGCAGATCGCCAAGATGAATGTCGACGAGAACCGCGACGTGCCGGCCAAGTTCGGCATTCGCGGCATCCCGACGCTGATGCTCTTTAAAGGCGGCCAACTCGCGGCAACCAAGGTCGGCGCGCTCAACAAGGCGCAGTTGACCGCATTCGTCGACGCTCATCTATAATCTCTTCCAACGCGGCTTGAACCGGCGCTGAACAAGCTTCCGGATCCTGCTGCGCAAGTCCCGACCCCCCCCGCATCTCGAGGCCGCCCAGCTTCCCATCCGAAGCGGCTTGCGAGCCCCACCCGGCAACGCGGCGGTTCCGTACCTCTCCCGTTGTTTCCTGCCTCGGCCCGCAATCGATTCCATTTTCGCGGCTGATTGCGAATCCGGTCTGACCGTTGCGCGACCCTGCGCCGGTCTGTCTTGCACAGGCACTCGTTTGAGTGTTTTCCATGCATCTTTCTGAACTCAAGCTGATCCACGTTTCCGAACTCATCACGATGGGCGAAGCGCTGGAGATCGAAAACGTCGCCCGCATGCGCAAGCAGGAGCTGATGTTCGCGATCATGAAAAAGCGTGCCAAGGCCGGCGAGCAGGTGTTCGGTGACGGCGTGCTCGAGGTGCTGCCCGACGGCTTCGGCTTCCTGCGCTCACCCGACGCGAGCTACATGGCGTCGACCGACGACATCTACCTGAGCCCGAGCCAGATACGTCGCTTCAACCTGCACACCGGCGACGCGATCGAAGGCGAGGTGCGGGTGCCGAAGGACGGCGAACGCTATTTCGCGCTCGTCAAGGTCGACAAGGTCAACGGCCTGACGCCCGAGGAGAGCAAGCACAAGATCATGTTCGAGAACTTGACGCCGCTTTTCCCCAAGGAGCAGTTCAAGCTCGAGCGCGACGTCAAGACCGAAGAAAACATCACGAGCCGCATCATCGACCTGATCGCGCCGCTCGGCAAAGGCCAGCGCGCGCTGCTGGTGTCGGCGCCCAAGAGCGGCAAGACCGTGATGATGCAGAACCTGGCGCACGC
>JBDSEG010000285.1:0-3402 GCA_039920165.1 Burkholderiaceae bacterium
CCGAGTTTTCGCGGCGGATCGAGATTACGAGCTATGCCGAGGTGGTCCTCGCGCCGCAGGCGAACGATCAATCGCATCCGGCATTCAGCAACCTGTTCGTGCAGACGGAAATCGTGCCCGAGCAGCAGGCGATCCTCTGCACGCGGCGGCCGCGCTCGGCCGGCGAGGCGCAACCGTGGCTCTTCCACCTCGTGGCGGTGCGCGGCGCCGCGTCCCGCGAGGATTCGTACGAGACCGATCGCATGCGCTTCATCGGGCGCACGCGCAGCGCCGAGGCGCCGCTGGCGATGACCGACACGGGCCCGCTTTCCGGCAGCCAGGGTTCGGTGCTCGACCCCATCGTGTCGATCCGCAACCGCATCCGGCTGAATGCCGAGCAGACGGTGACGCTGGATATCGTCTCGGGCATCGCCGCCTCGCGCGAGGCGGCGCTGGTGCTCATCGGCAAGTATCGCGACCGCAACCTTGCCGACCGCGTTTTCGACCTCGCGTGGACGCATAGCTGGGTCAACCTGCGGCAGATCAACTCCAACGAATCCGACGCCCAGCTCTACGGCCGTCTCGCAAGCTCGATCCTCTACGCCAACCCGGCACTGCGCTCGGACAGCACGATCCTGGCGCGTAACCGCCGCGGGCAGTCAGGCCTGTGGGGTTATTCGATCTCGGGCGACCTGCCGATCGTGCTGGTGCAGATCGGCGACATCGCAAATATCGAGCTGGTGCGCCAGCTCGTGCAGGCGCATGCCTACTGGCGGCTCAAGGGGCTCGCGGTCGACCTGGTGATCTGGAACGAAGACCATGCCGGCTACCGCCAGCTGCTGCAGGAGCAGATCCTGGGGCTGATCGCCGCGGGCGTGGAAGCCAACCTCACCGACCGGCCCGGCGGGATCTTCGTGCGGCCGACGGAGAACATGTCGGTCGAGGACCGCACGCTCTTCCAGACGGTGGCGCGCATCATCGTCAGCGATACGCGCGGTCCGCTCTCCGAGCAGGTCAACCGGCGCCTGCCGAAGGAAAGGCGCGAGGTGCGCATCGAGAAGCTCGTGCCTTCACGCCCGGTGCGCGAGGCGCCCGAGCCGGTGCCGGTCCTGCCGCCGAGCGACCTCGGCTTCTTCAACGGCTTCGGCGGGTTCGCGCGCGACGGCCGCGAATACGTCATCACCACCACGCGCGGCCAGGCAACCCCGGCGCCGTGGGTCAACGTCATCGCCAACGTGAAATTCGGCACCGTGATCTCCGAATCGGGCGCCGCCTACACCTGGGGCGAGAACGCGCACGAATACCGTTTCACGCCCTGGGGCGACGACCCGGTCGGCGATGCGAGCGGCGAGGCGCTTTACCTGCGCGACGAAGAGAGCGGCGCGTTCTGGTCGCCGACGCCGCTCCCGTGTGCCGGCGCAACGCCGTACGTGGCGCGGCACGGGTTCGGCTACTCGATCTTCCAGCACGAGGAAGACGGCATCCGCTCCGAGCTCACGGTGTATGTCGATACGATGGAAGCGATCAAGTTTTCGGTGCTCAAGGTCCGCAACCTTTCGGGGCGGGCGCGCCGGCTCACGGCCACCGGCTACGTCGAATGGGTGCTCGGCGACCTGCGCTCCAGGTCGGCAATGCACGTGGTCACCGAAATCGAGCCGGCCACCGGGGCGATCTGTGCGCGCAATGCTTACAGCGCCGAATACGGCGATCGCATCGCCTTCTTCGATGCCGACGAATCCACCCGCGCGCCGAATGTCACCGTCACAGGCGACCGCGGCGAGTTCATCGGCCGAAACGGCACGCTGCGGAGCCCGATCGCCTTGCGCCGCATCAAGCTGTCGAACCGCGTTGGCGCCGGCATGGATCCGTGCGCGGCGATCCAGGTTCCCCTCGATCTTGCCGAGGGCGAGGAACGCCAGGTCGTGTTCCGGCTCGGCGCCGCCGGACGCCGCGGCGTCGACGACCTCGCAGCGACGATCCAGCGCCTGCGCGGCGCAGAGAAAGCGCGTGCTTCTCTTGAAAAAGCGCGCCAGTACTGGGCACATACGCTGGGCGCCGTGCAGGTCGAAACGCCGGAGCCGTCTCTCGACCTGCTCGCCAACGGCTGGCTGCTGTACCAGACGCTGGCCTGCCGCATGTGGGCGAGAAGCGGCTACTACCAGTCCGGCGGGGCCTATGGATACCGCGACCAGCTGCAGGACACGATGGCACTGGTGCACGCGGAGCCGCAGCTTGCGCGCGAGCACCTGCTGCGCTGCGCCGAGCGGCAGTTTTCGGAAGGCGACGTGCAGCACTGGTGGCACCCGCCCTCCGGCCGAGGCGTGCGCACGCGCTGCTCCGACGATTTCCTCTGGCTGCCGCAGGCTGCCTGCCGCTATGTCGCGAATACCGGCGACATCGGCGTGCTGAACGAGACCGCGCATTTCCTCGAGGGCCGCCAGGTCAACCCGGACGACGATTCGTATTACGACCTGCCGACGCGCTCGGACGCCAAGGCCTCGCTCTACCAGCACTGCATGCGCGCGATCACTCGAGGCCTCTCGTTCGGCGAGCGCGGCCTGCCGCTCATGGGCTCGGGCGACTGGAACGACGGCATGAACCTCGTCGGCCTGCATGGCAAGGGCGAGAGCGTCTGGCTCGGCTTCTTCCTCTACGACACGCTCACGCGGTTCGCCAACCTCGCGCGCATGCATGGCGACGCGGAGTTCGCCGAGCGTTGCCTGCTGCAGGCCGAAGAGCTGCGCCGCAACCTCGAACAGCACGCCTGGGACGGCGCATGGTACCGGCGTGCCTACTTCGACGACGGCACGCCGCTGGGCGCGGCGACCAACGTGGAATGCCAGATCGACTCGATCGCGCAGAGCTGGTCGGTGCTCTCCCGCGCCGGCGACCCGGCGCGCTCGCGCATCGCGATGAATTCGCTGAACGACAGGCTGGTGAAGCGCGAGCATGCGCTGGTGCAGCTGCTCGACCCGCCTTTCGACCGGTCGGACCTCGATCCCGGCTACATCAAGGGCTATGTGCCCGGCGTGCGCGAGAACGGCGGGCAATACACGCACGGCGCGATCTGGGCGACGATGGCGTTTGCCGGCCTCGGCGACCGCGAACGCGCTTGGGAACTGTTTACGATGATCAACCCGGTGAACCACGGCAACTCGGTCGACGCGATCGCCACGTACAAGGTCGAGCCCTACGTGGTCGCGGCCGACGTGTACACGGTGGCCCCGCACACCGGCCGCGGCGGCTGGACCTGGTACACCGGCTCGGCCGGATGGATGTACCGGCTCGCGCTCGAATCGCTGCTCGGCCTGCGCGTCGAGTCGGGCAAGCTCCATTTCGAGCCCTGCGTGCCGTCGGCGTGGAAAGGGTTCAAGGTGCGCTACCGCTATCGTGAGACGATGTACGCGATCGACGTGCGGCTTG
>JBDSEG010000286.1:0-2776 GCA_039920165.1 Burkholderiaceae bacterium
CGCACTCGACCTGGTGCTGGTGCGTGGGAATCACGATGCCCGGGCTGGCGATCCGCCCGCCGCATGGCGCATAGCCTGTGTCGACGAGCCCTGGATGCTCGGCGGCCTCGCCCTCAGCCACCATCCACGCGCGCGCGCCCAAGGCTATGTGCTGGCCGGCCATCTTCATCCGTGCATCGGCGTCGTCGGGCGTGCCAACGACCACCTGCGGCTGCCGTGCTTCTGGTTCGGACCTGGCGTCGGCGTGCTGCCGGCGTTCGGCGCCTTTACCGGCATGCACCCGGTGCGGCCGGCCGCCGGCGAACGCATCTTTGCAATTGCCGACGACCGCGTGCTCGAGGTCGGCGTGCGCGGCTGACCCGGAAGTCGAGGGCCCGCCCACTAAACTCGTCGGCATGTCCGATCTGCACTCCCTGATCCAGCGCGCCGAGGCCTTGCTCGGCCGCCTCGAAGCCGTTCTGCCGCATGCGTTACACGCCCCCGACTGGTCGGCCGCGACGGCATTTCGCTACCGCAAGCGCGCCGGCTCGGGCCGCCTGGAGCCGGTGCGCCACATCGCCCCGATCCGGCTCGAATCGCTCGTCGAGGTCGACCCGCAGAAGCAGCGGCTGCTGCGCAATACCGAGCAGTTTGTGGCCGGACTCGGCGCCAACAACGTGCTGCTGACCGGCGCGCGCGGGACCGGCAAAAGTTCGCTGATCAAGGCCTGCCTGAACGAATTCGCGCCGCGCGGCTTGCGCCTCATCGAGGTCGACAAGGCTGACCTCGTCGACCTGCCCGATATCGTCGACCTGGTCGGCGAGCGCCCCGAGCGCTTCGTCGTCTTCTGCGACGACCTGAGCTTCGACGAGGGCGAACCCGGTTACAAGGCGCTCAAATCGATCCTCGACGGCTCGATTGCGCAGGCCTCGGACAACGTGCTGATCTACGCCACCAGCAATCGGCGCCACCTGCTGCCCGAGTACATGAAGGAGAACCTCACCTACAAGCACACGCCCGACGGCGAAGTGCATCCGGGCGAGGTGATCGAGGAGAAGATTTCGCTGTCCGAGCGCTTCGGACTGTGGGTCAGCTTCTATCCCTTCACGCAGGACGAATATCTCGCCATCGTCGCGCAGTGGCTGCGCCACCTCGAAGTCGACGAAGCGGCCATCGCCGCGGCGCGCCAGGAGTCGCTGGTCTGGGCGCTCGAGCGCGGCTCGCGCTCCGGGCGCGTGGCCTACCAGTTCGCGCGCGACTATTCCGGCCGGCATCACGGTGAGTGAGGACCGGCGGGAGCGCACCCCCGTCGACGTCGCGGTGGGCGTGCTGATCGACGAGCAGGGCCGCTTCTTGCTGACCTCTCGCCCGGCCGGCAAGGTCTACGCCGGCCACTGGGAATTTCCGGGCGGCAAACTGGAATCGGACGAGTCGGTCGAAGCGGCCTTGCGGCGCGAACTGCACGAGGAACTCGGCATCGCGATCGGCGCGGCGCAGCCGTGGCGCGTCGAACTGGTCGACTATGCGCACGCGCTGGTGCGCCTGCACTTCTGCAAGGTGTTCGAATGGAGCGGCGCGTTCGAAATGCGCGAGCGGCAGTCGATGGCCTGGCAGACGCTGCCGGTTGCCGTGACGCCGGTGCTCCCAGGCACCCTGCCGGTGCTGGCCTGGTTTGCCGAGGAACGCGGCTTCCGGGGCGCCACTACACTGACCGGATGAACTGGTTGGATGAACTCAAGTGGGACGCGCAAGGCCTGCTTCCCGCGATCGCGCAGGAGGTCGGCAGCCACGACGTGCTCATGTTCGCGTATATGAATCGCGAAGCGCTGGCGCGCACTGTCGAGCTCGGCGAGGCCGTCTATTTCAGCCGCTCGCGCAACCGCCTGTGGCACAAGGGCGAGTCGTCCGGACACATCCAAAAGGTGCACGAGCTGCGCCTGGACTGCGACGCCGACGTGCTGCTGCTCAAGGTCACGCAGCAGGGCCACGAACCCGGCATCGCGTGCCACACCGGCCGCCACAGCTGTTTCTTCCGGCGTCTTCGAAACGGCGTGTGGGAAGACGTCGAGCCGGTCTTGAAAGATCCGGCCCTCATCTATACATGAGCGATTCGATGGCTACGTCGAACGACACCCTGGCGCGGCTCGCCCACGTGATCGACGAGCGCCGCGGCGGCGATCCGCAGACGAGCTACGTGGCTCGCCTGTTTTACAAGGGCAACGATGCGATCCTGAAGAAGATCGGCGAGGAGGCGACCGAGACCGTGATGGCGTGCAAGGACGCCGACCCGGCGCGCATCGTCGCCGAGGTGGCCGACTTGTGGTTTCACACGATGCTGGCGCTCGCTGCCTACGGGCTGGCGCCGGCCGACGTGCTGGCCGAGCTCGAGCGGCGCGAAGGGCTGTCGGGGCTCGAGGAATTTGCATCCAGAAAAGCGCATCTGCGCGACAAGGAGGGTCTGTGAACGACATCATCGAAAACGGCACACCGGCGCTCGACCTGCGACGCGACGAATCGCTGCGCACCGTCGGCCACATCAGCTATGCGCTGCATGCGATCGTTGCCTTCGGTGCCGTGATCCCGGGATTCCAGGCGAGCGTGCTGCTGCTGATCGCCGCTTTCGTGCTCGACCTCGTCAAGCGCAGCGACGCCGAGGGCACCTGGCAGGAATCGCACTTCAGCTGGCGCATCCGCAGCGTGCTGTGGGCCGGCGGCCTGTACCTGGTCACGAGCTGGCTGTGGCTGCTGCTGTTCGTGCCGGGCTTCATCGCCTGGGGGCTGATCTCGCTGTGGTTCT
>JBDSEG010000287.1:0-4231 GCA_039920165.1 Burkholderiaceae bacterium
CGGGTCGCCAACACGCTGAACTACCTCGATATCAAGACCGTGGTGGTGAGTTGCGGCACCTGCTACGACCAGCTCCAGGGCTACCAGTTCGACAAGATCTTCCCCGGCTGCCGGATCATCGATATCCACGAGTACCTGCTCGAGAAGGGCATCACGCTGAATCCCGACGGGCAGGGCGCGGGCGGCTACCTGTACCACGATCCCTGTCACACGCCGATGAAGCTGCAGGAACCGATGAAGACCGTCAAGGCGCTGCTCGGCGACGCCGTGGTCGACAGCAAGCGCTGCTGCGGCGAGAGCGGCACTTTCGGAATCAGTCGGCCCGATATCGCGACCCAGGTGCGCTTTCGCAAGGAAGAGCAGCTGCGCAAGGACGAGACGGCGCTGCGCGCGACCGGCAGCGTCCCGGCCAAGGGCAATCTGAAGATCCTCACCTCGTGCCCGAGCTGCCTGCAGGGGCTGTCGCGCTATGCGGGCGACCTGCAAAGCGGCCTGCTCGAAGCCGACTATATCGTCGTCGAGATGGCCAACCGACTGCTCGGCGTGGACTGGATGCCGGACTATGTCGCGCGCGCGAACGACGGCGGCATCGAACGCGTGCTGGTGTAGCGGGACCCTGATCGCCCCCTGGGCTGCAAGGGTGCGCACCCCTTGGCTACACTGCGCCCCGCAAGGACACCTGCCATGGCCGGACTCAGCAAAGACAGCCCCCAACCCACCGCGATCACGGTGCACGAGACCTCGCGCGTGCTCCAGGTGGCGTTCGACGACGGCCGCGACTTCCGCATCCCGTTCGAGCTGATGCGCGTCTATTCGCCGTCGGCCGAAGTGCAAGGCCATGGGCCGGGCCAGGAGGTGCTGCAGACCGGCAAGCGGTCGGTGCGCGTGCTGGGCCTCGAGCCGGTTGGAAACTATGCGGTGCAGCCGACGTTTTCGGATGGGCACAGCACCGGCATCTTCTCCTGGGACTATCTGTATTTCCTCGGTTCGCAGGAAGGCGAGTTGTGGCAGAAATACGAGGCCCGGCTGAAGTCGGCCGGCGCCGATCGCGATACCGCTTCCGCGGCACCGGTGACCGCGGGCGGCGGCGCCTGCGGCTCGTCGCACTGAGATCGCGGGACCCACGCGCCATGGGCGAGACCCACTTCGGATTCGAGCAGGTCGACGAGGCCGCCAAGGCGAGCCGCGTGCGCGGCGTCTTCGATTCGGTGGCGCCGCGCTACGACTTGATGAACGACCTGATGTCGGCCGGCATGCACCGGGCCTGGAAGGCGTATACCGTCGCCGTCGCCGATCTGCGTCCGGGCGACAGTGCGCTCGACATCGCGGCCGGCACCGGCGACCTGGCGCTCGCCTTCGCGCGCAAGGTCGGCGCCGGTGGCACGGTGGTTCACACCGATATCAACGAAGCCATGCTGCGCCAGGGCCGGGACCGGCTGGTCGATGCCGGACTCTTCCTGCCCACCGTGCTGTGCGATGCCGAGTCGTTGCCGTTTCCGACCGGACGCTTCGACCTCGTAAGCGTCGCCTTCGGCCTGCGCAACATGACGCACAAGGAGCGCGCGCTCGCCGAGATGAACCGCGTCCTCAGGCCCGGCGGCCGGCTGCTGGTGCTCGAGTTCTCGAAGGTCGCGGCGCCGCTCGCCAAGGCCTACGACTGGTATTCCTTCAAGGTGCTGCCGCTGCTCGGCCGGCTGGTGGCGGGCGACGAACAGAGCTACCGCTACCTGGCCGAATCGATCCGCATGCACCCGGACCAGGAAGCGCTCAAGGCCTTGATGAAGGGCGCAGGCTTTGGCCATGTCGATATCCACAATCTGAGCGCGGGAGTGGTCGCGCTGCATGTGGGGATCAAATGTTGAACCTCGCGAGGCTGCCGGTCGAAGGCGCGCGGTGGCGCACCGGCGTCCTGTCGCTGGCGGCACTGCTGGCCTGTGCCTGCGCCGATGCGCGGACGGCCGGGCTGGGCGGCGCCTCGACCTCGTTCGCGGTGCTGACGATCATCGCGGCGCTGCTGTCGGTGTCGGGCGGTTCGATGTCGGAGGCCTCCGGCGTCTGGGGCTATCCGGCGCTCGCCCTGCTCGTGGCGAGCGGCTGGCTCGCCTGGCGCGTGCGTTCTCGCCTGATCGCTTTCGCGCTGCCGCGCTGGCACCGGGTCGATGCCGCACTGGCGACGCGGTGTGACGCGCCGGCGGCTCACGGCTGGCATTCGCAGCGCGTGCTGGCCGCCGTCAATCCGCATTTCGTTCGAATGCAGGCCGCCTGGGACGTGGCCGATCTGGCGACGCTCCAGGCGCTGACGACGCCGTCGATGTTCGAGGAAATCGTCGGCCAGCTCGGCGCGCGCGGCCAGTCGCCAAACCGCACCGATGTGCTGACCGTCGAGGTCGAGCTGCTCCGCGTCGAGCAGGTGGGGTCGATGCTGCTCGCCAGCGTCCAGTTCAGTGGCGTTTTGCGTGAAGCGTCGGAGGGCGGCGCGGTCCCGTTCAGGGAACTGTGGATGCTCACGCACGCGCTCGACGACGCTGCCGATGCGGCGGGTGGCGCCTGGCGACTGGCGCGCCAACAGGCGCTTTGGTGAGCACGTCGTACCGGCTGCCCACGCAGCCGGCCTGCGCGTGATTTACTGACACCCGCAGCGGCGCTGGCACGCCGGTTCGGGGGAGGCTTTGCGGGGGTTGGCGCCGCTACACTCGTGCCCGCCATCCAAGCGCCATCTGCGCCGCGATGCGTTTTCGGCCTCGTAGAGCCATACAACCACGGGGCCACGCCGAACCCCACCCAGCGAGCCTCGAATGAAATTTGCACTCTCCCTCGGCACGGCTGTCCACGCCCGGCGCAGCGCCGTCTCGCTGCTCGCGGTGTTGATGCTCGCGGCCTGTGGCGGCGGCAAGGCCGAGATGCCCGCCGGCGAAGTGGCGGCCCGGGTAAACGGCGAGCCGGTCAGCGCGACCCAGATCGCGGGTGTCCTGCAAATGCAGCGCGGCATCCGGCCCGATCAGGCCGAGGTCGTCGGCAAGCAGGCGCTCGAACGGCTCATCGATCAGCACCTGGCGGCGCAGAAGGCGCAGGAGCAAAAGCTCGACCAGGACCCGAAGGTCGTCCAACAGATCGAATTTGCGCGCCGCGAAGTGATGGCGCGCGCGTATGTCGAAAAAGTCGGCAACGGCGTGGACAAGCCGACCCCCGAGGCGGTCAAGCAGTACTACGACGAGAAGCCGGCGCTCTTCAAGGAACGCCGCATCTACAACATCCAGGAACTCGCGATCGAGGCCCGACCCGATCAGGTCGACACCCTGCGCAGCGAGCTTGCGAGGGCGCCGAACCTCAACGCATTCGTTGAATACCTGAAGGCGAATTCGATCCGCTTCGCTGCCAATCAGGCGGTACGTCCGGCCGAGCAGCTGCCGCTGAACATGCTCGATGCCTTCGCCAAGTTGAAAGACGGGCAGGCGGCGCTGATTCCCACGCCGACCGGCGCGCAGGTGATCCTGCTCGCAGGCTCGCGTCTCGAGCCGGTCGACGAGGCGCGGGCGCGCCCGGCGATCGAGCAGTATCTGATCGCCGATGCGAAACGCAAGCGGGTCGAGGCCGATCTGAAGGCGCTGCGCGCGGCGGCCAAGATCGAGTACACGAGCCACCCGGCGGAGGGAGCGGCATCTGCGTCGGCCATGCCGGCCGCATCGGCGGCGTCGGGCGCGAAGTGACCGACTCTGCGCCCCCGCGCTGCCCATGACGCCCAAGCTGTTGTACCTGGTCGCGGGCGCGCGGCCGAATTTCATGAAGCTCGCGCCGCTCGTTCGTGCGCTGGACGCGCGCAGCGATGCGCTGGTCTACCGCATCGTGCACACTGGTCAGCACTACGACCGCGAGATGAGCGACGTCTTCTTCGACGAGCTTGGCATCCCCAAGCCCGACCACCATCTGGGCGCCGGTGGCGGCAGCCATGCCGAGCAGACCGCCAAGGTAATGGTCGCCTTTGAAGCGCTGTGCATCGTCACCAGGCCCGATGCGGTGGTGGTGGTGGGCGATGCCAATTCGACGCTGGCGTGTTCGATCGTCGCGAAGAAGCTGGGCATCGGCGTCGCCCACGTCGAGGCCGGGCTGCGCAGCGGCGATATCGCCATGCCCGAGGAGATCAACCGGCTCGTCACCGACGCGATCTCGGACTGGTTTTTCGTCACCGAGCCGAGCGGGGTCGAGCATCTGCGCCATGAAGGCAAGCCCGACG
>JBDSEG010000288.1:0-3011 GCA_039920165.1 Burkholderiaceae bacterium
GGAGGTCCTCGAGGTACTTGCGGGCCTCGACCACCTTGCCCTGCTTGGCCAGCATGGCCGCGACGCGCAGCTTGGCCGGCCAGGCGCGCTCGCCTTCGGGCACGGCCTTGTAGCGTTCGACCGCATCCTGATACCGGCCCGATTCGTCCGCGACTTGCGCGTAGAACAATTCGACGATGCCGTTCTCACCGTAGTTGGCGCGCTTCAGGTCCGACAGCAGCGCTTCGGCGGTTTCCCAGTCCTTCATCTGCATCGAGACCACCGCGACGCCGAATTCGAACTCGCGCGCGTTGCGGTCGTTGTCCCATAGCTTTTGGTAAATCGCGCGCGCCTCGCCATAGCGCCGCTGTTCGACGTGGAGTTGCGCCAGCGCGCCGGCCGCCGCCTTGGCCTCTGGGTTGGCTGCGACAAATGTCTGGAGATAGGTCGTCGCCTCATCTCCCTTGCGCCGGGACAGCAGTTCGGCCTTGAGGAGTGCCGCGCGCTCCCAGTCGGGCTTCAGTGCCAGCGCGCGGTCGACAGCTTCCAGCGGAATCGTGTCGGGGCTGCCTTCGGGGAGGCCGCCGTTGTACGCCGCCAGCGCTACAGCGAAGTGCGCCTCGGCGTTCTTGGCATAGGGCTTGGCCAGTTCACGGACGATTTCATAGGTCTGCCGCCGGTCCTGCTGCTCACCGAAGAATCGGTTGAGCTGCAGGAAGATTTCACCGGCCCCTTGTTGGGTCAGCGCGGCATCGGCGATCAGCTTCTCGAGCCGGAGTTTCAGGTCGTTGTCGATGCCGAAATCCGGCGTGCCCTTACCCACGGAGCCGGCGACTAGCGCCGTCAGGACCTGCTTCGGTCGCTCGGCGGCGGGATCGAGCGCGGACCACAACTTGGCGGATTCCTGAGCGAGGCCCCGCATCCGCGCGGCCAGCGCCACTTCAGTTGCGCGCTGGGCGAGCCGCGGGTCGCGGGCATCGCGCGCGGCCTCGAAATAGGCGCGCGCGGCCAGCGACGTTTCGCCGCGTTGTAATGCCACGTCGCCCAGGATCAGCCGGTAGAAGATGTCGGCGGTCAAGCCCTCGGCGGCGGCGCGCGGTACGGGTACCGGCGTGGCAAGTGGCGCCGGGCCGGGCGAAAGCGACTGGGCATGTGCAGAACCTTGCATGACGGCGGCGAGTGCCGCGACTAGCGTCAGCGACAGCAAGGTGCCTGCGGTACGGGTTGAATTCATCACGTGATCGGGGCAGTCGCGAAGTTGGGGAGAAGGGCAATGAACCGGCAAGCAAAACCGGCGGGGCGAGCGACAGAACTGCGAAAATCACGCCGCCCGCACCCGACATTTAGTCGATGTTAGGCTATATCCGGCGGTGCAACCAAGCGATCAACGCGTCGACACGCACAAGAATTTCCATTTCGTGAATGTCGCATCTGAGTTTTGGCGCCACGAATGCTGGCACCGTTCTTTTACACCTGAATCCGCACCCGACCATGCCCGAATTGCCTGAAGTCGAAACGACGCGACGAGGGGTAGCGCCTCACGTGACCGGGCACAGGATTGCGGCGCTGCATGTCTACGACAGGCGATTGCGGTGGCCGGTTCCCGGCGACCTGGCGCTCCACCTCGTGGGTGCCACCATCGACAGCGTGGAACGTCGTAGTAAGTACTTGCTGTTTCAAATTGGCTCGAACACGCTGCTCGTGCATATGGGCATGACGGGCAGCCTTCGCGTCTTCCACGATACGCCGCCCCGCCGCCCGCACGACCACGTGGACCTCGTTTTGGACACCGGGGTGCGGCTGCGCTACAACGACCCCCGCCGCTTCGGCGCCATCCTGTGGCTGCCCGGCGACGACCCGGTGCACCCGCTGCTTGCCAGCCTCGGGCCCGAACCCTTCGATCCGGCGTTCGATGCCGACTACTTCTGGCGCGAAACACGGCGCCGCACGGCGGCCATCAAGCTTGCCCTGATGGACAACCACCTGGTGGTCGGGGTCGGCAATATTTACGCCAACGAGGCGCTGTTCCGGGCGAGCATCCGACCCACGGTGTCCGCTCACCGGCTGTCGCGGCCGCGGCTCCGACGCCTGGTCGAAAGCGTGCGGGCCGTGCTGACGGAGGCCATCGCCAAGGGAGGCAGCACGTTGCGCGACTACGTGGACGCCCGCGGGGAGCCTGGGTATTTCCAGCTCGATTACTACGTCTACGGCCGCGAAGGCGAACAGTGCCGGGTCTGCGGCGCGCTGATCCGGCACAAGCGGCTGGGAGGCCGGGCCTCGTTCTATTGCCCGGTTTGCCAGCGCTGACGGGACGGGTGCGCCGACCTGCTGGCATCCGCGCTTGGGCACCCCGCGACGTTCGTCGGCACGTCGGCTCGCCCGCCTCCCGCGGCGCTCGCAGTGAGCGGCCCGGGTTAGGGCTCCCGGCATGAGTTGTGCTTCACCGCTTCTGCCAGGATCGGTCGTCCTGTTCATCCACCAGAACACCAATCATCCGGCAGCGAGGAACGAACATGGTGCCCTCCCGCGATCTTGCGGCCCGTTTCGAGGCTTACAGCGATTGGCGGCGCCGGCTTTCCGCCGGTGTTTCCAGCCTTCATGGCTGGCTGCAGGATCAGGACCTGGCCGACGCCCAAGTCGACCTGAAGATCCAGCAACTGCTCGAGCGCCTCCATCAGGACAAGCTGGTCGTGGCCTTCGTGGCCGAATTCTCCCGCGGCAAGTCCGAACTGATCAACGCGGTCTTCTTCGCCGACTTCGGGCAACGCCTGCTGCCCTCCGCGGCCGGGCGCACGACGATGTGCCCGACCGAGCTCCTGTACGACGCGTCGCGTTCGCCGTCGATCCGGCTGCTGCCCATCGAAACGCGCCTGAAGGACGCCACGGTCACCGAGTACAAGAACTACGCGGACGAATGGGTCACGTTTCCCCTCGACCTCGCGGCAGCGGAAAAAATGGGCGAGGCGCTGTCGCGCGTGTCCCAGGTCAAGCGCGTGCCCGTCGACCTGGCGCGCAAGTACGGACTCTACGGC
>JBDSEG010000289.1:0-10997 GCA_039920165.1 Burkholderiaceae bacterium
GGCGCGTGCCGGCCTGCCATTGCAGGACATGGAGTTCTGGCAGTTCCACCCGACTGGCGTCGCCGGCGCCGGCGTGCTTCTGACCGAAGGCTGCCGGGGCGAGGGCGCGATCCTGCGCAACAGCAGCGGCGAGCGATTCATGGAGCGCTACGCCCCGACCCTGAAGGACCTGGCGCCGCGCGACTTCGTATCGCGCTGCATGGACCAGGAGATCAAGGAAGGGCGAGGCTGCGGCCCGAACAAGGACTACATTCAGCTCGACATGACCCACCTGGGGGTCGAGACGATCATGAAGCGGCTGCCGAGCGTGCTCGAGATCGGCCATAACTTCGCGAATGTCGACATCACCCGCGAGCCGATCCCGGTGGTGCCGACGATCCACTACCAGATGGGTGGCATCCCGACCAATATCCACGGCCAGGTAGTGGCGCCGAAGAACGGCGACGCGCGCAGCGTCGTGCAAGGCCTGTACGCGGTGGGCGAATGCGCGTGCGTCAGCGTGCATGGTGCCAATCGCCTGGGCACCAACTCGCTGCTCGATTTGCTGGTATTCGGCCGCGCGGCCGGCAAGCACCTCGTCGAACAGGTCCGCAAGGGTCCGGCCGAGCACAAGCCGCTGCCCGGCGACGCCGCCGATTTCTCGCTTGCGCGCGTGCAGCGCCTGGACGACAGCAACAGTGGCGAATACGCGCAGGACGTTGCCGACGCGATCCGCGACGCGATGCAGTTGCACGCCGCGGTGTTCCGCACCCAGGTCGTGATGGACGAGGGCGTTGCCAAGATCGCCGCGCTGGCCGAGCGCGTCAAGTCGATCGGCCTCGCGGACAAGAGCAAGGTCTTCAACACCGCGCGGATCGAGGCGCTCGAGGTCGAGAACTTGATCGAGGCGGCGCGCGCCACCATGGTTTCGGCGGCGGCACGCCACGAATGCCGCGGCGCCCACACGGTCGAGGATTACGAGCGCGGCGCCGACGACCCCGAGTTTCCGCTCGGCCGCAACGATCGCGAGTGGATGAAACACACGCTGTGGTTTTCGGAGGGCGACCGGCTCGAATACAAATCGGTCAACCTGCAACCGCTCACTGTCGACAGCGTGCCTCCAAAGGTCCGCACGTTCTGAATCCGAGGCCGCCTCAATGACCCAGCGCACGTTCCAGATCTACCGTTACGACCCGGACAGCGACGTCAAGCCGCGCATGCAGACGCTGCAGGTCGAACTCGACGGTTCCGAGCGCATGCTGCTCGACGCACTGATGAAGCTCAAGGCCCACGACCCGACGCTCTCGTTCCGTCGATCGTGCCGCGAGGGCGTGTGCGGGTCCGACGCGATGAATATCAACGGCAAGAACGGCCTTGCGTGCCTGACCAATATGCGAACGCTGCCCGGAACGATCGTCTTGAAACCACTGCCCGGGCTGCCCGTCATCCGCGACCTGATCGTCGACATGACGCAATTCTTCAAGCAGTACCACTCGATCAAGCCCTACCTCGTGAACGAAGAGCGTCCGCCCGAGAAGGAGCGCAGCCAGTCGCCCGAGGAGCGCGACGAGTTGAACGGGCTGTACGAGTGCATCCTGTGCGCGAGCTGCTCGACAGCGTGCCCGAGCTTCTGGTGGAATCCGGACAAGTTCGTCGGTCCGGCCGGGTTGTTGCAAGCCTACCGCTTCATCGCCGACAGCCGTGACCAGGACACCTCGGCGCGCCTCGACAACCTCGAGGATCCGTACCGGTTGTTCCGCTGCCACACCATCATGAATTGCGTCGACGTCTGCCCGAAGGGACTGAACCCCGCCAGGGCGATCGGCAAGATCAAGGAATTGATGGTTCGGCGGGCGATCTGACCATCGAGCGCTGCCTGCCATGACCCTGTGTGAAAGCGTCGTCGACGCGCGAACCCTGAGCAAGCTGAAGTGGCGTTGCCGGCGCGGCCTGCTCGAGAACGACCTTTTCATCGAGCGCTTCTTCGCGCGCCACCAACATGCGCTGACCGGGTCGCAAGCGGTCGCACTCGGCGCGCTGATGGAACTTGCCGACAACGACCTGCTCGACCTGCTGCTGCGGCGGACCGAGCCGACCACCGACCTCGACCGGGCGGACGTTCGCGACGTACTGACCCTGCTGCGCAATCCGCTGCCGGTGCCGCATTGATACCGACCGATCGAACCCTCGAAGGAAAAACAATGATCCCCTCCGACGTCAAAGCCACCCTGTCCTTTTCCGATGGCAGCCCGACCATGGATTTGCCGATCTACAAGGGCACGATCGGCCCGGATGTGATCGATATCCGCAAGCTGTATGCACAGACCGGAAAATTCACCTACGACCCAGGTTTTCTGTCGACCGCGTCCTGCAATTCGACCATCACGTATATCGACGGCGACAAGGGAGAGTTGTTGTACCGCGGCTACCCGATCGAACAGCTGGCCGAGAACTGCGACTATCTCGAGACCTGCTATTTGCTGCTGAACGGTGAACTGCCGGACGCGAAGCAACAGACCGACTTCGTCAAGCTCGTGACCAACCACACCATGGTCAATGAGCAGATGCAGTTTTTCCTGCGCGGATTCCGCCGCGATGCGCACCCGATGGCGATCATGACCGGGCTGGTCGGCGCACTGTCGGCCTTCTATCACGACAGCACCGACATCAATAACCCGAAGCACCGCGAGATCTCGGCGATCCGCCTGATCGCCAAGATGCCCACGCTGGTCTCGATGGCCTACAAGTACACCGTCGGCCAGCCGTATATCTATCCGAAGAACGACCTCAGCTATGCCGGCAATTTCATGCGGATGATGTTTGCCACGCCGTGCGAGGACTATGTTCCCAACGAGGTGCTGGTGCGCGCGATGGACCGCATCTTCATCCTGCACGCGGACCACGAGCAGAACGCCTCGACCTCGACCGTGCGGCTGTGCGGCTCGTCCGGCACCAACCCATTCGCGGCGATCGCTGCCGGCGTCGCCTGCCTGTGGGGCCCGGCGCACGGCGGGGCCAACGAGGCGGCGCTCAACATGCTCGAAGAAGTGCAGAAGATGGGCGGGGTCGAGAAGATCGGCGAGTTCATCCGGCAGGTCAAGGACAAGAACTCGAACGTCAAGCTGATGGGCTTCGGGCACCGCGTCTACAAGAATTACGACCCGCGCGCCAAGTTGATGCGCGAGACCTGCCACGAGGTGCTCGACGCGCTCGGGCTGCACCAGGATCCGATCTTCAAGCTCGCGATGGCGCTGGAAAAGATCGCCCTCGAAGACGAATATTTCGTCTCGCGCAAGCTGTATCCGAACGTCGATTTCTATTCGGGCATCGTGCAGCGCGCGATCGGCATTCCGGTCAGCCTGTTCACCGCGGTCTTCGCGCTGGCTCGAACCGTGGGCTGGATCGCGCAGCTCAACGAGATGATCGCCGACCCGGAATACAAGATCGGCCGGCCGCGGCAGTTGTACGCCGGCTCGCCGCAGCGCGAGGTCGTCCCGCTGGGGCAGCGGGGTTGAGCGGGGCGCTGCCAATCGCGCCTTGCTGCGGCTGGGGTTTGTAGCGAGCCGATCGGGTCTTGCTAACACGGTGCGTTTCGTCCGCAACCTTCTTATCGGGGGTGGGTGACTACCACTTGAATTGGCGTGTGATCGAAATCACGATGCGCCACTGCCCACGGATACCCCCGAGGCGGACTTACACCCTTCAAACCCCCTGGAGAGAACCGGCATGAAGCAACGCACCTGGCAGAAGGGTTTATCCGCCCTTGCCGCCTTGATCCTCGCCGCCTGCGGCGGCGGACAGTCGGGAGAGTCTGCGAGCACGCGGTCGCAGCCTCTCGCGGCTTCGGAAGCTCGTCTCGTTGACCAGATGGAGCCTTCGGAGGCGACCGGAAAGCGCAGCTTCACCAATCGCGCGTACATCGTCCGCATGGCCGATCAGCCGGTCACCGCGTACGACGGAAGCATCAAGGAATACACCGCCACCAAGCCTGGCAAGGGCCGCAAGATCGACCCCAACTCCGGACCTGTCGTGGCTTACCTGGGATATCTCGTCGCACGTCAAGACGCTGCGCTGGCCAGCGTCGGTGGGGGGAAGAAACTCTACAACTACGGCTACGTGTTCAACGGCTTCGCCGCCGAGCTGACCGAGGCGCAGGCCGCCAAGCTGGCCGCCGCGCCAGGGGTCATCGGCGTCGTCAAGGACGAAGCGCGCCAGCTCGACACCGCGACGACGCCGGGGTTCCTCGGCCTTGCGGGCGACACCGGCGTCTGGAAGAGCGCAACCGGCGAAGGGATCGTGGTCGGCATCGTCGACGGCGGCATCTGGCCGGAGCACCCAAGCGTTTCGGATCGCACCGGCACAAACGGCAACGGCACGCAGGACGGCAAGCTCGACTACAAGCAATTGCCCGGCTGGCATGGCAAGTGCGTGCCGGGCGAGCGGTTTACAGGCACCGACTGCAACCAGAAGCTAATCGGCGCGCGTTATTACAACGCCGGCTTCGGCGGCAACGCCGGAATCGACGAGCTCATGCCATGGGAGTTCAATTCGCCGCGCGACTACGGCGGCCATGGTACGCATACCGCGACCACCGCCGCCGGTAACGCCGGAGTCGCGCCGACGGGTGAAGCGGCGGTGTTCGGTGCCATCAGCGGGATCGCTCCACGCGCGCGCATCGCTGCCTATAAGGTGTGCTGGGCAATTACCGCCGGCGGCTCGTGCTTCACTAGCGACAGCGTCGCGGCAATCGACCAGGCAGTGGCTGACGGCGTCGACGTCATCAACTTCTCAATCAGCGGCTCGACGACCAACTTCCTCGACCCGGTGGAGGTAGCGTTCCTCTTCGCCGCCGATGCTGGCGTGTTCGTCGCCGTGTCGGCCGGCAACAGCGGCCCGGCGACGTCCACGGTCGCGCATCCCGGCCCGTGGCTGACGACGGTCGCCGCCGGTACGCACAACCGCGACGGCCAAGGCTCGGTGACGCTCGGCAACGGCATTACCTATAGCGGCGCGTCGGTCGCCGCCGCGGTTGGTCCGGCACCGCTGATCGACTCGACGGCCGCCGCGCTGACTGGCGCCGACCCAACGGCGGTGAGGTTGTGCTTCCCTGCCGACGACAATGGCGGCACAGCGGTGCTGGACCCGGCCAAGGTGGCCGGCAAGATCGTGGTCTGCGATCGCGGCGTCAACGCGCGCACCAACAAGAGCTTGGCGGTGAAGGAGGCGGGCGGCATCGGCATGATTCTGGTCAACACCAGCCCCAACTCGTTGAACGCCGACCTCCATTTCGTACCGACGGTGCATCTGCAGAGCACGGACCGCGCCGCCGTCAAGGCGTACGCGGCGCAAGCCAGCCCGACTGCGAAGATCAACACCTCGATGATCATTCTGACGGCACAGGCGCCGTTCACTGCCAGCTTCTCGTCGCGCGGCCCGCTGCGCGCGGGCGGCGGCGACCTGCTGAAGCCGGACCTGATCGCACCGGGGCAGGACATCCTCGCCGGCGTAGCGCCTCCGGGCAACCATGGCCGCCTGTTCGATGTCTACAGCGGCACGTCGATGTCGAGTCCGCACGTCGCCGGTCTCGGTGCGCTGATGAAGGAGCTGCGCCCGACCTGGTCGCCGATGGCCATCAAGTCGGCATTAATGACCACGGCGTACGACGTGCTCGATGGCCCCAACACCGACCCGCTGGTGATATTTCGCCAGGGTGCTGGTCATGTGCAGCCGCCGCGGATGAACGACCCCGGGCTGGTATTCGACCACGGCTTCAATGATTGGCTGCAGTTCTTGTGTGGCACCGGGCAGTTGACGGGCGGCACTTGCACGGCAGTCGGCCGTACCGACCCCAGCGACCTCAACGTAGCGTCGATTGCGATCGGCGACCTCGCAGGCACGCAGACGGTGAAGCGCAGGGTTACCAACGTCGGCGGCAGTGCGGCGACCTACGGTGCGTCGGTGAGCGGCATGGCCGGCTTCGCGGTCGAAGTGTTGCCGTCGTCGCTGACCGTGCCGGCCGGGCAGACCAAGGAGTTCATGGTCCGTTTCACCCGCACGTCCGCGGCGACCAGCGTTTACACGGGCGGGCAGCTGACGTGGAGGGCCGGCGCGAAGACAGTTCGCGTGCCGCTCGTGGTTCGACCGGTGGCCCTGGCGGCACCGGCGGAGGTTAATGCCAGTCCCGGCACCGCGAGCTTTGACTACAACGTCACCTTCGGCTACAATGGTGCGTTTACCGCGGCGCCGCGTGGTCTGATTGTCGCAGCGCTGACCAGCGGCATCGTCAGTGACGATCCAGACGACAGCACCTGCTCGCTGACGTCGAAGAATGCGGTCCTGGTTCCGGTGACGATTTCGGCCGGCACGACGTATGCGCGCTTCTCGCTGTTCGACGCCGACGTCAAGCCGGGAAGCGACATCGACATGTGCGTATTCCAGGGCACGACGCAGGTCGGCGGCAGCGGCAGCGGCACCTCGGCCGAGGAGGTCAGCCTCGTCAATCCGACTCCCGGCGCTTATACGGTCGTCGTGCAGGGATGGGGCGTCGTGGGCTCGAGCCCGTTCACGCTGCATACGTGGCTTCTCGGCAGTACGGCGGCAGGCAATATGACGGTGAGTGCGCCCGGCGTCGCGACGCTCGGCGCCATCGGCAAGGTGACGCTGGGCTTCATCGGACTGGTTCCAGCCACCCGCTACCTTGGTGCGGTGGCCTACGGCGGCACCACCGGCCTGCCGAACCCGACAATCGTTCGAGTCGACACGCCTTGATGCATTTGACTTGTCGCTGAGCGCCAACGCTCGGCAAGACGCCCCGAGGAGCGATCCCCGGGGCGTTTTCTTTGAGGCACAAACCCGCGGAACTTGCTTCGGAGCTAGTTTCGTAAATCCGCGACCGGCTCGGTGGCGCGCCCGGCTGCGCACAGCAGCCACTTACCATTTGACGCCGCGTGGTACTGCAAGCGTTGTGCTCCGGTCTGGATGCGAATCCGGTAGCCGGCAACGATTGCCATCGTGTAGAGCATTCCGGGTACCGGGCAGCCCAGCGAACCATCTGGCCAGGTCACATTCTCGGAGCTGACGAGCTTGACTTGCGATGGGTCGAGCCGCATGCGGCTGGCCGCATCGGCAAGAACGGCCTGGATGGTCGGATGACTGCCGGACGCCGCCGGCGTGACCGATCTTTCGCCAGGTAGATCTGCCTGCGTCGATGCGCACGATGGAATCAACAGGCACAACATCATTGCCGCCATCGATGTCGCTCGGAGGTCGTGCGCCGCTGGTGGCGCATCAGGATGCATTGCACCGACCGTAGCAGGCTCCAGCATAAAATCAAGCGTTCCTGGCGAAGATGCTAATCCACCACCATGCCGCGCACCCTCTACGACAAGCTCTGGGACGAACACGTCGTCTATACCGAAGAAGACGGCACTGCGGCGCTTTATATCGACCGGCACCTGGTCCACGAAGTGACGAGTCCGCAGGCCTTCGACGGTCTGGACGCCGCCGGCCGCAAGGTCTGGCGCATCTCGGCCAACCTCGCGGTGAGCGACCATAACGTTCCGACCACCGACCGCTCGCACGGCATCGTCGACCCGGTCTCGAAGCTGCAGGTCGATACCCTCGACGCCAACTGCGACCGGGTCGGGATGACGCAGTTCAAGATGAACGACCGGCGCCAGGGCATCGTGCATGTGATCGGGCCGGAGCAGGGTGCCACGCTGCCGGGCATGACGGTCGTCTGCGGCGACTCGCACACCTCGACCCACGGCGCCTTCGGCGCGCTCGCACACGGCATCGGCACGAGCGAGGTCGAGCACGTGCTCGCCACGCAGACGCTGCTGGCCAAGAAGGCGAAGAACATGCTGGTGCGTGTCGAGGGACGCCTGCCGCGCGGCTGCGGTGCGAAGGATCTGGTGCTCGCCGTGATCGGGCGCATCGGCACCGCGGGCGGCACCGGCCATACGATCGAATTTGCCGGCGCGGCGATCCGCGGACTGAGCATGGAAGGCCGCATGACGGTGTGCAACATGGCCATCGAGGCGGGAGCGCGCGCGGGTCTGGTGGCGGTCGACGAGACGACCATCGCCTACGTCAAGGGCCGGCCGCTTTCGCCCAAGGGCCTGGAATGGGAGCAGGCGGTGCGCTACTGGCGCACGCTGCGCTCGGACGCCGACGCGACCTGGGACACCGTGGTCGAGATCGATGCATCGCAGGTCCGCCCCCAGGTTACGTGGGGCACCTCGCCCGAGATGGTGGTATCGATCGAGGACCGCGTTCCCGATCCCGAGCGCGAGAAGGATCCAAGCAAGCGCGATGCGATCGAACGCGCGCTTCACTATATGGCGCTCACGCCGAACAAACTCATGAGCGAGATCGTGATCGACAAGGTCTTCATCGGCTCGTGCACCAATTCGCGCATCGAAGATCTGCGCGAAGCGGCCACGGTGGTGCGCCGGCTCGGTCGCAAGGTGGCCGCGAATGTCAAGCTGGCGATGGTCGTGCCGGGTTCCGGTCTCGTGAAAAGCCAGGCCGAGTCGGAAGGCCTCGATGTGCTTTTCAAGGCCGCCGGCTTCGAATGGCGCGAGCCGGGCTGCTCGATGTGCCTGGCGATGAATGCCGACCGGCTCGAGCCCGGCGAGCGCTGCGCATCGACCAGCAATCGCAATTTCGAAGGCCGCCAGGGCGCCGGCGGGCGCACCCACCTGGTCAGTCCGGGGATGGCCGCGGCGGCGGCGATCGAAGGCCATTTCGTCGACGTGCGCCGCATCGCGTGAATTTGCCAATGCCAATGCCATGACACCGTTTCGCATCCATACCGGCCTCGCCGTTCCGCTCGACCGGGAGAACGTCGACACCGACGCGATCATTCCCAAGCAGTTTCTGAAATCGATCCGCAAGACCGGGTTCGGTCCGAACCTGTTCGACGCCTGGCGCTATCTGGATGCGGGCGAGCCGGGGCAGGACCCGGCCTCGCGTCGCGCCAATCCCGAGTTCGTGCTCAACCAGCCGCGCTACCAGGGCGCTTCGGTGCTGCTCGCGCGCAAAAACTTCGGCTGCGGCTCGTCGCGCGAACATGCGCCGTGGGCGCTCGACCAATACGGCTTTCGGGTCCTGATCGCGCCGAGCTATGCCGATATTTTCTACAACAACTGCTTCAAGAACGGGCTGCTGCCGGTCCGCCTTCCCGAGCACGAGGTGGCGCGGCTGTTCGACGAGGTCGCGGCCTTCGTCGGCTATGCGCTCACGATCGATCTTGAGCGGCAGGTTGTCGTCAGGCCCGACGGCGTCGAGGTCGCCTTCGAGGTCGAACCGTTTCGCAAGTTCTGCCTGCTCGGTGGCTACGACGATATCGGCCTAACGCTGCGCCACGCCGACGAGATACGCGCCTTCGAGGTCGAGCGGCTGCTGCGCCAGCCTTGGCTGGGGCAGACGCTGTGAAGATTGCGCTGCTGCCGGGCGACGGGATCGGCACCGAGATCGTCGCCCAGGCCAGGCGCGTGCTCGGCTGCCTCGACCTGCGCATCGAAACCGAGACCGCGCTCGTCGGCGGCGCCGCCTACGACGCCTTCGGCCATCCGCTGCCGGCGGCTACGCTCGCGCTCGCGCAGGCGGCCGACGCGGTTCTTTTCGGCGCGGTCGGCGACTGGAAATACGACAACCTGGAACGGTCGCTGAGGCCGGAGCAGGCGATCCTTGGCCTGCGCAAGAAGCTCGGCTTGTTCGCGAATTTCCGCCCGGCGGTCTGCTATTCGCAACTCACCCACGCATCGAGCCTGAAGCCCGAACTGGTGGCCGGGCTGGATATCCTGATCGTTCGGGAACTCACCGGCGACATCTATTTCGGCCAGCCCCGCGGTCGCCGCAGCGCACCGGACGGCAGTTTCAAAGGTGCCGAGGAGGCGTTCGACACGATGCGCTATTCGCGCCCCGAGATCGAACGAATCGCGCACGTCGCTTTTGCCGCCGCGCGCAAGCGCGGCAAGCGCCTGACCAGCGTCGACAAGGCGAACGTGCTCGAGACATTTCAGTTCTGGAAGGACGTGGTGACCGAGGTTCACGCGCACTACCCGGATGTCGCGCTCAACCATATGTACGTCGACAACGCCGCGATGCAACTTGTGAAGGCACCGAAGTCGTTCGACGTCATCGTCACCGGCAACATGTTCGGCGACATCCTCTCCGACGAGGCGGCGATGCTCACCGGCTCGATCGGCATGCTGCCGTCGGCGTCGCTGAACGAGCAGGGCCAGGGCCTGTTCGAGCCGAGCCACGGCAGCGCGCCCGATATCGCGGGCAAGGATCTTGCAAACCCGCTGGCTACAATTCTTTCGGCCGCCATGATGTTTCGGTACTCGCTCGACGAGCCAGAGGCCGCCGCGCGAATCGAAGCCGCGGTTCAGAAGGTCCTGGCGAGCGGCTTGCGGACCACCGATATCTGGTCCGAAGGGATGCGCCGAGTCGGCACGCGAGAGATGGGCGACGCGGTTGTGTCCGCTCTCACGGCCTAGGGTTCTGGTGGAACGGGGACCGGGCTTTTCGAAGCCCTTGCCGCGGGGTGCGCAATCCAGATTTTCTGAAAGGCACAGACGATGATGATCACGGGACTGGTCGGCTGGCGCGGTATGGTCGGCTCGGTGTTGATGGAGCGCATGCGCGCCGAGCACGATTTCGACCTGATCGAGCCTATCTTCTTCAGCACCAGCAACGTGGGCGCCGCTGCGCCGGCGATGGCGAAGAACGAAACGCTGCTGCGCGATGCGCACGATATCGCTGCGCTGTCGCGCTGCCAGACCATCATCAGCTGCCAGGGCGGCGACTACACCAAAGCGGTCTACCCGAAACTGCGCGCCGCGGGCTGGAAGGGCTGCTGGATCGACGCCGCGAAAACGCTGCGAATGAACGACGACTCGGTCATCGTGCTCGATCCGGTCAATCTGCCGGTGATCCAGGCGGCGATGGCGCGCGGCGTCAAAAACTATATCGGCGGCAACTGCACTGTCAGCGGCATGCTGATGGGC
>JBDSEG010000290.1:0-17122 GCA_039920165.1 Burkholderiaceae bacterium
GACCCGATCAACTGGTTTTTAAACGACCGGGATGACGTGCGATCTTCGTTCTATCTAGAAGATGTCGCTACTGAATTTCACATTCAGGGGCTGGAACTGGATTGGTGCTGTGTCGTGTGGGACGCCGACTTCCGTCACTCGGCATCCGGATGGCAGCACCACTCTTTTGTGGGGAACCGGTGGCAGCACATCCGCAAGGCCGAGCGCCAAAACTATTTGAAGAACGCGTATCGCGTGCTCCTGACCCGCGCCAGGCAAGGCATGGTCATTGTGGTACCGGCGGGAGACGGCGACGACGCGACGCGAGAGGATGGGTTCTACGACGGCACGTTCGAGTACCTGCGGGGGACCGGGCTAACTTTGCTGTAGTCACGCCCGGCCCACGGGCGACCCTGCGGCTCAAAACGGCGGCCTCGACGGCGAGGAATTGTCGAGCGACACCGTACTCTGGGCCGCGCGCGCAGGACCCTGCCGAGGTGGCTGCCCATCTGTTAAGCCGGCGGTCGCTTCGCGCTGTCGCACACGACGGCGTGCCAACGCGACGCAAAGTTGGGTCGTTGTCGGGCGTGTTGGTCAGGGCCACAGCCGCGCCGCGTGGAGCAACCTCAGCGTGCGTTGCGATCCTTCCGTGAACGCAGTGCGGCACCGCCCGAATCATTCGCGCGGCCTGTGAAGCCGCGCCCGCTCTCGCTAGACTTGCATGACCTGTTTGCCCGACTGCAGCTTTGTCCGGCATGTGTTGCCCAGCGTGGCCGGCCGCGAGCAGCGTCCACGCGATCGAGCGGAGCGTGCGATGGCGGAGAAGAATCTCAGCGGGTCGGCGTGGAAGGCCTTTGCCAAGGGCAAGGGCTACAAGGATGCGCCGCTGCTGAAGGCGTTCGAAGTGCTCGAGAAGGCCGAGAAAGGCCCGCCCGCAGCGCAGCTCGCAGCGCTGGACGAAGTGGATAAGCAGGCCGAGTTGCTGCGCAATCTGCACAAGGCCGACAAGGATCTGCTCGCCTGGCTGGCGGGCGTCGCCAAGTCGCTCGCGCTGGCACGCAACGCGGTCCCGGCCGAGGCGCCGGCGCCGAAGGCCGCGGCCGCACCGGCGCTCGATGCCAAGAGCCGCGCGCTGCTGTCAACGGCGATGCTGCCGCTGCTCGCGCAGGTGAAGAAGGGTGGCGCGATGCCCGTGGCGATCGCGCTGGCCAGCAAGGACGCCGCGGTGCTGATCTCGCGCCACGACATGGGGCCGACCGGTCGCAAGCTGCTGGCCGCGTACCTGGGCACGGGACCGGGCGTGAAGTTCATCGCCGGCGAGTGTGTGTTCGAGGAGAACGCGCATACCTTCGTCGTGAAGGCGGGCGCCGGCGGGCTGGCCAAACGGCTGCAGGCGGCGCTGCTGAAGCAGACCGGCCTGCGCCTGCGAGCGCTGCGCGTGCGCGGCGACGACCCGAACGATGTCGACCGCGACAGTGACGACGACGGCGCGACGCCCGAGGTCGGCAAGCCGGCCGGGGCTACATCGGTTGCCGCTGCTGCACCGTCGTCGTCGCCGACGGCGGCAAAGGGAGCGGCGCAGCCAACCGCGAAGGCGCCCGAGAAGACCGTCGAGAAGGCATCGACCCAGTCCCCCGCCCAGCCATCGGCGCAAGCCAAGGCCGCCTACGACACGCGATTAGCCAAGCTGCTGGCGCGGCTGGCGCAGGCCGGGCGCAACCCGGTGGCCGACAGCCCCAAGGTGAAGGCGCTGCTCGCGTTCGCGCAGGGCAAGGCGCGCGAGTTGAACCACGCGGCCGCGCTGCTCGGCCTGGGCGAGGTCGAGAAGGCGCTGGATGCGGCGCCGCCCGCGTCGACATCCACACCCGCTGCCACACCGTCCAAGCCGACCGCCGAGCCGCTCGAGGACGCGCCGCGCAAGCTGGTCGATGGCAGCGCGCCGCCGGCCACTGCCCAGCCCGAGCCGCCCCGCAGCAAGCCCGATGCGAAGCCCGACGACAAGGCGCAAACGGCTGCGAAGCCCGCCTTCGATGAAGCCGCCTTCCGCCGCGAGTGGGCCGGCGTCAAGGGCGGCTGGCGCGATGCGCTCGAGACGGTCGACGCGCAGGTCGCGCAGCTTCAGACCGCGCTGCGCAAGCTCGGCGATAGCGAACTGACGGTCATCGCCGACAAGGGGCTGAACGGCATCACCGGCAATTTCAAGACGCCGGTGATCGTGGCCGTGATGGAAGTCGACAACGCGCGCGCAGAGGGCTTGAAGAAGGCGGCGCAGAAGGGCGTGCGCGCGGCCAAGGCCTTCGCGGCCTACCTCGCGAGCGAGGAGACGGTGCGCGTGACCGACGAAAACCCGTTTGGCGTGAAGATGACGATCCGGGCCAGCCTGGGCAAGGCGCTGACCGACATGCAGACGCTGCTGGCACCGCTGGCCTGAACTGACGTGGCGCTCGGCAGTGGCCGAGCAACCAAGGACTGTCATGACCCAATTCACCGAGTTCAAGACCGCATTCAAGGCCAAGGCCGAGAAGAGCTCGCGCAAGAAGTTCGAGGGCCGCGAGACGAGCTTGGCCGACCAGCTCGACCAGTTGCGCGCCGCGCGCACGACGCTGCAGTTCTTCGTCAAGAACGGCCACCAGCGCGCGCCCGCTCGCGTGGCCGATGCCGACGGGATGCTCAAGGGACTGGTCAAGGAGCTGATCGCCGCGCAGGCCCTGGGCGCCAGCGGAGACTACGAAGAAGCGTACGAGCTGCTCGGCCCGGCGAAGGTGAATGCCGAGAAGGCGCTTGCCTATGTGGTCGCGGCGCGCGACGAGCTGCTCTACCAGGACCCTAAGAACCTGATCGCGTGCGAGATGGCCGACGACTGGCAAGGCCCGCCGCCCAAGGTGCATCCGGCCAGCATCAAGGGTTTCGACGCGCTCGACGACGCCGCCGCCGTGAAGGCGTTTCGCGTCGTCGGCAGCAAGATCAACGACGGCAAGAAGCTGCTCGACCGGTTGCTGACCGACCCTGAGTACGCGAGCGACCCGGCCGTCGTGCCCGAGCTGAAGGACGTGACCGACCTGATGTGGTTCCTGCGGAACAAGGCCGAGGAATCGGCTGGCGCGGCGTTCGAGAAGGGCGCGCTGTCGATCCCCGACGATGGCAATCTGTTGCGCGGCTACCTCGACCGCTGCCAGGAGGTCTACAACCGCTTCTCCAGCCACATCAAGGCGCAGCAGGACAAGGTCGGCGGCTCGGCGCGCGCGGTCGACGCTTACGAGGGCGATATCCAGACCAACCCCGACGGGCTGCTGCCCTACAGCATGAACACGATGCTGGTGCAGTCGCTGCAGATGGAGGGCAGCGGCGAGCAGCGCCTGTATATCAAGCTCGAGACCGAAGGCTCGCGCTATGGTGCTGCCACCGGCGGCGCGGCGATGGGCGGCATGCTGCGCGCCACCGACAAGGGCAAGCGCAAGGCGCTCGAGGTCGACCCGGCGCTGCAGAAGATGCGCGCCGATGTCGATGCGGCCACGCTGCCGGCCAGTCGCGCGGCGTTGCCGGCGGACATGGAGCGCACCATCGAGCACGGCAAGAACCTCGGCAAGATGATGGTGGGCATGGCGCACCACGGCAAGCTCAAGGGCTTCAAGCGTTTTGCCGAGGATGCGATCGACGGCAAGAAGGCTGACTTCGTCAAGGACTCGCCGTATGCGGCCATCGTCAAGGCGGTCGAGGCCTTCAAGGCGCCGACGCTCATGGCCATCGTGACCCACGGCAACTACAAGGCCGAGATCAACCAGATGGTCGACAACCTCGAGCGCCTGACCGCCGCCGACGTGAGCGAGGCGATCGTCGGCGGCGTCGAACCGACCCGCGCGATGGTCGCCGCGGTCGAGGACGGCATCGCGTCCTTCACGAAGTTTCTCGAAGACCACGGCATGGCGCAGGACAAGGAGAGCCGCGTCGGCTCCGAGGTGGTGCTGTCGGCCGATTTCCTCAAGCCGGCCGGCGTCGACAGCGCGTCCATCACTGCTGAGATGAAGGCCCGGCGCAAGGAGCTGCGAGGGCGCAACCCCGACGAGCTGTCGGCGCAGCGGCTGCAGGGCCTGATCGATACCGCCTTGCGCAGCATGGCGCGGGCCAAGAATTTCCTCAAGGACGCGACCGTGCAGGCCGCGGCCGAGGCGCTGCAGACCGAGGTCGCCGCGGCGCGCAAGCAGATCGTCGACCTGAAGCGCTTCGATGCCCGCTGGGCGCGCGAGCGCCTCGCCAAGCACAAGGCATTGCTCGAAAAGCGCATGGCCGAATTCGACGCCGATACGCTCAAGCTGAGCGCGCGCCGAGCCCAGAAGGTCTACGACGAGGCGATGTGCAGCGCCTTCGAGGTGCGCCAGATGGCGCATCTGCAAGGCGAGTCGGCGGTCGTTCGCGCGGTCGACGAGGTGGCCGCGCTGGCCGAGGATTTCATCGAGGTCATCGACGCGCTGGAGCAGCGGGCGAAGACGGTCTGAATATTTTTTCCCCACCCACTCGCAACGTTCACAAAGACAAAGGGCATAGCCATGACGACGTTCAAGGAAGACTGGAAGACAGCGAAGACGGCCTTCACGACCGCGACCCAGAAGAAGAAACCTTCGGCCACCCTGCTGGGCGTTTTCGACAAGGGCACCGGCATCTCGTCGGCGCTTGAAAGCGCCGACAAGGCCAAGACCGCGGGCGACTTCCAGAAGGCGATGGTGGCCTTCCGCAAGGCCTTCGACGATTACGTCAAGACGCTGGACAAGGCGGTCGCCGACCCCAAGGTGACGCCGATCGCCGACAAGACCGTCTACGCGGGCGAGGTCAAGAAGCTGAAGACCGCGCTGGAGGCGATCTTCAAGTCGGCCGGCCTGACCATGCAGTCGCTCATCGATGCGGCGACCACGACCAAGACCAAGATCGATCCGGTCGAGGTGAGGAAGCAGGCCGAGGCGAAGAAGAAGGCCGAGGAGGACAAGGTCAAGGCCGATGCCGCCGACAAGGCCTACACGCTGCACGTCGCCAAGCGCAATGCGCTGGCGCAGGGCCTCACGAAGACGCTGGCGGGCTATTCGGCCAAGGGCGTCGAGGCCGCCGCCGCCAGCGCGATCAAGCAGGCGGCTGCCGCCAAGACAGCCAAGGCCGCGCGCGACGCGATGGGCGCCGACGTGGCGGCCGGCACCGCCGAGCGCTTCGCCGAGCAGGCGGCCAGCCTGCTCACCGAGATCGGCAACGACTGGAAGGTGCGCAGCGTGAACCCGGACATGATCGCGCTGCGCCTGAACCCGCCCGGCGTCGACTTGGTGGCTCCCGACAAGAAGAAGCTGGGCGAGCAGGCCTGGGCCGCGACCGAGAAGGTGCAGCGCGATACCAACGCCTACCTGGCCAAGCTGCGCTCGCTGGTCGTGGAGGCGACTGCCGCCGCGGAGTCGACTAGCTCCATGCGCCTGGCCGGCCCGACGCCCGCCGCCCTGCTCAAGCGCGTGGCGGACATCAAGACCCGGCTCGACGCGATGGCGGAGGGTTCGGTCTTCTCCAAGCTTGACGCCAAGGTCGAGGGCGTGCGGCGGATGCAGAAGGGCTATGCAGAGCAGGCCACCGTGATCCCGGCGATGAAGACGCAGTGGAGCAACCTGAAGGGCGAGCACGAGAACGCGCTGGTGCAGACCGGCCACGCCATCAAGGAACTGAGCGAGACGCACAACCGGCTGAAGGCGATCCCGCAGGACGACAAGGGCGTCGTTACCGCCAGTGCTGCGGCGCTGCAGGCGCTGATGACGGTGCGCAAGATGGCCGAGCACTACTCGAAGGAAGGCACCCTGCTGGTCAAGGAGCTGGACACCTACCTGGCCAAGACCTGAAGTCGACGTTCGGTCCGCATCGGCCGTCGCGTCGGCCGATGCGTCTCAGCGCATCGCTGCGCCGCCTTCGAGCGTCTTCACGAACCGGGCGATCTCGGCATTCACCACCTCGGGATGCGTCACCGGGCCCATGTGCCCGAGTCGCTCGAATGCCGCCTCCCGAACATGACGCAGCGCCGGCACAAGAACGCGTGCGACGCCGTGCGCCGACGCGGTGGACCGCCCGCCGGTCATGTACAGCACGGGGATGTCGAGCGCGGCGAAGGCGTACAGCGGCGTGGGCTCTGTCGTGAGGGCATGGGCCCAGCGGCGGACGTTGACGATGCTGTCGCGAATGGCCGGCTGGCGCGCCTCGGGCGTGCGGGCCCAGCTGCCCTCGCCCATCCAGTAGTCGATGAAGGCTCGCGCGGCTGCGTCACGGTCGCCTTCGTCGAGCGCCCTGCTGGCCGCCGCCACCGCGCCGCGGATGCCGTCGGCGTCGTTGGGCGGTGGCGCCTTCGCATCGATCAGCGCGAACAGCGTGGGCTCGTACAACACGAGCGCGCGCACCTGCGCCGGCCGTTCGACGGCGGCGATGAGCGCCACCGCAGCGCCGTAGGAATGGCCGACCAGCACGGCCGGCGGCAGCGCCGGATCGAGCAGACCGTCGATCTGGTCGAGCTCATCGCGCAGCGTGATGACGCGGTCGCTCGGCCACTCGGGGCTCTTGCCGGCGCCCCAGGCGTCGGGCGCGAGGACGTGGTGGTCCGCGGAGAGGAGGTCCATCAGCCCGCGCCACTGCGTCGAGGCACTGGCGTTCGCGTGCAGGCAGATGACGCGCGGGCCGGCGCCGGCTTCGCGCACATGGGGTTGGGCTCGGTTCATGGGGCGAATCTAGAGGGCCCGGCGCGCTGGCGCAAGCGTTGCGCGGTCCACCGCGGGCGCGTCTATGCGAGCGCCGGGCCGACCACGCCCGCCGCGCGAAGTGCCTCGACCTCTTCGCGCGAGTGCCCCAGTGAGTGCAAGATCGCCTCGGTCTGCGCGCCGAGTGCCGGGGGCCCGCTGCGCAGCGGCAGGCGCTCCCCATCGAGCGTCAGCGGCAGCAAGGCGGTGCGCGTCTCGACGCCGCGCCGGGCGCCGCTCGCATCGGCGGGCACCTGCACCGGCGCGAGTCCGCCGGTGGCCAGCAGGTGCGGGTCGTCGAACAGGTCCTGCGGGCGTGTGATCGGCGCGAAGGGCAGCCCGTTGCGTTCGAAGCGCGAACCCAGCTCGTCGGCGCCAAGAGTGCCGAAGCGCTCGCGCAGCAAAGGCAGCAGCCACGGCCTGGCCTGCACGCGCTCGTTGTTGCTCGCCAGCCGCGCATCGCTTTGCAGATCGGCGAAGCCGAACTCGCTGCACATGAGCGCCCACTGCGTATCGCTCACCACGGCCAGGAAGATCTGTACGCCGTCCTTGACCGTGAACACGTCGTAGACGGCCCAGGCGCTGATGCGGCTGGGCATCGGTGCGGCGGGCTGGCCGGTGACGGCGAACTGCATCATGTGCTGGGCGACCAGGAAGACGTTGTTCTCGAACAGCGCGCTCTGGACGTGCCGGCCGCGGCCGGTGCCGCTCTTGGCGTCGTCGCGCTGGCGCAGCGCGGCGAGCACGCCGATGGCGCCGAACATGCCGCCCATGATGTCGTTCACGCTCGCACCGGCGCGCAGCGGACGCCCTTCGGGGCCGGTCATGTAGGCGAGGCCGCCCATCATCTGAACCACCTCGTCGAGCGCGGTACGGTGGTCGTACGGGCCGGGCAAAAAGCCCTTGTGCGAGACGTAGACGAGGCGCGGGTTCAGCGTGGCCAGCGCGTCAGCGCCGAAGCCGAGCGCATCCATCGTGCCGGACTTGAAGTTCTCGCAGAAGACATCGGCGCCCGCGACGAGTTTCAGGACGATCTCGCGCCCGCGCGGGTCGTTGACATCGACCGCGATGCTCTGCTTGTTGCGGTTGAACATCGGGAAAAAACCGGCACCCGATCCCTGCAGCCGGCGCGTGCCGTCGCCCGCCAGCGGCTCGACCTTGATGACCTCGGCGCCGAGGTCGGCCAGGATCAGCCCGCAGCTCGGGCCCATCACCATGTGGGTCAGCTCGATGACGCGGACGCCGGCGAGCGGAAGGGTCGGGGCGCTGTGCATGAGAGAGGATATCGCCGCGGTGGTCCGCGCCCATCTGCAGGGTGACGCGGGCGCGGCATTTGCCGCATCATGGCGCTATGCCCTCGCCCAAGGCCCACCATCCACCGTCCGTCCGAGCCCGACCATGAAGCCGCCCCTGCTGACACGCCGTTCGCTGATCGTTTTCGGACTGACCTCGGCATCCCCGATGGCGCAGGCCGAGGAGGTGGCGCCGGCCGATGCGAAGCGCATCCAGGCGATCGTCCGCGACCAGCTCGCGGCTTTCGCGGCCGACGATGCGAAGCGCGCCTTCGGCTTTGCGAGCGTCGCGCTGCAGCGCCAGTTCGGCAGCGCCGATCGCTTCATGGCGATGGTTCGTAGCGCCTACCCGGTCGTGATCCGACCGGCGTCGGTGGCATTTCTGCGGCCCGAGCTCGTCGAAGGCCAGTGGACCCAGGGCGTGCACCTCACCGACAACGCCGGCGCGCGCTGGCTCGCGGTCTACCGGATGGAGCGCGGCGCGGGCGGCAAGCTCTGGCGCATCGGCGGCTGCACCCTGGTGCCGGCGTCTGGGCACATCGCCGGCGCGACCTTCACTTCGACAGCGCGAGCCTGACGCCGAAGCCGATCAGGAAGAGCCCAGCCAGCTTGCCGAGCGCGCGGCCCACCCACGGGCGTGCGCGCAGCCGCTCGGCGAGGTGGTGCGTGAGCAGCGTCATCGCCAGGCCATAGCCGAAAGTCAGCACCGCGATGGTCGCCGCCATCACGCCGAAGGTCGCGAGGCCGGGCTTGTGCGCCGGGTCGACGAAGAGCGGAAAGAACGCCATGTAGAAGACGATCGCCTTCGGGTTGAGCAGGGTGATGACGAAGGCCTGCCGCAGATAGTGGCGTGGCCGGATATTCAGCACCGGGGCGTCGCCCGCCTTGGCGAAGAGCATGCGCGCACCGAGCCACGCGAGGTAGGCCGCGCCCAGCCACTGCACCGCACCGAAGGCCGGCGGCCAGGCCGCGAGCAGCGCCGCCACGCCCGCGACCGCTAGCCACATCAGCACCTGGTCGCCGACGATCAGGCCGAGCGTCGCTGCGAGCCCGCCGCGCACACCGCCCTTGGCGGTCGAGGTGATGAGGGCGAGGTTGCCCGGACCCGGGATGAGCAGGAAGACGACGATGGCGACGACGAAGGCGCCGTAGTTCTGGATGCCGTCGGCGAGGCCGAACAGGGTGGTGGTCATGCCGTGTCCTTGGCGAAGATGGTGAGCGATTCGCCGTCGTGGACCGCCACTTCGCGCTGCGACCAATGGCCGCGGCGCAGCAGTGAAGCGGCGGTGGCGGTGGCGCAATAGATCTGCGCGAAGCCGAGTCGGCAAGCCTGCGAAACGAGCGCGTCGAGCAACTGCGCGCCGATGCCCTGCCCGCGCAAAGCTGGCACGACCAGACCCGCGGCGGCCCACGGACCCAGGTGCGCGTGGCTGGGCAGGGACTGCGCCTTGAGCGCTGCCATGCCGACGGGGGTCTTGTCGCGAAAGGCGATCAAGCCGATCGGAAGCGCCGACTCGCCGGCCGCAAAGAATTGCAGGTCGGCCGCCGCATCACCGCGCCCGCCCGCTCCGTACCACTGCGGCCATTCGTCTCGCATCCACCGCGCCAGCAGCGGCAGCCACTCGGTGTGGCGCGCCAAGGCAGCGACGACGATCGGCATAAGAGGGGTCAGTCAACCTCAACCGCCGTTCGCCCTGAACAGCTCGAGCGTGCGCTCGCGCGCCAGTTGCGCGCTCGGCGCGTGGTAGTCGGCGCGCCGGTCCGAGTTGAAGCCGTGGCCGGCGTCGTACAGGTAGACCTTCACTTCGGGGTGCGCAGTGCGGACTTTCTCGACGCCTTCGAGCGGAATGTTCTTGTCCAGGCGCCCGAAGTGCAGGATGGTCGGGCAGCACGGCGTCTCTCCGGCCAACTCGGGCACCCGCCCGCCGTAGTAGCCCGAGGCGGCCGCCAGGCCGTCGCAGCGGCACGCCGCGGCCCAGGCGATCGAGCCGCCGTAGCAGTAGCCGGTGATGAAGACCGGCCCGCCGCGCGCGGCCAGGCCGTCGATGCAGGTCTGCGTATCGGCCACCGAGGTCGCGAACGGATGCTCGTGCGTGGCGATGCGCTTGGCCATCTCGATATCCTGCGGGCTGTAGCTCGCCTGCAGGCCGGGCGCGACGCGGTCGTACAGGGCTGGCGCCCAGACCTCGTAGCCGGCATCGGCCCAGGCATCGGCCTGCTCGCGGATGTGCTCGGTGACGCCGAAGATTTCCTGGATCAGCACCAGCCCGCCGCGCCGCTCGCCGGCGGGCGGGACGCAGTAGACGCCGATCGAGGCACCGTCGCTCATGGGCATGGGGATGAGGTCGCCGCGGGTGGTCATGGGAGCTTTCGGGTGGGAGTGACGGGTGCGTCGGGATGAGGCGTCACTCTACCCCGGCAGTCAGCGAGCAGGCTCAGACCTGCCGGGTTTTGAGCTGTGCCGAAGGTCGCGGAACGACCCGCGGCCGCGGCGCCTGGCGACCAGAAGATCGTGACCGTTCAAGTTTTCGAAACCATGAAGTGAGCGTCGCCAGTACAGTAAGTTGCCTACTTCAACCTCGAACCGCCTCCAGCCGGTATCCCAGGCCTCTGACCGTGTGAATCAACGGCGCTTCGCTGCCTTCGTCGATCTTGGCCCGCAGCCGGCCAATGTAGACATCCACCACGTTGGTCAGCGGATCCTCGCTGGCGCCCCACACGTTCGCGAGAATTCGCTCTCGGCTGATTAAGCGTCCGGGCGTACTCATCATCAGTTCCAGCAGGGCAAGCTCTTTAGCGGTCAGCGTCAGCGGCTGCCCCCCTCGGCTGGCCTGCATGCGCTCTCGATCAAACACCAGGTCGCCCACCTGCAGGCGGTTAGGGGTGCCGCGCGCGAGCTCGCGGCCGCGGCGGGAGAGTGACTCCAGCCGTGCCAGCAGCTCCTCGAAGTCGAAAGGCTTGGCCATGTAGTCGTCGGCGCCCAGGCGCAGCCCTGCCACGCGGTCTTCAACCGCCCCGAGGGCGGACAGCATGAGAATCGGCATGCCCACGCCCTCGGCCCGCAGCGTTTGGCATATCTCCAGTCCGCCCATGCCGGGCAGCATCAGGTCCAGGATCAATACGGTGGATTGGCCGTCGGCGGCGGCATCGCGTGCCCGCTGGCGCGCCACGGTCAGCCCTTTGGGGCCCGTGACGACCAGTTCGACGCGATGGCCTTCGGCGCGCAGGCCGCGGCCCAGGAAATCTGCAATGCGAGCATCGTCTTCGATGATCAGGATGTTCATGCCGCGCCGTGCAGCAGTTCATCAGCGCCCACCGAAGGCAGGCTCAGAACCGCTTGTGTGCTGCCGTTGCCACTGCGCAGGTGCAGCTGGCCCCCATGGGCTTGCGCCAGGGCATGCGCAATGGACAGGCCCAGGCCGCTGCCGTCCACGCTGTGGCTGCGCGCCAGCGACCCGCGGAAATGGCGGTCGAACACCTGCGGCAATTCATGGGCCGGAATGCCGATGCCCTCGTCACTGACGGTCACCTGCACGGTCGATGACTCGTCAGCGGCGTACGCCTGTGCGGTCACGCGTATCTTCACCTGTCCGCCGGGCTGGGAATAGCGCGTGGCGTTGTCCAGCAGCACCCCCAGCAGTTGGCGCAGCCGCAAAGGGTCGCCGGCCACCAGATGGTCGCCTGTGCGTACCGGCACCGGCACCAGCGCCACGCCCAGACGTGAAGCCTGGGCACTGGCCTGAGCCACGGCATCGCAAGCCAGTTCGTCCATGTCCACCAGTTCGCGCACCAGCGAAAGCGAATCGATATCGCTGCGGGCCATCGCTAGCAGATCGTCGATCACGGCCGCAAGCTGCTTCGCCGTCGCCACGATGCGGGATAGGGCTTCGCGGTACTCGGCGGCTGGCTTGTCGACCCCGCGCAACGTGATTTCGGCTTCGCCGCGGATCGCGGTAGTGGGGGTGCGAAGCTCGTGACTGATGTCGGCAAAGAGCCGCCGTCGCTGGCCATCGGCCTTGCGCAGCGAGGCCAGGGCGTCGGCCAAGTCACGCGTACGCACGGCCACCTGCACCTCCAGCTTGTGGCGCTGGGCAGACTCGCGTTCGCGGTGCTGCTCCAACTCGGCGGCCAATGCGTTCACGCTGTGTGCCACCTCCGCAAACTCGTCCTGGCCCGTCAGCGGGATGCGGTGACCCAGTTGCCCGGACCGCAACGCGCGCGCGCCCTCGCTCAACTGCTGCAGTGGGTTGCGCAAGGCGCGGCCGAAGTACACCGCGGCCGCCAGCGCGCTGGCGGCCAGCAGCGCTGCGGCACCCAGCCACAGCCACCGTACCCAGGCCAGGACGGTGTCGGTGGCGGCGCGCTCGCGCTGCACCTCGGTGGCCTCGCGCGCGATGTTCTCGGCAATCAGTTTGCGCAAGTCGCGGCCCTCGGCCATGTCGAACAAGCGCGCCAGCGCCTCCCACGCCTGTCCGGCGTCAGAACCCGGCGCCAAGGGCCGGGCGTCGTCCACTGCCCGGTGCAGTGCGGCCATGCTTTGCGCCAGTACCGCCAGCGTGTCGCGGCGGCGCAGGTGCTCCACGTTTGCCTGGCCGCTGCTGTCGAGATCGACGGCCTGCGCGGCCAATACATTCAGGCGTTGCAGCGTGCCCTGCATGGCGACTTCCAACTCGGTGCGGGCACTGTCGTCGGCATTGCCACCCAATTGCATCTGCGCCACCCAGGTGCGCAGGCGCTGCTTCTGTGCCGACAACTGGATGAAGCCCGTGGCAATGTCGCTCGCCACGCGGCCGCGCAGGACCTGGCGCTCGGTCACCACCAACGACGCAGCCGCCAGCAGTGCAGCCAGAACGACCACCGATGCGAACAGGGCAAGTACCAAGGTTAGGCGACGACGGAACATCCAAGCCATTGTCTGCAATCACGCGTCACGTCGCCGGTGTTCATCTGCGGTTCATTTTCGAGTCAGCATCAGCTCATCCAATGCTCAGCGGCGCTTTAGGCGTAGCCGCTCCAATAGCTTCTAGGCCGGGGCAATCTTTTCCGGTTCTTCCAACTGTCCCCCAACAACGAGCAACCCGTATGAAATGCACCCGGATCACTGGCCTGAGCGCTTTCGCTTTTGGCCGCCTCAATGACCGCCCAGGCCCAAGTGAGCTTGGTCAACAAAGCCATCAGCGAACCCGAGGTGCAGGCTGCCCAGCAGGCCTGGTGCAAGGCGCTGGTCGACATTAGTGCTGCCCACACCAGCGGTGGCCAGGCTGCGGCCAAGGCCCTGGCCGAGCAAGTAATCGACGCCGCCTACGGTTACCAGATGGGCGCAGTGCTTTTCAAACCCACATTGACGGTCAACCCGCAGACATTCCGCACCACGCGCGCCGGTGCACTCTCCTACTTCGTGGGCGGCGATCCGGCCTTTCCCAAGGACACCGGATTCGCTTTGAAGGGCTGGAACAAGTGCGAGGTGGCTAACGCGGCGATCTTCATCGCGGGCAACAGCGCCACCACCCTGGGCAAGGTCAACTTCACCGGCAAAGACGGCAAGGTGACCACCGTCGACAAGACCTGGAACTTCGTCAAGGACGACGCCGGCAAGCTGCGCATCGTGGTGCACCACTCGTCGCTGGAGTACGCGGGCAGCTGAGGCCCGTCGCTGCGCGCAGCGCGATGAGCCTTCTTCGCCCAGCTAACCATCCATTTGGGCGCGGGTCCGGCGGCTGGACATACACCTGAGTTGGTTGTCCGTCCCTGTGACCCCCGGCACGCGGCCCACCACTTTGTCAACCACATTGCGCTGCTCTTCGGTGTCGACAATACCTTCGATTACAACCCTGCCGTCGTTGACGGCAAGTGTCACGCCGAGCTCTGCGGTCGCGGGCGTCTTTCTCAGCGCAGTTCGTATGTGGGACTTCAGCGCCATTTGCTTGAGCAGGGCGCGCGACTCGGCAGTTTCGGCAAAGTCCGCATGATTCACCATGCCGACGATGCGATCGATACAGAAGTCGACTGAAGTTTTCTCGGTGTTGAAAGTCGCGTCGTACAACCACGGGTCCTCATAGCTGACCCCGAACAGCCTGCGCACGGTGTCCGCATGAGCAGCGTCGTTACGTCGAATTTCGTGCAGAACCTTATCGTGATCGTCGGTCCGCAGTCTTTCCATCATGTGCCTGACGCGGACTTCGAGTGGCGCACTGACTCGAATGCACGGAATATGCGGGACTAGGCGCAAAAGATTGGTCGCACCCCAACCTCGGAACACGACATTGCCCTTCAAAGCCGTGTCCAGTACCTCCTGCTCCGTGAACAAGCCTACGTCGGAGGGCTTCAGCCGAAACCGGTCGGACAGCGTTGCCTGACCATCGATCATTCGCCCGACCGCGCTTGGTTCGACGTGCAAATCGTTGGCCAGTGCGTCGGTAAGCTCGTTGTAGACCAAGCGTAGCCCCAACCTCTCGGCAACCCCCGCAGCAACGTCCTTGCCGAGAGAGCCCATCTCCCTCGTAATCCCGATTACAGGCATGGTTCACTCCTCATGAAATTGGTCGAAACGGAGCTTAAGGCACCAGCTTCGCTGGGTTGGTTGTAGCAAATCGCAGCGCGTGCTGACCCCCACAGTCTTCTCCAACGAGGAAAGAGCGACCAGCCGTGCTCGCCATTCCAGCGACGATTGAGCCGCAGTCCGGCTGCAAACAGATCCGGTCTAGCAAACGGCGCGTCATTGCCGAGTTCACGTTGGCTGCGACGATAAAGCTCTCAACCGCGCTTCTAAAACGGCTGAATGTATTCCGACACCGATTGACCTTCCCAGAGATGTTGGGCGTGAAGTGGAAGGGTGTCCACAGTTTGCTTCATCTCTTTCAAAGCCTGTTGCAGGAAAGCCGACGCGCTTGTCGCGGGGATGTAGCTGCCGTCAGTCGCAAGGTGGGCTGTGAGAAAAGCTCTGTATTCCGGCGTTTCCGCGATCTGATCGAGCGCCTGTGACAAAGCCTTGACCCTCCGCGGGTCGGTCCCGACTTTGGCAACGATCGCGCGAAATTGCGCCAACCCGTTACCGTACCCCAGTTCGCTCGAAACCGGGACATCCTTGAATGCAGGAACGCGTGCTGATGCAAGAAACAGGACCGGCTGCAGCTGCTTGCCCTGAAGGAGCGTCGCGACGTCGGCAGGCTGTTCATACAAAGCGTCTGCTTGCCCGTTCAGCACCGCCTGAAATCGTTGCTCTGGGTTTTCGAACGGAACGGGCGTGAGCTGAATGCCCTTTAGGGAAAGCTGCTGCAGCATCAAATAGTCGGGGCTGCCCAAACCGCTGATCGCCACTCGCAACGACCTGGGTTTCTGGCGCGCTTGCTTCTCGAATTCGTTCCAGCTTTTGAAGCTGCCGCTGGTCGGCAAAAAGAAAGCGGACGGTTGCCTGATCATGATGGCCAGGGGAACAACGTCGGCAGGCTTCCAACCCGGATTCGCGTAGGCGAGCAGACAGTACGTTTCCGCCGTAAGCACCGAGACCAGGAGACCGTCGCTCGGTGACGCCAGAAACTTTTCCATTCCGGCATTGCCCGTTCTGCCGGGAATGTTGGTTACCGTCGCCGGCATGCCGACACGCTGCAGCAGCTTTGCCGTCTCGCGGGCCAACTGATCAGCACCCCCGCCGATGCCCCAGGGAACGAGAATTTCGACCGATCCTGAAGCCGTCCTTTCCTGCGCGGCCGCATTTGTCGGAGCCAGGCTGAGCGTAAAGCACAGAAGGGCAACCCATATCAGAGCGGATGTCGATTTATTAGTAAGAATCCAGTTCACTTTCGGCTCCTTTACAGGCAACAAAGTGTTGATTCGGAGTTCTCTCGACGGGCCACTTCATGCGGCTGATTCTCAGATCAGAAGTGGTGTGACCTTATAGCCCGCCCGAATCAGTGCCATCCCTAATTCAGTTCGCGCGGCCATCTCTGCTCCTTAACAATGAGGATGCGAATTGCGAATTGCGAATTGCGAATTGCCGGAGAAAAGCCGTTTCGACCCCCCGAGTGTTTAGTATCAACCTGTCAAGGTACCTGTGGCAGACGTGGGCGTCCCCCAAAGGGCTGCACGGCGATTGGCAATACGCGGATGGCGATCGCACTGCAGCCTTGGGCAAACGAAATCGGAGAGTTGTGACGTCCAATCCGTCAAGCATCGCGGCCGGGCCAATCCACGGTGCACGAGGCCGCACCGGCTAGACCGGCGAGGCGGGCGAACCGCGCAACCGCCGTCGGCGAAGGCCTGCAGCATCAAATCGATGTCGCTCGGCTCGTGCTCTTTGTGGCGAGCTGGCCGGCGCGGGCGGAGATGGCTGCGCTGACGCTGACGTGACGGCGATCCGGGCAGGAGTTGGCCCGTCCTGGAGACCGGGCGGCGCTGCGTTGCCAACGACGAGCACTGTCGTGACAGAGGTGACCGCGCCGACGGCCGCGAGTGCGAACACCACAGCGCCTCCCGGCTTCTCTCACCCTCTGACGCGGCCTTGCATCGTTGTTGCCGAGGCCGGATGGGTTCGGACCAATTCATGCCGGGCTCCTCGGCTAAGCCGGGCAAAAACCGCTCGGCGACTGTTACCACCATAGGGGGGCGCAGAGTGTCGCGGCATCCGTCGCAAGGCTGAGCCGGCGTCCTACCTATGGCATCGGCCGGACGACATAGCGCGGGCGCACGAAACACCTGTGACCGCGACCGACGGTTGACCGAAAGCTGAATCGAGACGAGCTTGCTCGAACACTGGCCGCCGCCATCAGCGACGGCGCGCCTTCGAGCATCGGCACCACCTCGGTGTCCCACACACTCGGCCAGTGGATCGGCTCGGGTGCGGAAGTGCCGTGGCGGCCGCTGCGACGGAAGCGTGAGCGCCGCCTGTACCCGCCGCGCGCTGGCCACGCTGATGCCGGTGTTGGCCGCCGCCGCCTCCTGGCTGTGCTCGCTTCTCAATGCCTTGTACTTGTTCACCTGTAGGTCCGCTATGCGTTTGCCGGGCACCGTGGCCGCCTTCCTGCTGAAGGCGATCACTGTAGGAACCGAACCGCACAACGCACCCCGGCGGTGTTCGTCAACCGCTCAACATCGTTGCCGCTGAGCGCTTAG